>JBNKHC010000302.1:0-10954 GCA_050290145.1 Kiloniellaceae bacterium | reverse complement strand
ATGTTAGAGAGGCCCCGGCCCTTCGCGGCGCCGAGGAAGGCGTGATTGTTGCCCCTTTCCCGCGGCAGGGAGCGAAGGCTCTCGACCGCCCGGGCAGGAAGCGGCACCCGGTGCTCGCGGCTGCTCTTGGTCCGCTCGGCGGGCACCGTCCATACCCCGGCATCCAGGTCGATCTCGGGCCAGCGGGCGCCGATGGTCTCTCCGGTCCTGGCGGCGGTCAGGATGGTGAACTCGAGGGCCCGGGCGCTGATACTGTCGCTGTCGCGCAGATCCGCCATGAAGTCCGGCAGCTCGTCGTGGGGCATCGCCCCGTGATGCTGGACCCTGCGGACCCTCGTCTTGGCCGGCAGCAGCTTGTCCAGGTGGCCGCGCCAGCGCGCCGGGTTGTCGCCCTCCCGGAAGTGCCGCGCCCGCGCCCAGTCCAGCACGGCCTCCACGCGCCCGCGCACCCGGCTCGCTGTCTCGGTCTTCGTGGTCCAGATCGGCTCGAGGACCCTGACGACGTGTGCCGTGCTCACGTCCGCCACGGCGATACTGCCGATCACGGGAAAGGCGTAGGTCTCCAGGGTCCGGCGCCACTGCTCGCCGTGCTTGGCGTTCTTCCAGCCGGCCCGGTGTGCGGCGATGTATTTCTCGGCGGCGTCCCTGAAGGTGATCCTCCGCGCCGCCTCGGCCCGCGCGGCGGCCCGCTCGCCGTGCTTCGCCTCGATGGGGTCGATACCCTCCAGAAGCAGCGCCCGCGCCCGCTGGGCCCTCTCGCGGGCCTCGGCGAGGCCGAGCGTATGCACGCTGCCCAGCCCCATCTGCCGCGCCCGGCCGTCCAGCGTGTAGCGGAACAGCCATGCCTTGGTCTTCCACCTCGAGATTTGCAGCCAGAGGCCGCCGCCGTCACCGTAGCGGCCCGGCCTGGTCAGTGCCTTCACCTTGGCGGCCGATAGCTTGTTGAGCTGCATGGGGACCCTCCGGTTTCCGCCTACCCACATGGAGAGCGGCGGGCAGGTGTGAGAACTACCCACATGCCTGCCCACGTGTCAGGGCCAGATTGTACCGGATGCCGCCGGATCATTCCAGATGCCGGAGGCCCCTCAACGTGCTGACATGAATGAGTTTCCGGATGACAGCGGACGGTTCCGGATAATGATCAAACGGACTCCCTCTCCGCCATAACAAAAGGCCCCGGTTTTCCGGGGCCTTTTGTTATGGGGCCGCCGGGCTAGCGCCGGGCGGTGAGGCTGTCGCCGTCGGCCGTGGAGAGGATCAGCGCGCCGGTCTCGGTGAACCGGAAGCGGCTGACCCCGGCGAGGATGCGCAGGAACTCCTTTTCCTGGTCCTCCAGGGCCGGCAGGCAGGCGCGCAGCGTGGCGATCGCCGATCCGATGGCAAGGCTGGTGCCGGAGACCTGGTAGGGCGCCGAATAGCTGTTGCAGCCGGTCAGGCCCGCGACGCGGCCGTCGTGGCCGAAGGTCAGCGAGACATGGGTGAAGTCGATGATGCCGCGCCCGCCGACGTCCTCGACCCGCCATTCGCCGCCGCGCAGCCGCTCCGCCGGGCTCGGGTCCGCCCCGGCCGCCACGCGCACCATCATCAGCTCGCCGAGCTCGCTGGCGGTTTGCCTGGGATCGATGAGGTGCGTCGTGTCGGTGGTCCACAGCAGCCGCCCCAGGGAGTCGAGGATGGTGCCGCGCACCGCATAGCGGCCGTAAGGATCCAGCTTGCCGCGCGGCAGGCTGAGGGCGAAGGGCAGCGGCACCTGGCGCCCGGCGAGGCTGATCGTCTGTTCGGCCAGCAGCGGCGCCGCGCGGTCGGCGATGGAAACGTCGCTCAGGCTGACGTGGGCGGTGCTGTCCGGCGGCAGGGCGATGCGCTCCCGGTAGGTCAGGGCGCCGGTGATGGTGGTCTGTGCGTTGGCGGGCGGCAGCGGGCTCGCGGAGGGCTGCGGGCGCCGGGGTTCGGCGGCGCAGGCGGCGAGGAGGAGGCAGGTCGACACGAGGCACGCCACCGCGGCAAGGCCGGGAAGCCGGGGGGTCATCGTTGCGGCCTGCGTGGTTCGCGCGCCATGACCATGATCCTAGCCGTCTTTGCGAGGGAATGCTGCGGCGTATTTGGAAGCGGCGGGGCGTGGCGCCGGCGGTCGGCAAGATGTTCTGCGACGCCCGAGCGAAGCAATGAGAAAGAGCCGAAAGCCTGCCGGCGGGCGAGCGCGGGCCTTCGCAGGGGGATGCGCGCCCGTGGTGTACTAGCGCTTGCGCACAAACTCCGTGCGCAGGACAAGGCCCTTTATCCCCTCGTAGCGGCAATCGATCTCCTGGTCGTTGTCCGTGAGGCGGATCGACTTGATGACCGTGCCCTGCTTCAGGGTCTGATTGGCTCCCTTCACCTTCAGATCCTTTATGAGGGTGACCGAATCGCCGTCGGCGAGAATATTTCCGGAAGCATCGCGAACCACGACCTGATCGGCATCGCCAGATGCGGCCATCTCCGCGGCCGGGCGCCATTCTCCCGTCGCTTCGTCGTAAACGTACGCGTCGTTCTCGTCGCCCATGCCTTACCTCTGTCGCAAAATTTTCCGCGCAGGCTTTCTGCGGGAACAGGCGTCAAGCGCCGCTCAGCACCGATAGCCCGGCGAAGCCCGCTTATACCACTTGGCCGGCCCGCGCAATAATCATGGCAAGCAGCGGCCCGGCGAAATCAACCGGAACGACGGAGCCCGCGGCCTTCCGGGGTGCCGGGCCGCCCGTCTTGTCCCACAGCCTAGCTCCAGCCGAGCTGGCGGGACTGGGCCGCGAAGTCGCGGGCGCCCCAGCGGCGGCGGATCCTGCCCGCGGCGATCTCGAACCATTCCATCGCGATCAGTTCGTAGCTCTGGCCGGTTGCCGGCTTGTCGAAGAAGACCGCCTTTGCCGTGCCGCGCTCGACGTAGCGCACGGCGACCTTGTCGCCCTCGGCGATCATGTCGGTAATCTCCAGTTGCATGGCGAGGGACTCGACCAGCTGCTTCCAGATCGGCATGACCTCCTCGACCTTGCCCCAGCCGAGAACGCCGTAGACCAGGGCGTCTTCGGTGAAGAGCTCACTCAAGCCCTCCAGGTCGCCGGCGTTGAACCGGTCCACGTAGAGCCTGACGATATCCTTGTTCGTTTCCATGGCGCTCCTGCCGCACAGTGATCCGGCGGCGAGCATATCGCTCAAGTCGTTTCCCCGCGCAACGGGACTTTAAGGTTGCCGGCAAGATTGATTCGGCCCCGGGGCAGTCCTAGACTTTTCCAGTCGCAATGGATCGGAGGGCATGACCATGACGATCACGTCGACACTGCAAAGCTATCTCCGGAAAAACGGGGTCGAACCCCACACCGTGACGCACAAGAAGACGCTCTCGGCGTCGCGCACGGCGCAGGCGAGCCACGTTTCCGGGGATTGCGTGGCCAAGGGCGTTCTGGTGAAGGATGCCGAGGGCTACCTGCTTGCCGTGATCCCGGCTTCGCACCACATCGAGATGGACAGCCTGTCCCGCCTGACCGGCCGCGACCTGCGGCTGGCCGACGAGGATGAGGTGGCTGACGCCTTTCCCGACTGCGCGCTGGGCGCGGTGCCGCCGATGGGGGCGCCTTACGGGCTGGAAACCGTCGTCGACGACAGCCTCGCCAGCCAGCCGGAAACCTTCCTGGAAGGCGGCGACCACGCCACCTTGCTGCAGGTGACGGCTGACGATTTCGCCAAGCTGACGCGCGGCGCCCGACACGGCGCCTTCAGCCGCCACGACTGAAGGCGCGGGATAGCCAACCTATTCGATGACCGCGAAGGTCCTGATTTCGATGCTTTCGCGGGGCGGGGCGTCGCTGCGCTGCTGCGGCGGCGTGAAGGCGCTGTGCGGCGTGAAGCGGGCGCGGCCGTCGTCCAGGCTGTCCCAGCCCTTGATCAGCAGCACCTCGTCGCGCGTCATGTCCGGCGCGTAGAACCAGCGCTGCCCGGCCTCGTGGGCCAGGTGGTAGATCTCGCCGACACGCTCGGGGAAGACCTGGTCGGTGGCGACCAGTGCCTCGGGCCGCACGCTGGCGGCGTCGGCCAGGGCCAGGGGCGCGCGGCGCACCGGGCCACGGATCGGCCGCCAGACGTTCACCTGCACAATGCGGGCGCCCCCGGCGCTGAGGCGCGCCGCTTCGGCCTCGCCCAATACATCCGCCGCGCGGCGCGGGCCGCTGGCGGCGGTGTAGTCGACATGCACCCGCCCGGCCGGGCCGCGCGTGCCGTCGCGGTTGGCCGCGCCGGCCGCTGCGTCGGAGCGCCGCGTGGCATCGAAGACGGCGACCCGGCTGGCGCCCAGCTCGCGCTGCAGCAGAGCCTCGATCTCGGGAAAGTAGCGGGTTTCGACAGCGTAGTCGTCGTAGAGGTCGTCGACCGCCGTCGGCGCCCGGCGCAGGACGAAGCCTTCGCGGTCCAGCGAGAAGTTCTCCGCCAGGGGTCGCAGGTCCAGGATGTCGACCTCGCGCGCCTCGGTGGCGAAAAGCTCGCGCGGCGCGCCGCCGGTCAGCGCGGCGCTTTCCAGCACCGGCTTTCCGGCCTGGGGAATGATGAAATTCAGCGGCGCCGTCACCGCCGCCCTGGACGGCACTGTGGACGGCGTCGCGGCCTGCGCCGAGGCCTCGCCGGCCGCTACGGCAGGGACACTTCCGGTCATGGCTGTCTCCTTTTCCTGGCGGCGCCCCAGGGGTGATTGGGGCTCGCGCCGCTCGCTTCGGGCCCGAACAGGGCGGCCTTTAGAGGTGATTCTTTTTCCGGCAAATGAAAATGCCTTGCTCAGGAATGGGATCAGTGCCCGGTAGGCACAAATAAGCGGCCTTGTGCCGCCGCGCCGCCTGTGGCGAAGTCGGGTCTCCTTCATTCACCGAAAGCGGGAGCGGGATGAGCGGCAGGGAAAAGCCGAGGAGCCTCCGGGGGTGCCGCGGCAGGCTTCGCCTGGCCCTGGCCGCTGCCCTGCTGCTGCCGGCCGCTGCGCCGGGCGCGGCGATGCCGCAGCAGGCCCGGCAGGCGGTTCTCGCGGCCGCGGCCTCGCTTTGCCCGGACGGCGTCGAGGCGCCGGAAGGTCTGGAGCTCCGCTTGCCCGGCTTCGCGCTGAGCGACGTCGAGGAGACGGGGCCGGCGGGGGCCTGGCTGCGGCGGGAGATCCGCCTGGTCAACGGCGAGGCGGACCTGGCGCTTGTGGTGACGGCGCTCCGGCCGGGCGGCATCCTGCGCCGCCTCGCCATCGAGGCCCGGGCGCTCTCCAGCGATCGCCCGCTGCTGCTGGCCATGACCGGCGGCGACTGCGCCCTCCAGCTGGCCCGCGGGCTCAGCTATGACGGCGAGAGAGCCAGCGAGCTGCTGCTGCTGGCGCCGGACCTCGTGACGGTCACCGGGCGGGAGCCGCTCGATCCTCCGCTTCCCGAGGCCCGGTCAGAAGGTGGCGACGGCGGCGTGATCGTCGCCCAGGTCGACAGCGGCGTGAACTATCTGCTGCCGGCGATTGCCGGGCGCCTGGCCCGTGACGCGGCGGGGCGCAGCCTGGGCTACGATTTCTGGGACATGGACGAGCGGCCCTTCGACGGCGATACCAGCCGCTCGCCCTTCTTTCCGATCCGCCACGGCACCGAGGTGGCGAGCCAGCTGCTGGCCGAGGCGCCGGCGGTGCGCCTGCTGCCCTTCCGCTACCCGCGCCCGGACATGACCCGGATGGCCGATGTGGTGGCCGCCGCGGCGGCGGCGGGGGCCTCCATCATGATGCTGCCCCTGGGCAGCACCCGCCAGGACGACTGGCTGGCTTTCGCGGCGGCGGCCCGGACCCATCCGCAGATGCTCTTCATCGTCTCCGCCGGCAACGAAGGCCGCGACATCGATGCCCGTAACGCGGCGGAGGGCAGGGCCGGCGGGCGTCCGCTCTACCCCGCCAGCCTGCCGCTGGACAACATGATCGTGGTCACCTCCTCCGACACCAGGGGCGTCCCGGCGCCCGGATCCAACTGGGGCGCGGTCAGTGTCGATCTGCTGGTGCCGGCCGAACATCGCCGCGTCACCGGCTTCGACGGCAAAGCGACCGAGGGTTCCGGCTCCAGCTTCGCGGTGCCGCGGGTCGCCGCCCTGGCCGCGCGCCTCAAGGCCGCCCATCCCGAGTGGCGGGCCCCCGAGCTGAAGCGCGCGATCTTCGCGCGCGCGCTCGCGCCCCCGGTCCAGGACGCGGTGGCCGTCGGCTGGATCCCCGATCCGGCGGAATAGGCACTCTGTGCCACCAGGTGGCGCCGCCGGGGATGTCTGGCGCCCGGGGGTCGTACCTATTACCAAGGAAACCCCCGGATTTCCGCGATTCCGGCGTTGCCGCTTGCCGTAGGAAGCCGTTGCGCTAGATCGAAAAGCAGCCACATAATCCTTGGCGCTGGCTTCGGGTGGCCAGCTTTGGCGGGTAACAACTGAATGGACATCATCGGCTTCGCGATCAAGCGGCCGACGGCGGTGGCCGCGGCGGTGCTCATCGTGCTGGCGCTCGGTCTCGTCGCCCTGCAGACCATTCCCATCCAGCTGACCCCGGACGTGCGCCGGCCAGTGCTGCAGGTCACTACCTCCTGGTCCGGGGCCTCGCCGCTGGAAGTCGAGCGCGAGATCACCAACCGCCTGGAAGAGGAACTCGCCGGCGTCGAGGGCGTGGTCGAGATGTCGAGCGATTCCGACCTCGGGCGCAGCCGCATCACCCTGGAATTCAACGTCAGCCAGAACATGGACCGCGCCTTCATGCTGGTGTCCAACCGGCTGGGCAACGTCTCCGACCTGCCGGCGGAAGCGGGCGAACCCTCGATCCGCACCTCGGGCTCGGAGGACGTGCCCATTGCGCGCCTGGCGATGACCCGGCTGGAGGACAACAGCCGCGACATCGACACCTACGGCGACCTGGTCGAGGACGTCGTCGCCGACCGCCTGCAGCGGGTGCCCGGCGTCTCCCAGGTCGACTACGCCGGCGGCAGCGCGCGCGAGCTTCAGGTCATCATCGAGCCTGCGGTGCTGGCCGGCTACGGCCTGACCGTGCCGCGGGTGCTGCAGGCCCTGCGCGAGGCCAACGTCACGCTCACCGCCGGCGCGGTGGAGGAGGGCAAGCGCCGCTACATCGTGCGCACCGACTCCGAGACCGCGACGGTGGAGAAGGTGCGCAGTGTGGTGCTGCAGTCCACCTACGATTCGGCCAGCGGGCCCTCCGGCGGCGGGCGCCTGGCCGACGTCACCGTCGGCGACATCGCTCAGGTGCGCTTGGACTACGAGGATCCGACCAGCAACCGGCGCTTCAACGGACAGCCGATGATCCGCCTCAACGTGGTGCGCGAGAGCGGCGCCAACGTCATCGAGACCATGAAGGGGCTGCGCCAGGCGGTGCGCGAGCTGAACGAAGGGCCGCTGCGCTTCGAAGGGGTCGAGCTCGTAATATTCTACGACGAGACCATCTACATCGACTCGGCCATCGACCTGGTGGAGCAGAACATCTTCGTCGGCGGCGCGCTGGCCGCGCTGATCCTCATCCTCTTCCTGCGCTCCTGGCGCGCCACGACCGTGGTCGTGATGTCGATCCCGATCTCGGTCATCGCCACCTTCGTCGCCATGGCGCTGGTGGGGCGCTCGCTGAACGTCATCTCGCTGGCCGGCATCGCCTTTGCCGTGGGCATGGTGGTCGACGCCGCCATCGTGGTGCTGGAGAACATCTTCCGCCTGCGTCAGGGCGGCGCGCATTCGGCGGCGGCCGCGCGCGAGGGCGCCCGCCAGGTCTGGGGCGCGATCCTGGCCTCGGCGCTGACCACCGTGGTGGTCTTCATCCCCATCCTGCTGCTGGAGCTGCCGGCGGGCCAGCTGTTCCGCGACATCGCCGTCGCCATCTCCGTCTCGGTGCTGCTGTCGCTGCTGGTCGCCATCACCGTGATTCCGACGCTCTCCAACAAGATGCTGGGATCCAAGAAGGCGAAGGCCGGGGCGCAGAACGATTTCACCAAGCGCTTCCACCTGCCGGTCATCGATCCCCTGGCGGGGCTCTTCGTGCGCGGCGTGTTGGGCGTCATCCGCCGGGTCATTTCCAGCCGCGTGGCGGCCCTGGGGGTGGTGGCGGTGATCTGCGGCGGCGCGGCGCTCGCCACCTATTTCTTCATGCCGCGGCTCGACTATCTGCCGGACGGCAACCGCAATTTCGTTTTCTCCCGCGTCCAGCCGCCGCCGGGCTACAACCTCGCCACCACCTTCGAGCTGGCCGAGCGTATCGAGGCCGCGACCAAGCCCTATTGGATCAGCGAGGCGCAGGGAACGGCCAAGGAAGGCGATCCGCCGCACATCGAAAACTTCTTCTTCGTCGCCCTGCGCAACATCATGTTCGTCGGCGCCAGCGCCACCGAGATCGATCGCGCCGGCGAACTGGTGCCGATCCTCAAGAAGGCGGTCTCGGCTGACCCCGGCACCCGGGGCTTTGTCTCCCAGGCCTCGATCTTCGGGCGCTCGATCGGCGGCTCGCGCACCATCTACCTGAACGTGACCGGCCCGGACATCGAGGACATCATCGCCGTGGCCGGGCACGCTGACGAACTGGTCGAGAAGGCCTTCGCCGGTGCCCAAGGGCTGCAGGTGCGCGTCGATCCGGGCCTGGAACTCGGCGCGCCGGAGATCCGCGTGACGCCGGACCTGCGCCGCCTGGCCAAGGCCAAGCTGACGGCTCGCGACCTGGCAATCTCCATCGACACCATGAACGACGGCACCCGCGTCGCCGAGGTCAACCTCGGCAGCCGCCGCATCGACGTCACCCTGATGGGGCCGGAGGGACTGGTCACCAACACCCAGGGTATCAACGCGCTGCCCATCGTGACCGGCACAGGGCTGGTGCTGCCGGCCGACTCCCTGGCCGATATCGAGCTGACCAGCGGGCCCACCGAGATCCTGCACGTCGACCGCGAACGCGCCATCACCGTGATCATCACGCCGCCGAAGTCGATGCCCCTGCAGGACGCCATCGAGGTGGTGCGCGAGCAGGTCGTGGCCCCGCTGGAGGCCGGAGCCCTGGGCGCGGGCATGAAGCTCAGCCTCAGCGGCGCCGCCGACGACCTCTCGGAGACCTGGGGCGCCCTGCAGCTCAACCTGGTGGTGGCGCTGATCATCGTCTATCTGGTGATCTCGGTGCTTTACGAGAGCCTGGTCTACCCGCTGATCATCATGCTCTCGGTGCCGCTGGCGACCGCCGGCGGCCTGCTGGGCCTGGCCGCGCTCAACACCTACGTCGCCCAGCCGCTGGACATGCTGACCATGCTGGGTTTCGTCATCTTGATCGGGATCGTGGTGAACAACGCCATTCTGCTGGTCGACCAGGCGCTGCAGAACAGCCGCAGCGGCATGGCCTCCTCGGAAGCCATCCTGCAGGCGACGCGCAACCGCATCCGGCCGATCTTCATGTCGACCCTGACCTCGACCTTCGGCCTGCTGCCGCTGGCGGTCTTCCCCGGCGCCGGCTCGGAGCTCTACCGCGGCCTCGGCTCGGTGGTGATCGGCGGCCTCAGCCTCTCGGCGCTGCTGACCCTGGCGATCATCCCGCCGCTGCTCTCCCTGCTGCTGCCCAAGGACGGCGCCAAGGGCGCCGCCGGCAAGTCCGAGCAGCCCTTCCAGCTGGCCGCGCAGTAGGCCTCAGCGTCCGCCCAGCAGCAGCCGGAAGCCGGCCAGGCCAAAGACCAGCGCCGTCGCCCCCTCGATGAGCCGGCGGAAGCGGCCGTAGGCCCCGGCCATGCGCGCCGTCGAAAACACCAGGGCGAAGCCGCCGAAGATCACCATGCCCATGAGCCAGCAGCCGCCGACGATGGCGAAGGCGATCCAGGACGGGGAGTCCGGCGTGACGCCGATGGCGATGATCGCGACCCAGGCGAAGACCGACTTCGGATTGGTCAGGTGGATCGCCAGGCCCTTGGAGAAATAGCCAAGGCCGGAGGCGCCGCCGGCGCGCGCCGCGGCCGGGGTGCCGGAATCCTGCAGCGCGCTGCGCAGAGCCTTGAAGGCCAGCCACAGCAGGTAGCCGCCGCCGGCGAGACGCAGCACCTCGGTCAGGCCGGCGTACTTCAGCAGCAGGGCCGAGAGGCCGAGGGCGGCGAGGCTGCCCCAGGTCAGGGAGCCCAGCACCACGCCGGCTGCGAGCTGCAGCCCGGCGCGGCGGCCCTCGCGCAGGGCCGTCGCCACGATGGCCATGTTGGCCGGCCCCGGGCTTACCGTGGCGATCAGGTAGGCGGTGTAGGCGAGGGCGAGGCTGGCGAGTGTCGCGTCGTTATCCATGGCGGGGGCCCGGGCCGGTCGTCGGGTTCTCGAAGGTACAGGACGGCGGCGCGCTTGTCGCCTCGGGACGGCGCTATTCGCCCCACAGCTCCGGCTTCATCAGCGTGTCGCAGCAGGTGACGCTGCCCCGCACCCGGCCCGGCGGCCCCCCGCCCGGCGCCTGCACCATCCAGGCCTCGGCGTAGGCCTTGGGGAGGGCATAGGGCGCGGCGAGCCCCTGCGGTGCCGCGGGTGCGAAGCCGAAGCGGCTGTAGTAGGCGGGATCGCCCAGCACGAAGACCAGGTCGACGCCGTCCTCGCCCAGCCGTTCCAGCCCGGCCCGCACGAGCCTGCCGCCGACGCCCCGGCCCTGTGCCTTGGGCACCACGGCGAGCGGCGCCAGGATGGCGGCGCGGCAGCCGCTCTCCGGTTCGGCGAGACGCGCCCCGGAAAACAGCACATGGCCCAGCGCCTCGCCGTTTTCCTCGGCCAGCAGCGAGAGCACCGGCGCGGCCGTGGGGTCGGCCAGGATGGTGCGGACCAGTCCGGCTTCCTCTTCCTGGCCGAAGGCCTCCCGCTGGACCCGCAGGACCGCCGGCAGGTCGGCCTGCGTGGTGTCGCGCAGGCGCATCAGCGCCGCCCGCCGGGGCGCGCCGTCGACTGGCGCACCACGAGG
>JBNKHC010000301.1:0-16980 GCA_050290145.1 Kiloniellaceae bacterium | reverse complement strand
GTACAGCCGAAGATCCTTCGGATTCCTGTCGACCGGGACCCAAAGCTGGCTTAAAAGCATGGAGTTGTCTGAACGGCGGCGTTTCCCGGCCCTATGAAACTCGACAAGCGCGACCTGCAGATCCTCGCCATCCTGCAAGAGGAGGGGCGGATCACCAAATCCGAGCTGGCGGCGCGGATCAGCCTGTCGCCGGCGGCCTGCTGGGACCGTCTGAAACGCCTGGACCAGGCCGGCTTCATCAAGGGCTACCACGCCGAGGTGGCGCTGGAGAAGATCGCCCCGGCCTCGCACTTTCTGGTCCAGATCGAGCTGGAGAGCCACCAGACCGCCGACTTCCAGCGCTTCGAGGACGCCATGCAGGAGATCCCGCAGGTGACCCGCTGCGTTGCCGTGGGCGGCGGGGTCGACTACTTCATCGAGATCGTCGCCCGCGACGTGGCCGCCTACCAGGAGCTGATCGACGAGATCCTGCAGAGCCGCATCGGCGTGAAGCGCTACTTCACCTTCGTGGTCACCAAGCCGGTGAAGGAGTCGCCGCCACCCCTGGAGCTGCTGCGCGGCGACGGCGGCGAATAGCGGCCCGAACCACCGGGCCGAAGAATCTTAGTCCCGTCGTGCCGGCCGGCGCGGATTCATCGGTCCGGCGCGGCCACTTCCGAGCCACATTCCTCCGGCGCCCCGCTACCATCCGGCGAATCACCCCGCAGAATCGCGTCGATTTGCAGGAGAAAGCGCCATGTCGCAGTCGCCGAGCGTGAAAGCCGTGCCTAAGGCCAGCTTCGAGGATGCCTTTGCCCTGGAGGATCCGGGGCTGCTGGCAGTCCTGTCCTATATCGACGGCGCCTGGGTTGAGGCCGCCGAGGCCGGCGTGCTGCCGGTCACCAATCCTGCCGACGGTGCGGTGATCGCCGAAGTGGCGGCGCTGGGTGCGGCGGGCGCGCGCCGCGCGGTGGACGCGGCCGAGCGCGCCTTTCCGGCCTGGGCGGCGCTGTTGCCGCAGCAGCGCAGCGACTGCCTGCGCCGCTGGTACGAGTTGATGGTGGCGCAGCGGGAAGACCTGGCGCGCATCATGACCCTGGAGCAGGGCAAACCGCTCTCCGAGGCGCGCGGCGAGATCGACTACGGCGCCTCCTTCGCCGAGTACTTCGCCGAGGAGGCCAAGCGCCCGGACATCATGAGCGTCACCTCGCACCTGCCTTCGGCCGAGGTCGAGCTGTGGCGCGAGCCGGTGGGCGTGGCCGCCCTGGTCACCCCGTGGAACTTCCCCAACGCCATGATCACCCGCAAGGCGGCGGCGGCGCTGGCGGTCGGCTGCACGGTGGTGGTGCACCCCTCGAAGGAGACGCCGCTCTCCGCCCTGGCGCTGGCCGAGCTGGGCCAGCGCGCCGGCTTCCCGCCGGGCGTCTTCAACGTGGTGGTGGGCGAGCCCGCACCGATCGTCGGCGCCTGGACGGCGGACACGCGGGTGCGGGCGCTGTCCTTTACCGGCTCCACTGAAATCGGCCGGCTGCTCTACGCGCAGTCCGCGCCCTCCATCAAGCGCCTGAGCCTCGAGCTGGGCGGCCACGCCCCTTTCATCGTCTTTGCCGACGCCGACCTGGACAAGGCGGTCGACGAAGCCATCGGCGCGAAGTTCGCGACCTCCGGGCAGGACTGCCTGGGCGCCAACCGCTTTTTCATCGAGCGGCCGGTCTACGAAGACTTCTGCCGCCGCTTTACCGCGCGGACCGAGGCGTTGACCATCGGCTTCGGCCTCGACGATCCCGATATCGGGCCGCTGATGAACGCCGCCGCTGTGGCCAAGCAGAAGGACCACGTGGCCGACGCGCTCGCCAAGGGCGCGAGACTGCTGTGCGGCGGCGAGGGACACGAGCTGGGGCCGCTGTTCTACAAACCCACGGTGCTGGCCGATGTGCCGGACGAGGCGAAGATCATGACGGAAGAGACCTTCGGGCCGGTGGCCGCGCTGACGCCCTTCGACGGAGAGGCCGAGGTCATCGCCCGGGCCAACGCCACCGACTACGGCCTGGTCGCCTATCTGCACACCAAGGAGCCGGCGCGCATCTACCGCATGAGCCGCGCCCTGGAGTTCGGCATGGTGGCGGTCAACCGCACCAAGGTGACCGGTGCGCCCATTCCTTTCGGCGGGATGAAGCAGTCGGGCCTCGGGCGCGAAGGCTCCCGCCTGGGTATTGAGGCCTTTTCCGATGTGAAGTACGTATGCCGCGACTGGTCCTGAGAGGAGAGGAAGAATGCTGAAGAACGATCAACTGGAGACTTGGGACCGGGAATGCTTTTTCCACCCCTCGACCCATCTGGCGCAGTTCGCGCGCGGCGAGGCGCCGGAGCGCATCGTCACCGGCGGTGAGGGCGTCTACATCCGCGATCGCGAGGGCAACAAGCTGCTCGACGCCTTCGCCGGACTCTACTGCGTGAACGCCGGCTACGGCCGCCAGCAGATCGCGAGGGCCATCGCCAGGCAGGCCGAGGAGCTGGCCTACTACCATGCCTACGTCGGCCATGGCACCGAGGCCTCGATCACCCTGTCGCGCATGATCATCGACCGGGCTCCGGAGGGCATGAGCAAGGTCTACTACGGCCTTTCGGGGTCGGATGCCAACGAGACCAACATCAAGCTGGTCTGGTACTACAACAACATCCTCGGCCGGCCGGAGAAAAAGAAGATCATCTCGCGCTGGCGCGGCTATCACGGCTCCGGCCTGATGACCGGCTCGCTGACCGGCCTGGAGCTGTTCCACAAGAAGTTCGACCTGCCGCTGGCCCAGGTGATCCATACCGAGGCGCCGTACTACTACCGCCGCCAGGACGACGCCATGAGCGAGGAGGAGTTCTCCGCGCACTGCGCCGCCGAGCTGGACAAGCTGATCCAGGCCGAAGGCCCGGACACGGTCGCCGCCTTCATCGGCGAGCCGGCGCTGGGCACCGGCGGCCTGGTGCCGCCGCCGGCGGGCTATTGGGCGGCGATCCAGGAGGTGCTGGCCAAGTACGACATCCTGCTGATCGCCGACGAGGTGGTCACCGGCTTCGGGCGGCTCGGCTCCATGTTCGGCTCCGACCACTACGGCATCCGTCCCGACATCATCACCTCGGCCAAGGGCCTGACCTCGGCCTATGCGCCGCTCTCCGCCTCCATCATCGGCGACAAGGTCTGGAAGGTGCTGGAGCAGGGCACCGACGAGAACGGCGCCATTGGCCACGGCTGGACCTATTCGGCGCACCCCATCGGCGCGGCGGCGGGCGTCGCCAACCTGAAGCTGGTGGACGAGCTGGACCTGGTGACCAACGCGCGCGAGGTCGGCGGCTACTTCAACAGCGCCATGAAGAAGGCGCTGGGCGATCATCCCCGCGTCGGCGAGGTGCGCGGCGATGGCATGCTCTGCGCCGTCGAACTGGTCGAGGACAAGGACGCCCGCAAGTTCTTCGAGCCGGCGGGCCAGCACGGGCCCAAGGTGGCCGCCGCCCTGCTGAAGCGCGGGGTCATCGGCCGCGCCATGCCGCAGGGCGACATCCTCGGCTTCGCGCCGCCGCTCTGCCTCAGCCGCGACGAGGCCGACATCGTGGTCGGCGCCATGCGTGAGGCGGTGGAGGAGGTCTTCGCCGGCGCGTGAGCCCACGGTCGTCTCTGGAAGGACTCTTTCGGCGGGCTATTTCTTTCGTTAAGGGATGGCGGACGCGGACCTCCGGGGTCGCGCCGCTGTCGCTGCTGGGGAGAAAGCTATGAACGGCGCCGGATCGGGCGAGCAACTGATACCACGGGTGAAGAACGAGATCAGGGCGGTGCGCACCGCCTTGTGGTTTCGCCCCAGCGCCTACTGCATCATCGCCGCGCTGGCCGCGGCCTTCGTCGCGACCGTCGACGGCTTCCTGCCGCCCCATGCTCTGGCCTGGCTCCCGGAGGTGGAGGTGGCGACGGTCACCGAACTGCTGAAGCTGATGGCCGGCAGCATGCTGACCGTGGCGACGGTGACGCTTTCGGTGCTGATGCTGGTGCTGAGTCTCGCCGCCGGCCAGGCCTCGCCGCGTGCCGTGCCGGAGATCATGGCCGACCCGGTGACGCAGAACGCCCTCGGCACTTTCCTCGCCACCTTCACCTTCGCCCTGGCGGCGCTGCTGCTGTTCGGTTTCGGGGCGGTGGCGGGGCCGGGCGTGACGCTGATCTTCTTCGGTGCGCTGTTCCTGGTACTTAATGCGCTGCGCTACCTGGTGCAGTGGATCCATCACGTCGCCGACACCCTGAAGATCAACCGCATGCTCCACCGCATCCACCGCCAGGCGAAGGCGGTCCTGCAGGCCTATCTGAAAATGCAGTTGGAGGGGAAAGGCGAGGCCACCGAAGCGGCCACAGGGGAAGAAATGCCGGTCTTTCCGACGGCGACCGGCTACGTGCAGCTCATCGACGCGAGGCGACTGCACGACCTGGCGCGCGCGCAGCATCTATCGGTCCGGCTCTGCGTGCAGGAAGGCGACTTCGTCCACGACCATCGCAACCTCATGATGCTGCGCGGCGGCCGTGCCGACGACGAGATCTTCGAGGCCCTGCGGGCGACGGTGGTGGTCGGTTTCGAGCGCAGCCACGAGGGCGATCCGCGCCTGGGGTTCGAGCTGCTGGCGGAGGTGGCTTGCCGCGCCTTGTCGCCGGGCATCAACGACCCGCAGACGGCCCTGGCGGCGATCGAGTATCTCGGCAGCCTGTTGGCCCTGGCGGCGGTCCGGCCGGCCGACGATTATCCAGCCCGCACGACCCCCGACGGCTGCGTCACCTTCCTGCGCCCGGATTTCGGCGCCATGTTGGAGCGCGCCCTGCGGCCGGTCATCCGCGACGGCGCCGCCGAGGCCGAGGTCATGGCGGCGGTGATGCAGGTGCTCTGCGATCTGGCCGGCTGCGCGGCTCCCGACCATCTGGACGCGGTCCTGGAAGAGGCCGAGCGCGCCGAAGCCTTCGGCATGTCGGCCCTGACCCTGGAACGGGACAAGAAAGCCTTCTGCGAAAAGGTGCAGGAACTGCGCGACCTCGTCGCCGGCCGGCGGCGCTAGCCCTTCTTTCGTGGCCGCTTGGCTGCTCTGGTCGTTGCAGTCCAAGGGCCGCCCCGGCACACTGTGACACGGTCAATGTCCGGCGGGGCCGCTTTGCTGCAACGCCGACGATGGGTAAGTGACTTGGAGAGAGGGTAAGACGTCCATGGCAGCTTCCAGTGATAGTCTGCATGCGCCGCGCGAGCGGTTGAGCAAGGAAACCATCCATCTGCATCAAGCCATCGTCTCACTGATGGAGGAGCTGGAGGCGGTCGACTGGTACCGTCAGCGCGCAGACGACTGTGACGATGCGGAGCTGAAGGAGATCCTTCTGCACAACATGCGTGAGGAGATGGAGCACGCGGCCATGGTGCTGGAGTGGATCCGCCGCAACAGCCCGGACTTCGACAAGTTCCTTAAGGAGTTCCTCTTCAAGGAAGGGGACATCTCCCACCACTGAGGGCCGTTCGGCCGCGGCCTCGTCAATCGCGCTGCTCTTCGCGCTCCCAGAAGGGGCCGGAGTTGCGCGCGTCGGGGTGCGCCGAATCGTAGGTCGGCGGTTTGCAGGAGGCCAGGAAGGCCGTCAGCAGGATGCTGGCGATCAGCAGGGGCAGCCTGATCATCGGGTTGAGCTCCTTGTTCCGACAGCGTGCCGTCCTCACCGCGTGAAAGCGGTGGGGCGGGCACCCCATGATCTTGAACTGGTGCGTTCGCTGGCCCCGGCAAGGGCCGGGCGGGGGCCGCTCAGACGACGAACTTGACGGCCTGCTTCAGCAGCTTGTCGAGCAGCCCGAAGACCTTGGTGGCCTTCTCGGCGATCTTCACGAAGTCGTCGAGCTCCTTGGTTGCGCGGCGCAGGTCGGTGATGGCGTCGGAAACCTTGTCCTGCGCCTTGTTGAAGGCTTCCGCGTCGCTGTTGAAGCGGGCGGCTTCCAGTTCCACCCATTGGGCCCGCAGTTCCAGCGCGCGGTTCAGCGTCGCCTGGCGCTGCGGAATGGGGATGTCCGGCTGCATCGCTTTCTTGACCATCTCCTCGAAGGATTTGAAGAGGTCGTCGCGTACCTTCTTCGCTGCTTTGGTTGCTGCTGGCATCGTGTTCCTTTCCCCTCTTCAAGGCCGTCCGGCGATCAGGACAGGGCTTCCTTGGCCTTCCTGAACGACTCGAAGATTTCCTCGGCGGTCGCCGCGTAGCTGCTCACCACCGCGACCAGGTCGTTGAGATCCTGCGGCCCCTTGTCGGAGCGGGCGTAGCGCACCAGCGCGTCGTGGGCGGCGTCGAACTGATCGAGCGTCTGGATCAGTCCCTGCAGGGTGTCGAGCTCTTGGCTGCGCGCCTGAAGGGCCGCATCCAGGTCGCGCAGGGTCTTCATGCGGGCGCTGTTGTTGTTGTCGGCCTGGGCCTGGGCATAGGCGATCGACAGCTCGGCGATTTCGATCTGCTTTACGGAATCGCGCTGACGCACGACGAAGGTCAGGTCCTCACGCAGCTTGGCGGAGATCTCCTGAATGGCGGGCGCGGCCTTTTCGACGGCGGCATCCAGGGCGGCGGCCCGCTTGGCGTTGATGATCTCCGTCGCGACGGCATCGGAGATGGTCTTCAACGGCGAGGTCGCCTCGGCCAGCGGCAGGCCCGAGAAGATGTCGGTGTTTTCGCTGAGGTCGGCGAGCAGCACGTCGGCCGCGGCCTTGGCCCGTTCGCTGGCCGCCTTCCAGCGTTCGCTCGCATCGCTGTCGGCCAAGGAAGCGAGCATCTGCGTATATTGCTTGAGCACACTGAAGGCCCGGTCGCGCGCCGCGATGGCCGTCGGGGAGAGGACCGGATTGGACAGCTTGTCGACGTTGAGCGGGCGGCTCGGATCCGCGCGCAGCTGTTCCAGTTCGTACTCGCGCTCGAAGGCGTTGATGCCGTTGACGTACTCCAGCGACACCGCCGCGGTGCGGTCGGTCGCGGTCTGGAATTCGGTGATGGTTTCCTGATAGATCGTGAAGTCGCGGGGGGTGCCGCAGGCGGCGACCAGCAAGGTCAGGGCCAGTCCGGCCAGGGCTTTCCGGAACGGCGTAGCGGCGCGGCGGCCGGCCTTATCAGACATGTTCCCCTCCCCACAGTCTCTTTCCCCGCGCGACAGCGAGGCGGCGCAGCGGTGACTTATCGATTTGATTAGCCGAATTGTGAGGCCGTTTCGCGGACGACCGCAACCGTGAATTCCGGACTAAGCCCTGTGAGGTAGGAACCGCCGGTTCTTCGGCGGAGGTTCTTCTAGCGCAGGTTACGGGCGGTGGCGGGACGGGAGCGGGGACGCAGCACCTTGGCCGAGGAACTCGGACCGGCCTGCCAGTTGAGGTCGACGCCCTGTTCCTTCAGGTAGGCCTCGGCGGCCGCGCGGGCCTCCGCATGGGAATCGGCGAAGCCCTGGGCGTAGAAGCGCCCGTCCTTTTCGTAGGAGACGGTCCAGCGGAAACCCTCGGTGCCCTTCTGGCTGCGCGGGCCCGGGTTGCCGCGCCAGGGTTCGATCAGGATATCGTGCTTTTTCATAGTGACTACGATGATTTCTTATCAGTCAGAGTCAAAGGCGGTGGCCACAGAGATCATAAGCCAAGCCGGGCGCTCTGTGGACTCCGTTTTGCACGGCTGCGCTAGTGGCGCAGCACCAGCAGGGCACCGTCGATCAGCTTGACGATGTCCGTGCGGCTCTCACCGGCGGCCAGGTCGCGCGCCAGCTCCAGCTTGGCGATGCCTTCGTCCGGAGTCGTCGCGGGACGCGCGATGATCGTGGCGTCCAGTTGGCTTACTGTGGCTTCCAGGGTTCCGTCGCCGAGTTGCTGGTGATCGCGGAGCAGGCGGGCGCGGTAGATGGCGAGTTCATTCAACGTATGCATGCTCATGATTAAACCCCGCTCACTGACATCTCACGTGTGACAATTCGCGGTCACCTGCATACCGCCGGGCGCATAATACAGCAGGGTTCTACCTCTGTCGCGTCTTCAGTCGCCCTCGCCCCCGTGGTCATTTTCGGGCTCACGGACCGCCTCGGAACCGCGGTCTTCCTCCGCCAGGAAGCGCTCGGCAGCGTCGCGCCGGCCCAGGCTCTGTCGGTCGATGGCCACGCTCTTGATCAGGGCATAGACCTGCAGGCCGGGCGTCAGGCCCAGGGCCTCCCGCGAACGCGCGGTGATGCGCGCCCAGATGGGGGCGCCGCCGGCGTCGAGCTGGAGATCGATTTGCGGACTCTTTTCCTCACCTATGGCTTGAATCGTACAGGGTATGACATTGAGAATACTGATATTTTCCGGCGGACTCAGGGCGATGGAGACATCGCGGGCGCGCACCCGGACGCGCAGCTTCTGGCCCAGCGGCAGGTTCAGGTGCGGCACCCGCAGGCGCCCGCCGGCGAAGCGCAGCTCGGTGAGGCCGAACATACGGTCCTGGCCCGCGACCGTGGTGCTAAGCACCGCGCCGGCCTCGTAGCGGCCGGTCAGGGGGCGCAGGTCCAGCCGGTTGGTCAGCTCCTCCAGCGGCCCGACCGCCTCGATGCGGCCGTTGGACATCAGCACCAGGGTGTCGGCAAGGCGGACGATCTCCTGCATCGAATGGCTGACATAGACGATCGGCAGGTCCAGCTCGTCCTTCAACTGTTCGATGAAGGGCAGGATTTCTTCCTTGCGCGGCTGGTCGAGGGCGGCCAGCGGCTCGTCCATCAGCAGCAGGCGCGGGTTGGCCAGCAGGGCTCGCCCCAGGGCGACCCGCTGCTTCTCGCCGCCGGAAAGGGCGCGCGGGCGGCGCTCCAGCAGCTGCTCGATGCCCAGCAGGCCGACCACGCGGTCCAGGCCGATGGGGCGCTCCCCGGCCGGCGCGCGGTTATAGCCGTAGAGCAGATTGTGGCGCACCGAGAGATGCGGGAAGAGGCGGCCTTCCTGGAAGACGTAGCCGAGGCGGCGCTTTTCCGGCGGCAGGTCGATGCCCTTCTGGGAATCGAAGAGGGTCCGGCCGCGCAGCACGATGCGGCCGCGCTCCGGGCGCAGCAGCCCCGCCAGGGTGTTGACAAGGGACGTCTTTCCGGCGCCGGAGCGGCCGAAAATTGCCGTAACTCCAGAGGCTTCACACTGGAATTTGGCTTCCAGGGTCAGCGCGCCCAGGCGCCGCGTGATATCGATTTCCAGCGTCACCGCGCGGCCCCCCTTCAGTCGCTCATGCGCGCCCGCAGGCGCCGGGCGATGGCCTCGGAGGCCGCCAGGGCGGCGAGGGACAGCAGCACCGAGAGCACGGCAAGGCGCAGGGCGCCGGCCTCGCCGCCGGGCGTCTGGATCAGGCTGTAGAGGGCCAGGGGGAGGGTGCGGGTCTCGCCGGGGATATTGGAGACGAAGGTGATGGTGGCGCCGAACTCGCCCAGGCTGCGGGCGAAGGCCAGGACCGCACCGGCCAGGATGCCCGGCATGATCAGCGGCAGAGTGATGGTGACGAAGACGCTGGTCCGAGACGCACCGAGGGTCCGCGCGGCCGTCTCCAGGCTCTGGTCGACCGACTCGATGGAGAGGCGCATGGCGCGCACCATCAGCGGGAAGGCCATGACCGCGGCGGCCAGGGCGGCGCCTTCCCAGGTGAAGGGCAGGCTGATGCCGAAGGTCGCGAAGAGCCAGGCGCCCAGCGGGCCCTGGCGGCCCAGCAGCACCAGCAGCAGGTAGCCGACCACCACCGGGGGCAGCACCAGCGGCAGGTGGATGACACCGTTCAGCAGGGTCTTGCCGAAGAACTCGTGGCGCGCCAGCAGCCAGGCTACGGCCAGCCCGAAGGGCAGGCTGACGAAGACGCTCCACAGAGCGACCCGCAGGCTGAGGCCCAGCGCTTCGATTTCCAGCGGGGTCAGATCGAACATTGCGTCCCTTGCAGGTCTCGGCGGCCGGACATTCCTCTAGCTGCCGAAGGCGGGCCGCGTAAAGCCGTGTTTGCTGAAGATGGCCGCGGCCTCCGCGCTCTGCAGGAACTCGTAGACGCGGCGCACCTCCGGGCGGTCGTGGCCGGCGACGATGGCGAGGGGGTAGACGATCTTCGGGCTCGCCGCCGCCGGAAAGCTGTCGACGATGCGTACCCGCGGCGAGATCGCGGCGTCGGTCTCGTAGACGATGCCGGCCGCGGCCTCGCCGCGGTCGACCAGGGCGAGGGCGGCGCGCACGTTGCTGGCCTGGGCCAGCCTGTCGGCGACCTGATCCCACAGGCCGAGGTTCTCGAGCGCCTGGCGGGCGTAGATGCCGGCGGGCACATGGTTGGGGTCGCCGATCGCCAGGCGGCCGTCGCCCAGCAGGCGGGCGAGGTCCAGCTCCGGCGTCAGACGCAGGCGCAGGGGCGAATCCGCCGGGGCGATCAGCACCAAGCGGTTGGACAGCAGCGGCACGCGGCTGCCGTCCTGCAGCAGCTGCTGGCCGTCCAGGTGGTCCATCCATTGCACGTTGGCCGAAAGGAAGAGGTCGGCCGGGGCGCCCTGGGCGATCTGGCGCGCCAGGGTCGAAGAGGCGGCGACCACCGGACGCAGGGAGCCGCCGCTCCGCGCGGCATAGGCTTCGGCGATCTCGTTCACCGCGTCGGTGGCGCTGGCGGCGGCGAAGAGGGTGACCGGCGCGCTGTTTTCAGCCGCCCCGGCCGGCACGGCCAGGAAGAGTGCCGGCAGGACGCAGAGCAGGCGGCAAACGCGCGGCAGCCAGGCGGTCATGCGGTCAGTCTCCGTAGAGGTCGTTGGGGTCGGCGGTCACCGGCAGCACCTCGGTCAGGCTGCCGTCGGCGGCGACGGCCCGGTAGAAGCACGACCGCCGCCCGGTGTGGCAGGCCACGCCCTTCTGGTCGACGCGCAGCAGCAGGGTGTCGCCGTCGCAGTCCACGCGCAGTTCGACCAGCTTCTGGGTCTGACCGGAGGTCTCGCCCTTGCGCCACAGCTTGCCGCGCGAACGCGACCAGTAACAGACCTGACCGCTGGCCAGGGTCTCGGCCAGGGCCTCGCGGTTCATCCAGGCCACCATCAGCACCTCGCCGCTGTCATGCTGCTGGGCGACGGCGCAGACAAGGCCCTTGGCGTCGAAGGCGACGGCTTGATCCAAGGCTAAGGGCAGGTCTTGGGGAAGTTCACTCATCTGACCAATCCAAGAAATTCTCTTTGGGCACGACCCAATCTGGTGGGCCCTGTCTTAGCCCGTACCGGCCGACTTTCCACGATCAATTTCGGCCAGGCGCGCGAAGCCGGCCTCCAGGTCCGCGATCAGGTCGTCGGTGTGCTCCAGGCCGGCGTGGATGCGCAGGGTCGGGCCGGCCGGCTCCCAGCGCGTCGCCGAGCGCATGCTCGCCGGATCGGTGAGCAGGATCAGGCTCTCGTAGCCGCCCCAGCTGGCACCGATGCCATAGAGCTCCAGGCCGTCGATGAAGGCCAGCACCGCCTCGCGGGAGCAGGGCTGCAGCGTGAAGCCGAAGAGCCCCGAGGCGCCGGTGAAGTCGCGCTTCCACAGGGCGTGCCCGGGGTCGCCGGGCAGGGCCGGGTAGAGCAGGCGGTCGACCTCCGGGCGCCGGCCCAGCCAGTCGGTCAGGGCCAGGGCGTTGGCCTGGTGGCGCTCCAGCCGCACCGCCAGGGTGCGCAGGCCGCGCAGGCCCAGGTAGACGTCGTCCGGCGCCGCCGCGCAGCCCAGGTGCTGACTGGTGCGGCGCAGACGCTCGTAGTGTTCCTCGCCGCTGATCACCACGCCCAGCATGGCGTCGGAATGGCCGACCATGTACTTGGTGGCGGCGTGCACCACGACGTCGACCCCGTGCTCGAGGGGCCGGAAGAAGAGCGGCGTGGCCCAGGTGTTGTCGATCACGGTGACCGCACCGGCGGCCCTGGCCGCCGCTACGATGGCCGGCACGTCCTGCATCTCGAAGGTGAGGGAGCCGGGCGATTCCATGTAGATCAGCGCCGTGTTGTCGCGGATCAGCTCGGCGATGCCGGCGCCCACCGTCGGGTCGTAAAAGGTGGTCTCGACGCCGAGGCGCCGCAGCAGGTCGTGGCAGATCTTGCGGGTCGGGAAGTAGACGCTGTCGGGCACCAGGAAGTGCTTGCCGGCTTCGGCAAAGGCCATCAGGGCCACGGCCACCGCCTGCAGGCCCGAGGAGACCGCCACCCCGCCGTAGCCGCCTTCCAGCGTGGCCACGGTATCCTCGAAAGCAAAGGTGGTCGGCGTCCCCATGCGGCCGTAGGAACTTTTTCCCTTTTCCATGCGGAGCCGGCCGGCCTCCTGAAAGGCCTCCACGGTTTCATACAGCAGCGTGGAGGCGTGGTAGACCGGAGTGTTAACGGTGCCGGAGTGGGCGGCGGGATCGCGGCCCAGATGAGACAGCAGTGTTTCGGGATGGCGCGCGGCGGTTTTCTTCATAGGAACTGGAATCCAATGGGTTTCGCCGGAGGCTAGAGAGGTCGCCCCCCGCTGTGCAATACGCGTTAAAGGTTCACCTATCACCCCGCGTTAGCCAAGCCGTTTCGCAACCGCCGCTCACTGACACTGCGGCCCGTGGCGGTCACTTTAGGTCTCGTAGAAGGGCGCTGACGGAGGTGTCATGCGATCGGTATTTTTTTGACACAACCCCCGTAGCAAGCTGTTGCCTTTCCTCAAATACTGAGACATGGTTCGCGGGTGTGGCGCGAATGCACCCCGCCGGAAGTCTGTAGTCTAACGACTGTACACAGGTTGTGAGAGCGGGGCTCGCGGTCCACCTTAAGAAAATAAACTGTGAACAGCAGGGAAGGTTACTCCATGTCTAAATTGAAGGTTCTGCTTGCGGCGAGCGCACTCACCGTGGTTGGCGCTGCCGGGGCTAATGCCGCAACTCTGGACGACATCAAAGCCAAGGGATTTGTCCAGTGCGGCGTGTCGACCGGTGTGCCGGGCTTCTCCTTCACCGACGATGCCGGCAACTGGCAGGGCTTCGATCCGGCGGTTTGCCAGGGCGTCGCCGCGGCGATTTTCGGCGACACGAGCAAGGTCAAGTACACGCCGACCACCGGTAAGACGCGCTTCACGGCGCTGGCTTCCGGCGAGATCGACATGCTGGCCCGCAACACCACCTGGACGCTGAGCCGTGATGCCGACCTGGGCTTCACCTTCGTCGGCGTCAACTACTACGATGGTCAGGGCTTCATGGTTCCGAAGGCTCTCGGCGTTTCCAGCGCCAAGCAGCTGGACGGCGCCTCGGTCTGCATCCAGACCGGCACCACGACGGAGCTGAACCTGGCGGACTACTTCCGGCTCAACAACATGAGCTACGAGCCGGTGCCGATCGAGACCAACGAAGAAGCGCGCACCAACTACCTGGCCGGCCGCTGCGACGTCTACACCACGGACGCCTCGGGCCTCGCCGCTTCGCGCGCCGCCTTCGACGATCCGAGTGCCCACACCATCCTGCCGGAGATCATCTCCAAGGAGCCGCTGGGCCCGCTCGTCCGCGAAGGTGATGAGCCCTGGGGCGATATCGTCCGCTGGACTCTGAATGCGATGATCACCGCCGAGGAATACGGCGTGAGCTCCGCGAATGTCGACGACATGGTTGCCAACAGCGACAACCCGGAAATCCGGCGTCTGCTGGGTGTTGAAGGCAACATGGGCGAGATGTTGGGCCTCGACGCCAAGTGGGGCTACAACGTCATCAAGCAGGTCGGCAACTACGGCGAAGTGTTCGAGAAGTACATCGGCTCGAACACGCCGATCGGCCTCGAGCGTGGCATCAATGCCCAGTACAAGGACGGCGGCCTGATCTACTCGCCGCCGATCCGGTAACCGCTCGACGGTTGTCCGAACGATGAAATGAGCTTGGGAACGCCGGTGCTGGCCATCGGCGTTCCCTACGCTTTTGCATCGTTCGTCCATATTTTCCTGGAATCGTCGTAGCGGGGAGTACTCATGGCCGCAATCGAACAGGATTCTGAAAGCTTCTCGTTGGGCCAATTGTGGTCGGACAAGCGCTATCGCGCGGTGGTCACACAGATCCTGGTGGTCGCCGGCGTCTTTCTCTTCATCGCTTATCTGGCCACCAATGCGGTTCAGAACCTGGAGGCCCTAGGTAAGACCTTCGGCTTCGAGTTCCTCTGGGAACCGGCCAGCTACGACATCAATCAGGCGCTGATCGACTACAACTCGCGCTCCCCACACATCCGCGCCGCCGTTGTTGGATTTCTCAACACGATAGTGGTTGCGGTTGCCGGCTGTGCCTTTGCCACCGTTCTGGGGTTCGTTTTCGGTGTGCTGCGGCTGTCCCACAACTGGCTGATCAACAGAATCGTCTACTGCTTCGTCGAATTCACCCGCAACGTACCGGTGCTGGTGCAGATCCTCCTGTGGCACGGCATCATCGTCCACACGCTGCCGCCGCCGCGCGATGCGATTAATCCGATTGAAGGCGTCTTTCTGTCGAACCGCGGCTTCTATGTCCCGGAGCCGGTTTTCGAACCGGCATTCTGGTCCGTGGTCGTCGCCTTCCTGGGCGCGATCGTGGGCATGTTCTTCTTCAGCCGCTGGGCCAAGAAGCACCAGGAAGCGACCGGCCAGATCTACCCGGTCTTCTCCATCGGCGTTGCGGCGATCGTGGGGCTTCCCCTGATCGTCTTCTTTATTGCCGGGATGCCGATGAGCCTCGAATTCCCGGAGATGGGCACCTTCAATATCCGGGGCGACCTGGTTTTGAAGCCTGAGTTCACGGCGCTGTGGTTCGCCCTTTCGGTCTATACCTCGGCTTTCATCGCCGAGATCGTGCGTGCAGGCATCCAGTCGGTCAGCCACGGCCAGACCGAGGCCTCCTACGCCCTCGGCATCAAGCCGAACTGGACCATGCGGTTGATCATCATCCCGCAGGCGCTGCGCGTTATCGTGCCGCCGCTGACCAGCCAGTATCTGAACCTGACCAAGAACTCCTCGCTGGCCATCGCCATCGGCTACATGGACATCGTCGCGACACTCGGCGGCATCACGCTGAACCAGACCGGCAAGGAAATGGAGTGCATGATGATCGTGCTGTTGATCTATCTCTCGATCTCGCTGGTCATCTCGGCCTTCATGAACTGGTACAACAAGCGCATCGCGCTGGTGGAACGCTGAGGGGGAGGGGCGCAACATGACCGATACGACCCAATCCCCGACCCGTGAATACGAGCCCGGCACCCATCCGGACCTGCCGCCGCCGATGATGACCAGCGGGCCCATCGCCTGGATCAGAGAGAACCTGCTGGGCTCGCCGTTCAACATCGTCTTGACGGTGATCTCCGTCTATCTGCTCTACCTGATCGTGCCAGGCGTGCTCAACTGGGCGATTTTCGATGCGGTTTTCACCGCCGGGTCGCGCGAGGAATGCCGGGCGATCGCGCAGGGCGCCTGCTGGGCCTTGGCGGACGTTCGCTTCGGGCAGTTCATCTACGGCTTTTATCCCGAAGAGCTTCGCTGGCGCGTCGACCTCGCTTTCATCATGTTCCTGCTGGCTTTGCTGCCGGTCCTCTGGGACAAGACCCCCTATCGGAAACAGTGGTTCATCTACTCGGCGATCTATCCGGTCATCGCCTACTTCCTTCTGGTTGGCGGCCTGGGACTGGAGCACGTCGAGACCACCAAGATCGGCGGCTTCGCCCTCAACACGATGATCGGCGTGACCGGCATCGTCGCCTCGCTGCCGCTCGGCATCCTCCTGGCGCTGGGCCGGCGATCGCACATGCCGATCGTGCGCACGCTCTGCGTGATGTTCATCGAGTTCATCCGCGGCGTTCCGCTGATCACGCTGCTGTTCATTGCCTCGACCATGCTGAATTACTTCCTGCCGCCGGGGACCACCTTTGATCTGATCCTCCGCGTGCTGATCATGGTGACCATCTTCTCGGCGGCCTACATCGCCGAGGTGGTGCGCGGCGGTCTGCAGGCGATCCCGAAGGGACAGGTCGAGGCGGCCGACGCCATGGGCCTGCGCTACTGGCAGTCGATGCGCCTGGTGGTGCTGCCACAGGCGCTGAAGATCTCCATTCCCGGCATCGTCAACACCTTCGTGGGCCTGTTCAAGGACACAACCCTGGTGGTGATCATCGGCCTGACGGACGTGCTGGGCGTGGGGCGTGCCTCGCTGTCGGATTCCAAGTGGCAGGGGCTGTCGACCGAGGTCTACGTCTTCATCGCCATTCTGTTCTTTATCTGCTGCTTCAGCATGGCGCGCTATTCGATCTACCTGGAAAAGAAACTGCATACCGGCCACAAGCGCTAAGGCCGGCGCCGGTACAACGAGCGCCCAAGCGCGGGCCGAACAAGGAGGCTAAACGGGATGTCTGATGCTGCTGCTGCCCCGCAACTGTCGATCTCCGATGAGATCGCGATCCAAATCATTGGCATGCACAAGTGGTACGGCGAGTTCCACGTCCTCAAGGACATCAACCTGACGGTCAACCGCGGCGAGCGCATCGTCATTTGCGGGCCGTCGGGCTCCGGCAAGTCGACCATGATCCGCTGCATCAACCGTCTGGAGGAACACCAGAAGGGCAAGATCTTCGTCGACAAGATCGAGTTGACCCACGATGTGAAGAACATCGCGGAAATCCGCCGCGAGGTCGGTATGGTGTTCCAGCACTTCAATCTCTTCCCGCATCTGACGGTGCTGGAGAACTGCACCCTGGCGCCGATCTGGGTGCGCAAGATGCCGAAGAAGGAAGCGGAAGACATCGCCATGCACTACCTGGAGCGGGTGAAGATCCCCGAGCAGGCGGAAAAGTATCCGGGCCAGCTCTCCGGCGGCCAGCAGCAGCGGGTGGCCATTGCCCGTTCGCTGTGCATGAACCCGCGGATCATGCTGTTCGACGAGCCGACCTCGGCGCTGGACCCGGAGATGATCTCCGAGGTGCTGGACGTGATGGTCAGCCTGGCCGAGAGCGGCATGACCATGCTTTGCGTGACCCATGAGATGGGCTTCGCGCG
>JBNKHC010000300.1:0-16237 GCA_050290145.1 Kiloniellaceae bacterium | reverse complement strand
CTCATGGTGCGCGATGAAGGCGGCCTGATCCTGCCGATGTTCAACGACTTCGTGAACGCGACCACCAACAAGGTGGCGGGCTACGTCCACGACATCGGCAACGACATGTCCAATGGTTACGTTGCCACGCGCGTCTGGCTGACGGCGTAACCATGGCGCAGGAAAGCGGACCGGCCGAGGCGGGCCGAGCACCGCAGGGGAACCCGGCGGCGGGCCTTTCGGGCCCGTCGCCGGCCAACGACAGCGGCGCGCCCAAGGGGCGCAGCGGCGGCCTTTTGGCACTGCGCCGCCGCATGCCGCTGGCGACCCTGCTCCTGCAGCGGCTGGGCCTCAGCGTGCTGCTGCTCTGGGCCGTCTCGGTGGTGGTTTTCCTCGGCATCGAGGCCCTGCCCGGCGATTTCGCGCAGACCTACCTGGGGCAGTCGGCGACGCCCCAGGCGGTGGCCAACATCCGGGCCGAGCTCGGCCTCGACAGGCCGGCGCTCACCCGCTACCTCGAGTGGCTGGGCGGCGTGGCGCAGGGCGACTTCGGCAAGTCCTGGGCCAGTGGCAACTCGGTCACCGAGCAGATCGGCCTGCGCCTCGGCAATACGCTTTTCCTGGCCTTCTGGGCCGCCCTGGTTTCGGTGCCGCTGGCGGTCGGCCTCGGCATGCTGGCGGTGCATTTCCGCGACCGCTGGCCCGACCGGGTGATCAACGTGATCTCCCTCGGCGCGATCTCCCTGCCGGAGTTCTTCGTCGGCTACATCCTCATCCTCTTCATCGCCGTGCAGGGTGGCTGGGTGACCTTCCCCTCCACCGTCTATGCCGGCATGTCCTTCGGCCAGCGGCTGGAGGCCATCATCCTGCCTTGCGCCACCCTGGTGCTGGTGGTGCTGGCCCACATGATGCGCATGACCCGTGCGGCGATCATCAGCGTCATGTCGTCGCCCTATATCGAGACGGCCGAGCTGAAGGGCCTCGATACCCTGCGCATCATCGCGCACCATGCGGCGCCCAACGCGGTGGCGCCGATCATCACCGTGGTGGCGCTCAACCTCGCCTACCTCGTCGTTGGTGTCGTGGTGGTCGAGGTGGTCTTCGTCTACCCCGGCATGGGGCAGTACATGGTCGATGCGGTGACCGTGCGCGACATGCCGGTGGTGCAGGCCTGCGGCCTGATCTTCGCATCGGTCTATATCCTGCTCAACATGACGGCGGATATCCTCGGGATTATCACCAATCCGCGTCTGAGGCACCCAAGATGAAGCTGCGCGCGATACCCTTGAGCGCCTGGGTCGGCATTGCCGGTCTGGCTCTCGCTCTCTTCTGTGCCATCTTCGCGCCCCTGATCGCCCCCTACGGCGAGCGCGAGGTGGTCGGCGACATCTGGCTGCCCATCGGCGGCGACTTCCTCCTGGGAACCGACAACCTGGGCCGCGACCTGCTGTCGCGTCTCATCTACGGCGCGCAGACGACGATCTTCGTGGCGCTGGCCGCCACGGTGCTGTCGTTCTCGCTGGGCGTCATGCTGTCCTTCACCGCCGCGGTGGTGGGCGGCTGGACCGACCAGGGCCTGTCGCGCATCAACGACCTGATGATGTCGATCCCGACCTTGATCTTCGCCCTCATCGTGCTGGCGGTGCTGCCGCAGGAACTGTGGATCCTGATCCTGGTCATGGCGGTCCTGGACTCGACCCGCGTGTTCCGCCTGGGCCGCGCGGTCGCCGTCGATATCACGGTGATGGAGTTCGTCGAGGCCGCGCGGCTGCGCGGCGAGGGGCGCCTGTGGATCATCTTCCGCGAGATCCTGCCCAACACGCTCTCGCCGCTGCTCGCCGAGTTCGGCCTGCGCTTCGCCTTCGCTGTGCTGTTCCTCTCGACGCTGTCCTTCCTCGGCCTTGGCATCCAGCCGCCGGAAGCCGACTGGGGCGGCATCGTGAAGGACAACAAGGACGGCATCATCTTCGGTATTCCCGCGGCGCTGGTCCCCGGCGCCGCCATCGCCGGCCTGGCGATCTGCGTCAACCTGGTGGTCGACTGGCTGCTGAAGCGCACCGCCAGCCTGAAGGGAGGGCGCGGCGATGGCTGAGCTGCTGGAAGTCAGGGACCTGAAGATCGGCGCCACGGCCTATCCGCCGGGTGAGCCGCCCAAGGACATCGCGATCGTCCATGGCGTCTCCTTCACGCTGCAGAAGGGCAAGGTGCTGGGCCTCATCGGCGAGTCGGGCGCCGGCAAGTCGACCATCGGCCTGGCCGCCCTGGCCTATGGCCGCGGCGGGGTGCGCATCACAGGCGGGGAAGTGCTGCTGGATGGCGAGAACATTCTGGCTTTGGGTGGCAGCGGCATCCGCGACATCCGCGGCCGGCGCGTCTGCTATGTGGCGCAGTCGGCAGCCGCGGCCTTCAACCCGGCGCACCGCCTGGGCGACCAGGTCGTCGAGGCGGCGGTGCGTCACGGCGTGATGAGCCGCAGCGAGGCCTGGGAGCGGGCGAAGTACCTCTTCGGGGTGCTCGGCCTGCCGGACCCGGACACCTTCGGCCGGCGCTATCCGCACCAGGTCTCCGGCGGCCAGTTGCAGCGCGCCATGACCGCCATGGCGCTCTGCCCGGGCCCGGAGCTCATCGTCTTCGACGAGCCGACGACGGCCCTGGACGTGACCACGCAGATCGACGTGCTGGCCGCCATCAAGCGGGCCATCGAGGAGACCCACACCGCCGCGCTCTACATTACCCACGACCTGGCGGTGGTGGCCCAGATCTCCGACGACATCATGGTGCTGCGCCACGGCAACATGGTGGAGTACGGCTCGGTTCAGCAGATCATCGAGGCGCCGAAGGAGGACTACACCCGCGATCTGGTCTCGGTGAGCCAGACCCTGAAGGAGGAGGCGCCGGACCAGACCGACAGCCTGCTGCGCATCGACGGCGTGGATGCCGCCTACTCCGGCGACTTCAAGGTGCTGCACGACGTCAACGTCCACCTGCCGCGCGGCCAGACCCTGGCGGTGGTGGGCGAGTCGGGCTCGGGCAAGTCGACGCTGGCCCGCGTCATCACCGGTCTGCTGCCGCCGTCGAGGGGCGAGGTGACCTTCAAGGGAGCCGTCCTGCCGCCGGAGTTCGCCAACCGCAACAAGGAGCAGCTGCGCCAGGTGCAGATGCTCTACCAGATGGCCGACACGGCGATGAATCCGCGCCAGACGGTGCGCGATATCGTCGGCCGGCCGCTGACCTTCTACTTCGGCCTGCGCGGGGCGGAGAAGACCAGGCGCGTCGCCGAGCTGCTGGACCAGATCGAGATGGGTAAGGGCTTCATCGACCGCTACCCGGCCGAGCTTTCCGGCGGGCAGAAGCAGCGCGTCTGCATCGCCCGGGCGCTGGCGGCGGAGCCCGAGGTGATCCTCTGCGACGAGCCGACCTCGGCCCTCGACCCGCTGGTGGCCAAGGGCATCCTGAAGCTGCTCATGCGCCTGCAGAAGGAAACCCAGCTTTCCTACCTCTTCATCACCCACGACATCGCCACGGTGCGGGCCATCGCCGATTCCATCGCGGTGATGTACCAGGGCCGCGTGGTGCGCTTCGGGCCCAAGTCCAAGGTGCTGTCGCCGCCCTTCGACGACTACACCGACCTGCTGCTGAAGTCGGTGCCGGAGATGCGCCTGGGCTGGCTGGAGGAGGTGCTGACCACGCGGCGGATGGGCAGCGCGGGCCACTGAGGTGAGCGACAGGTCCTATCGGGTTCTCGAGAACGAATGGATCACCCTGGCGGACGGGACGCGTCTGGCCGCGCGCCTCTGGCTGCCGGAAGAGGCCGAGGCGACGCCCGTGCCGGCGGTGCTGGAGTTCCTGCCCTACCGCAAGCGCGACGGTACGGCGCCGCGCGACGAGAGCACCTATCCGGTCTTCGCCGCGGCGGGCTATGCCGGCGTGCGCGTCGACATCCGCGGCTCCGGCGAGTCCGAGGGCGTCATCGACGGGGAGTACACGCCGCGCGAGCTCTCCGACGCCTGCGAGGTGATCGACTGGATCGTCGCGCAGCCCTGGTGCAGCGGCGCGGTCGGCATGATGGGCATCTCCTGGGGCGGCTTCAACTGCCTGCAGGTGGCGGCCTTGAAGCCGCCGGCCCTGAAAGCCGTCATCTCGCTTGCCTCCACCGTCGACCGCTTCGCCGACGACATTCACTTCAAGGGCGGGGCACAGCTCTCGGCCAATCTCTCCTGGGCGGCGACCATGCTGGCCTACCAGTCGCGCCCGCCCGATCCCGAACTGGTGGGCGAGCGCTGGCGCGAGATGTGGCTGGAGCGCCTGGAGGGCGAGCCCTTCATGCTGGAAGAGTGGCTGACCCACCAGCGCCGCGACGCTTTCTGGCAGCACGGCTCGATCTGTGAGGACTTCGACACCTTCGACGTGCCCGCCCTGGTGCTGGCCGGCTGGGCCGACGGTTACCGCAACACGCCCTTGAACGCGGTCGAAGGCCTGGGGGAATCCAAAGGTCCCGGGGCCAAGGCGATCCTCGGCCCCTGGGTCCACAAGTACCCGCACTTCGCCTGGCCCAAGCCGCGCATGGACTTCCACGCCGTGGCGATCAGGTTCTGGGACCGTTGGCTGAAGGGCGTCGAGAACGGCGCCGAGGACGATCCGCAGGTGACGGCCTACATTCTCGATGCGCCGCGCCCGGCGGCCCGCCGCGAGGAGGACCCGGGCCGCTGGGTCGCCGTCGACCGCTGGGAGGGTGCGCCGGCGGCGCAGCTGCATCTGACCGCCGACCGCCGCCTGGCCTCGGAACCCGGGGAGGGGGGCAGCCTTACCATCGCCTCGCCGCCGGACTGCGGCACCCTGGGCGGCGAGTACTTCACCCTGAAGCCCGGCGGGGAACTGCCCGCCGACCAGCGCCCGGACGACGGCGGCAGCCTGGTCTTCGAGACCAGACCCCTGGCCGAGCCGCTGGAACTTCTCGGCCGTCCCGTCTTGAAGGTGACGCTGAGCTGCGATGCGGCCACGGCCCTCTTGGCCGCACGGCTGGTGGACGTGCATCCCGACGGCACGGCGACGCGCATCAGCCTCGGCGTGCTGAACCTGGCCCATCGCGACGGCAGCGCCGACCCGCAGCCCCTGCCGAAGGGGGAGGGTGTGGCGGTGACCCTGCGGCTCGACGCCTGCGGCTACCGCCTGCCGCCGGGCCACCGCCTGCGGCTTTCCCTGTCGAATGCCTACTGGCCGCAGGTGCTGCCGCCGCCCGGCGCCGCGCCGCTGACGCTGGACCTGGCCGGGGCGGTGCTGGAGCTGCCGCTGCTGAGCGGCCAGCGCGACATCGAGGTGCCGGCGCCGGCCGACCCGGATCCCTTGCCGCACTACATCGAACATGCCCCCCCGGCGACGCGCCACGCGGTGGAGCGCCAGCTCACCACGGGGGAGACCCGCTACATCATTCACGAAGACACCGGCGCGGCGGAGCATCCGGAGACGGGCCTGGTGACGCGCCAGGTGCGCCACGAGACCTGGACCCTGCCGCTCGCCGACCCCGACAGGGCGAAGGGCGTCTGCCGCTGGACCACCGAGATGCGGCGCGGCGACTGGTCCGTGCGCACGGAGAGTGTGGCGCTCCTCGCTTGCGGTCCCGACAGTTTCGAGATCCTGGCGGATGCCGAAGCCTTCGAAGGCGACAGGTCGATCCACCAGAAGTCGTGGCGAAAGAAGATCCCGCGCGACCTGATGTAGACCCCGCGTCGCGATCCGCCCGCTTTCTCCGATTGCCTAAGCATCGGCCGTGAATGGTGTTATCCTGGCTGGGCCGCACGTCTGCCCGTGCTGGCCGGGCACGACGGGGCGGTTTGGCGGAACTGTCGGACGCGGCTCATGAACGTCATAGACCTCTATGATAAATTCACCACGACCTGGGAGAAGATCCGGGCGAGCCTCCTGAGCCACGCCATCGTCATCGGCGGGTTGTGGTTTATCGGCTTCGCGCCGCCGCTGCCGGAGTTCGGCCTGGACGATCTCGCCGCCCTGCAAAGCCAACCGGTCTATCAGATGGTCGAGGGCGTCGGGCTCGTCGCACTGCTTTCCCTGGCTCTTGCCCTGCTCATCTGCGCCTACGCCGTGCTGCTGAGGGAACTCGGCGGCCTGCTCATCGCCGGGGTGGTGCTTCTCTTCCCGCCGGTGATCTCGCTGTCCGGTTCACGCAGGATGATTCCCAGAGAAGCGCTTTTCACCATCGCGGGAACGCTGGAGGGGGGCACCTACGAAGCCAGAGATCTGGAACAGCAGATCAACAAGCTGGTGTCGGTCTATGCGCTCAGCCGGCCGGAAGAGCTTCGCGAGCTCCTCGGCAGTCAAAAGGATATCCAGCGTGATGCCAGCACGCACCTCCGCAACGCGACGGTCTTTACCGTCGCCTGGCTCACGGCCTCCTGGTGGCTGGCGGAGGGGTCTCCTCTGTTGCTGGCGATCGACGATGTCTTCTGGAGCGGCCTGGGCGTTCTTGTGCTCTATATGATTCTTGCCCGTGCCCGACTGGTCTTCGGTTTTCGCATGGTTCTGGCGCTGTCAGCCCAGGCCGTGGCGACGCTTGCCGGCAAGGACGAGGCCTACCGCGACCGTCTGAAAACCGCTCGTTCGAATCCTGGGCCCTATATGAGGCTGGTTCACAGCTATCTCGAGGAAGAACGCGAGGACCGTGCGCCGTCGTTGTCGGCCTATTTCAGGTATCTCCTGGATCTTCCGGCGCCCGGCCCGAAAGGCGACCGAGGGGCGGAGGTCCGGAAGGAAGGGCCCATCCGAAGCGCCTATCGGGAGCTGCGCAGCTTCGGATGGGACAGCGACTTCAACCGCGACTACGAGGATCCCTACTGGCTCTTGCGGTATGCCGCCTGGCGCGTCTCGCGCTTCCTTGACGCGATCTGGAACCTGGTCCGGGGAGTGCTGATGATGCTCGGCTTGTGGCGCGTCTAGGGCCGCCGGGGAAGATCGCAGCCCGCGGGCTCAGCGCTTGTCCAGCAGCTCCCCAATCCCCCGGCACAGCGCCGCGAAGCCCGCCTTGGCGCTGGGGCTGCGGTGGCGCGCGCGCAGCCAGGCGTGGACCATCTGCGGCTCCTCGCGGTAGGTCACGTCGACGCCGGCTTCAATGAGGCGGGCGGCGGTGTTGCGGCCGTCGTCACGCAGCGGATCGAAGAAGGCCGAGGTGATGTAGGCCGGCGGCAGTCCGGTCCAGTCGGCGGCGGCCAGGGGGTGGCCGTAGGGGTTGCCCTCCGGCGCGCCCAGGGTCTCGCGGTAGTAGCGCAGATCCTTGGTGGTGAGGCAGGGCGCCTCGGCCATCTCCAGGCAGGAGCCCGCGGCGAGGTCGCCGCCGGTCAGGGGGTAGATGAGGGCCTGCCCCGCGAGGTGAGGCAAGGGCGTTCCCTCCCGCCAGCCGGCGGCCTGCAGCAGCTCCAGGGCGGCGGGCAGCTTGCGCGCGGCGTCGCGCAGGGTCATGGCGAGCCCGGCGGCGAGGCTGCCGCCGGCGCTGTCGCCGGCCACCACCAGCGGGCGCGCTTCCAGCGCCAGCACCACCGCGAGACAGTCGGTGAGCGCCAGGGGAAAGCGGTGCTCCGGCGCCAGGCGGTAACCGGTCGCCACCACCTCGGCGCCTGTCGCCTCGGCGATCTCGGCGCAGACGGCGTTGTGGCTGTCCAGCCCGCCGACCACGAAGCCGCCGCCGTGGAAGTAGACCACCAGGGCTTCGCGGCTGACGCCCGCCGGGCGGTAGCGGCGCAGCGGCACCGGGCGGTCCGGGTGCGGCGCGCTCTCCTCGCTGACGCTCAGCCCGGCGGGCAGCGGCGCGTCGAAGTTCTTGCAGAGGGCGTCGTAGCGCTCGCGCTGCACCTCGATGCCGCCGCCGATCGAACCGGGCGGGTAGAAGCGGTTGACCTCCTCGATGAAGGCGAGGATCTCGGGTTCGGTTGGAGAGGGCTTGCTCATGGCGGGCAGTCTAGCGGCCCTTCCAGACCGGGTCGCGCTTCTCGGCGAAGGCGCGGAAGCCCTCCATCTGGTCTTCGCTGTCGTAGAGGACGTCCACCGTGGGGAACTGACGCTTGGTGATGCGGTTCATGGCGTCCTGGAAGGTCAGGGCCTCCGACTCGCGCGCCACCTCCTTGATGGCGGCGAAGACCAGCGGCGGACCGCTTGCCAGCAGGCGGGCGAGCTCCCAGGCGCGGTCCATGAGTTTGTCTGCGGGCAGGATCTCGTTCACCAGGCCCCAGCGCTGCGCCTCGGCCGCGTCCATCCAGCGCCCGGTCAGCAGCAGGTCCATGGCAATGTGATAGGGCATGCGCTTGGGCAGCTTCACCGTGGCGGCGTCGGCAAGGGTGCCGGCGCGGATCTCCGGCAGGGCGAAGGTGGTCTCCTCGCTGGCGAGGATCAGGTCGGCGGAGAGCGCCAGCTCGAAGCCGCCGCCCACGGCCATGCCGTTCACCGCCGCGATCACCGGCTTGTTGAGGCCGCGCAGTTCCTGCAGGCCGCCGAAGCCGCCGACGCCGTAGTCGCCATCCACCGCGTCGCCGCCGGCCGCCGCCTTCAGATCCCAGCCGGCGGAGAAAAATTTGTCGCCGGCGGTGGTGAGGATCGCCACGCGCAGCTCGGGGTCGTCGCGGAAGGCCTTGAAGGTCTCGCCCATCAGGCGGCTGGTCGCCAGGTCGATGGCGTTGGCCTTGGGCCGGTCGAGCGTCACTTCCAGCACACCGCCCTCGCGGCGGGTTCGAAGGACTTCGCTTTGAGGCTCAGACATCGGAGGCTTCCTTCCAGACGATGAGGGCATCCGCGGCGGCGGCGCCGCGGCCTTCGGCGGAGACGATCAAAGGATTGATTTCCAGCTCCACGATAGAGCCCGCCTCGGCGAGTGCAAGGCGCTGCACCGCCTCGATGGCCCGGACCGCGGCGGCAAGGTCGGCGGGCGGCCCGCCGCGGTAGCCGGTCAGCAGCGGCGCCGACTTCAGGCCCAGCAGCGCCGCCTCGATCTCGGCGCGGGAGGCGGGCAGCAGCAGGGTGGCGGTGTCGCGCAGGATCTCCGCCAGCACGCCGCCGCTGCCCAGCGTCATGACCAGCCCGAGAGGCGGCTCCGCGATCACGCCGACGATGAGCTCAGCCAGGGGGGCTTCGATCATGCGTTCGACGTAAAGTCCGCTGCCCATCTCCGCGAGGTCGCCGGCCGCCGCGCGGACCACCTGCGCATCACTGAGGTTCAGGCGCAGGGCGCCGGCTTCGGTCTTGTGGGCGAGGCCGAGGGCCTTCAGCGCCACCGGGGTGCCGAGCTCTTGCGCTGCGGCCACCGCTTCTTCCGCGCCGGCCACGCGGCGGCCCGGCGGCACCGCCACGCCATGACGCGCCAGCAGGGCCTTGGCCTCGGCTTCGTCCAGGGTCCTCGTGTGGCCCGGCGCGCCTTGCGCGGTCACCACCGGCGGCGGCAAGGGAGTCTGCCAGGCGGCGCCGATGTCGGCGGCGGCCTCTGCCGCGGCCAGGGCCTCGTCGATGCCGGCCAGGGGCACGATGCCGCGCGCCAGCATCGCCTCGGCCTGGGCCTCGGAGATGTTCTCCGACAGGCTGGCGACGATGGCGCCCCGGGCGCCCTGCGCTCTCAGCGCCGCCGCGAAGGCCTCGAACGTCGGCTGCCAGGCCGCGTCGACGCAGCGGTCGCCGCGCGGAAAGTCGAGCACCAGCAGGTTGAGGTCGAAGCCGGCGGCGGCCATGGCCGAGAAGGTGGCGGTCATGGCCGTCTCATCGGCCCAGATGAAAGTGTGGTAGTCGAGCGGATTGGCCACCGTGACCAGCGGGCCCAGGGTCGCCTTCACCGCCCCGGCCTGGTCGGGCGTCAGGGCACGGTAAGTGACGCGGCGGCCCGTGGCGGCGTCGGCCATGACCGAGGCCTCGCCGCCCGAGCAGCTGAGGGAGGAAAGCGCGTAGCCGGGCAGCGGCCCGGTGGCGTGCAGCAGCTTGAGGCTTTCCAGGAAGGCCGGGATGGAATCCAGGCGGGCGATGCCCAGGCGCTTCAGGAAGGCGGCGGCGGCTTCGTCGGAGCCGGCCAGGGAGGCGGTGTGCGACAGGGTTGCCGCGCGCGCCTCCGCCGAGCGGCCGAGCTTCATGGCGACGACCGGCTTGCCGAGCTCGCGCGCCCTGGCGGCCATGGTCTCCAGTCCGGCAATGGAATCGAATCCCTCGATGTGCAGGCCCAGCGCCGTGACGCGCGGATCTTCCAGCAGGGCGAGCGCCAGGTCGGAGAGGCCGGTCTGCGCCTGGTTGCCCGCCGTCAGCACGTAGGCCAGCGGCAGGCCGCGGCGCTGCATGGTCATGTTGAGCAGAATGTTGGAGGACTGGGTCACGATGGCGACACCGCGCTCTCCGTCCCGCAGGCGGCGCCCGCCGTGCTGGTCCGGCCACAGGAGCGCGCCGTCGCCGTAGTTGATGAGGCCGTAGCAGTTGGGCCCGAGGATCGGCATGGCACCCGCCGCTTCGACCAGGGCCTCCTGCAGGCCGTCGCTGTCGGCATCCTGTCCCTCGGACTCGCGAAAGCCGGAAGCGTAGCAGACGGCGCCGCCGGCCCCGGCGGCGGCCAGGGCGCGCACCACCTCGATGGTGGCATGGCGGTTCACCGCGACGAAGGCCGCGTCCGGCGCGCCGGGCAGCTCCGCGACGCTCTTGTAGGCGCGGCGCCCCGCGACCTCTTCCTTCGTGGGATGGATCGGCCATATTTCCCCGGCGTAACCCAGGCGCTCGCACTGGCGCACCACCTCCGCCGCCGGTCCGCTGCCGACGACGGCGATGGTCCTGGGACGCAGCAGGCGCTCCAGCGGTCGCATGGTCCTCAGCATCCCCTTTGCATCAGCACCCCAGCGGGCGCAGCAGCTCGCGGGAGATAATGTGACGCTGGATCTCCGAGGTGCCGTCCCAAATGCGCTCCACCCGCGCGTCGCGCCAGAAGCGCTCCAGCGGCAGGTCGTCCATCAGTCCCATGCCGCCGTGGATCTGGATCGCCTCGTCGGTGACCCGCGCCAGCATCTCGGTGGCATAGAGCTTGGCCGAGGCGATCTCGCGGTTCGCCGGCAGCTCCTGGTCCAGACGCCAGGCGGCCGACAGCGTCAGCCAGTCGGCGGCGTCGATCTCCGTCACCATGTCGGCCAGCTTGAAGGAGACGCCCTGGAAGCGGCCGATCCTCTGGCCGAACTGCTTGCGCTCGGCGGCGTAGTTCACGGCGTAGTCGAAGGCGCGGCGGGCGCGGCCGACACTCATGGCGGCGACCGTCAGGCGCGTCCCGTAGAGCCAGTCGTTGGCCAGCTCGAAACCGCGGTGGACCTCGCCCAGGATCTGCGCCTTGGGCAGGCGGCAGTCGTCGAAGCTGAGGATGCAGTTGTGGTAGCCGCGGTGAGAGACGGAGGTGTAGCCCTTGCGGATCTCGAAGCCGGGCGTGCCGCGGTCGACCAGGAAGCAGGTGATCTTCTTCTTGCGTCCCGCCGCGGTTTCCTCCTCGCCCGTGGCGATGAAGACGATGACGAAGTCGGCGATGTCGGCGTGGCTGATGAAGTGCTTGGTGCCGTTGACGATCCAGTCGTCGCCGTCGGGGCGGGCGGCGCACTTCATGCCGCGCACGTCGGAGCCGGCGTCGGGTTCGGACATGGCCAGCGCGTCGTACTTCTCGCCGCGTGCCGCCGGCAGCAGGTAGCGCTCGCGCTGCGCGCCTTCGCAGGCCAAGAGGATGCCGGAGGGCCGGCCGAAGAAGACGCTGAGCGCCATGGAGGCGCGCCCGAGTTCCCTTTCGAGAAGCGTGAAGTCCAGATGGCCCAGACCGCCGCCGCCGACCTCTTCCGGCAGGTTGGCGGCGAAGAAGCCGATGTCCCGGCACTTGCGGGCGATCTCCTCGCCCAGCTCGCGGGGCACCTCGCCGTCGCGCTCGACCCGGGCCTCGTGCGGATAGAGCTCCTTCTCGACGAAGCTGCGCACGGTATCGACGATCATCTGCTGCTCGTCGCTGAGGCCGAAGTTCATGGCGCGGCTCCTGCTTTCACGGGCTGGGCCTGGCGTGGCTGGCCGACGGCGCGGCCGGCGCCCTCGGGCCAGTCGAGCCCGGCGTGGGCGGCGGCCAGTTCCGCCGCCCTGGCGGCGATGGCCGGGGCCGGCTCGGCGGCGCTGCGGGTCTCAAGGCTGACGTGGAGCAGCAGGTGCTCGCCGGTGGCCAGCAGGCGGCCGTCCGCGTGAAACAGCCGGTGGAAGAGGCGCAGCTTCTTGCCCTTGGCCTCCAGCACCTGGGTGGTGGCGGTCACCGGCTCCAGGGCCGCCACCTCGTCCAGGTGGCGGATGTGGGTCTCGACGGTGAAGTAGGAACCGCCCTTCGCCACATAGTCGGCGTCGACGCCGATGAGGCGCAGCAGGGCGTCGCTGGCGTCGGCGAAGCACTGCAGGTAGCGGCTCTCGGTCATGTGATTGTTGTAGTCGGTCCAGTCGGCCGGTACCCGGATGTCCAGGGTCGGGATGGGCTGCGAGATGTCGACGTCTTCCGAGCGGGCGCCGGCAGCGTCGACGAGACGGCGTTCATGGGCGCCCAGGGTCTTGCCGGCACCCCAGTCCTTCACCTTCAGGGCCTGCAGGATGGCGATCAGGTTGTCGTCGCGGATGCGTTCCAGTTCGCGGATCGAATGATGGCCCGACTGGGCGTCGGACTGGCTGGCGATGAGGTCGACCAGCTCATCGGTGAAGTCGGGCACGTCGGTCAGCCTGGTCCAGGGCCACTGCAGGCAGGGGCCGAACTGGGCCAGGAAGTGGCGCATGCCCGCTTCGCCGCCGGCGATGCGGTAGGTCTCGAAGATGCCCATTTGGGCCCAGCGCAGGCCGAAGCCGTAGCGGATAACGTCGTCGATCTCCTCGGTGGTGGCGATGCCGTCGGTAACGAGCCAGAGGCATTCGCGCCACACGGCCTCCAGCAGGCGGTCGGCGACGAAGGCCTCGATCTCCTTCCGGACGTGCAGCGGGTGCATGCCGAGGCTGGTGTAGATCTTCTTGGCGCGCTCGATGGCCTGGGGCGCGGTCTTCTCGCCGCCGACCAGTTCGACCAGCGGCAGCAGGTAGACCGGGTTGAAGGGGTGGGCGACCAGCAGGCGCTCGGGCAGCATCATCTCGGCCTGCAACTGGCTCGGCAGGATGCCGGAGGTCGAGGAAGCGATGAGGGCAGTGGGCGTGGCGGCGCATTCGACCTCGGCATAGACCTGGCGCTTGATGTCCAGGCGCTCGGGCACGGATTCGACGATGAGGTCCGACCCGCTGACCGCTTCGCCGATGCTCGGGTGGAAGCTCAGCTTTCCTCTCTTGGGGCGTGGTGCCAGGGTCAGCTTGGCGTAGGCGCGCTCGGCGTTGTCGAGCACCGCCTGGACGCGTTCTTCCGCGCCGGGCGCCGGGTCGTGGACCGCCACGTCGACGCCGTGCTCCAGCAGGCGGGCGATCCAGCCGGCCCCGATCACGCCGCCGCCGATGGCGGCCGCCTTCTTGATAGGTGTCATGCAGCGGCCCTTTCGGCGGCCAGGGTGGGATTGCACAGGGGCAGGCGCTCGCCGGCCCGGATCACTGAGGGGTCCCAGGCCGGGCGCGCGAAGACCTCGCGAACCATGTCTTCGAAGAACCCGATTCCCTCCTGCGGATAGGCGGGATCGAAGCTGGGCTGGTCCCAGCGCTCGCAGAATTCGGCGCAGTCGTCGAAATAGGGATGGCCCCGGTACTGCTCCCGGGCGTTGCGGTTCCCGCCCAGGTGATGGGCGTAGTAGAGGCGCTGGAAGTCGCCGTGCGTTTCCACCACCCAGACGCACTGCTCGCGCAGGAAGGGCCTGAGGATCGCCGCGGCGCAGGCGGCATGATTGTAGGGCGCCATAATGTCGCCGATGTCGTGCAGCAGCGCCGCGACCACCCAGTCGGTATCGGCCCCGTCGCGCCAGGCCCGCGTGGCGCTCTGCAGCGAGTGGTCGAGGCGGCTGACCTGATAGCCGGACAAGCCGCTCTCGAGATCAAGCAGCGCCTTCAGCAGCCGATCGCCGGTCTTCGACGCGTATTCGATCTCGAACCTGGTCAGCAGTTCGTAGTCCTCGCGATCGCCATCATTCATGGCGGTGAACTTGACCTTTTCCATCGACGCCTCCCAAAGGCTTGTGTCGTTCGGGCCTATTTCGGTGCCCGCTTTGTAAGGCCCAGCTTGGCGCGGACCTCTTCGGGACCCAGGACGCGCGCGCCCAGGTTCTCGATGATGGTGACGGCCCGCTCGACGAGCTGCGCATTGGTGGCCAGCACGCCCTTCTCCAGCCAGAGATTGTCCTCCAGGCCGACGCGCACGTTGCCCCCGCCCAGGACGGCTGCGGCGACGTAGGGCATCTGGTAGCGGCCGAGGGAGAAGGCCGACCAGGTCCAGTTCGGCGGGATATTGTTGACCATCGCCAGAAGGGTGTTCAGGTCGTTGGGCGCGCCCCAGGGCACGCCCATGCAGAGCTGCACCAGGGGGTCGTCCTTGAGGACTCCTTCCCTGACCAGTTCCTTGGCAAACCAGAGGTGACCCGTGTCGAAGGCCTCGATCTCCGGCTTGACGCCCAGTTCGGTCATCATCGAGCCCATGGCGCGCAGCATGCCGGGCGTGTTGGTCATCACGTAGTCGGCCTCGGCGAAGTTCATGGTGCCGCAGTCCAAGGTGGTGATTTCCGGCAGGCACTGGCGCACGTGTTCCATGCGTTCGCTGGCGCCCGCCATGTCCGTTCCCGCGGGGTTCAGCGGCAGCGGCGCTTCGGCGGAGCCGAAGACCAGATCGCCGCCCATGCCCGCGGTCAGGTTCAGCACCACGTCGACCTCGGCGTCGCGGATGCGCTCGGTCACCTCGCGATAGAGATGGACGTCCCGCCGCGGTGCTCCCGTTTCAGGGTCGCGGACGTGGCAGTGGACGATCGCGGCCCCCGCCTTGGCCGCGTCGATGGCGCTCTCGGCGATCTGTTGCGGCGAGCGCGGGACGTGCGGGCTGCGGTCCTGGGTCCCGCCCGACCCGGTGACGGCGCAGGTGATGAAGACGTCGCGGCTGGGCTGCAGCGTCATGGGGGATCCTCCCTGTTGATCCGGGGGATGATGACGTCCTTGCAGTTTTATGATTGACGATTTACGAAGAAGACTTGATGAAAAGCGAAATCTCCCTCTTCGCGCCCGCCGACGCCTCGACCGACAGGCCGCTGGCGGTGACGCTGCTGCTGCTTCCCGACTCCTCGATGATGTCGCTGGCCTCGACCCTCGATCCGCTGCGGGCGGCCAACCGGGTGGCGCGCCGGCCGCTGTTCTCCTGGCGCATCGTCACGCCCGACGGAGCGCCCGCCAGGCTGACCTGCGGCGTGCCGGTCCCGGCCGAGGGGCGGCTGGAGCGCGATCTGGAAGGCGATGCCCTGATCGTCGTGGCCGGGTTCAACCAGGAGCGCCATGTGGACAAGGACGCCCTGGCCCGGCTGCGCGCGGCGGCGCGCCGCTTCCGCGCCCTGGGCGGCGTCGAGGCGGGGACCTGGCTGCTGGCCCGCGCCGGCCTCCTGGACGGCCATGCGGCGACCACCCACTGGGAGGACCTGGAGGATTTCGCCGTGCGCTTTCCGGAAGTGAACCTCCTTCCCGACCGCTTCGTCGTCGACGGGCGCGTCTTCACCGCCGGCGGCGCCTCGCCCAGCTTCGACCTCATGCTGCATCTGATCCGCCGGCGCTTCGGCTATCCCCTGGCGCTCGAGGTCGCGAGCGTCTTCATCTACGACGAGGCCCACGCCGCCACCGACGCCCAGCCGCTGATCTCCCTGGGACGCCTTGCCGGCCACGAGCCGCGGGTCGCCGCGGCCATCCGCCTCATGGAGCAGCACCTGGACGGCCCGCTGACCACGGCGGCCATCGCCCGGCGCCTCAAGATATCGGTGCGCACCCTGGAACAGCTCTTCAAGCAGGCGCTCGGCATGGGGCCGGGCAGCTACTACCTGCGCCTGCGTCTGCAGGCGGCCCGCCGCCTGCTGCTCGATACCCGGCTTTCCATGCAGGTTATCGCCGTGCGCTGCGGTTTCGGCTCGCACTCGGCTTTCTCGCGGATCTTCCGCCAGCACTTCGCCATGAGCCCCAGCGCCTACCGCCGGGCCAGCGCCGCCTAGCGGGCCTTCTCAGTCGGCGGCGCTCTCGACAGGCGGGGGCGCGCCGCTCTCCGGCTTCTTCTTTTTCCTGCGGCTGCCCAGCTCGGCGAGCCGCTGCATGACCACGT
>JBNKHC010000299.1:0-5801 GCA_050290145.1 Kiloniellaceae bacterium | reverse complement strand
CTGGCGATCTACGATTTCTACAAGGGCGCCGGCCACGACCAGACCATTCAGATGCACAAGGACTAGAGCCCGCCGACAGGACCAAAGGGTAGGGGAAGGCTTATGAAGATCGCCCTCTTGGACGACTATCAGGGGGTGGCGCTAAGCTGCGCCGACTGGTCGGCGGTGCAGGCGCAGGCGGACTTGACCGTATTCCGCGACACCATCACCGATCCGGATGCCCTGGTGGCGCGGCTGCAGGATTTCGAGATCATCGGCATCATGCGCGAGCGCACGCCGTTCCCCCGGGCGCTGCTGGAGCGCCTGCCCAAGCTGAAGCTGCTGGTCACCACCGGTCACCGCAACGCTTCCGTCGACGTGGCCGCGGCCAAGGAGCTGGGCATCACGGTCTGCGGCACGCCGTCCTCGGCCCATGCGGCGGCGGAGCTGACCTGGGCGCTGATCATGGCGGCGGCCCGGCGCCTGGACCTTGAGAACCGCTCCTTCCGCGAGGGTGGCTGGCAGGCCGGCCTCGGGCGCGATCTGCACGGTGCCACTCTGGGCGTCGTCGGCCTGGGCCGGCTCGGCAGCCTGGTCGCCGGCTACGGCCGCACCTTCGGCATGAAGGTCATCGCCTGGAGCCAGAACCTGACGCCGGAGCGTGCCGCCGAGTGCGGGGCCGAGGCGGTCGACAAGGAAGCCCTGTTCCGCCAAGCCGACTTCATCACCCTGCACCTGAAACTCAGCGACCGCAGCCGCGGTCTTGTCGGGGCCCAGGAGCTGGCGCTGATGAAGCCGGACGCCTGGATCGTCAACACCTCGCGCGGCCCGATCATCGACCGCGCGGCCCTGCTGGCGGCCCTGGAGGAAAAGCGCATCGGCGGCGCCGCTCTCGACGTCTTCGACGAGGAGCCGCTGCCGGCGGACGACCCCCTGCGCCGCCTCGACAACGTGGTGGCCACGCCCCACGTCGGCTATGTGTCGCGGGAGAACTACGGTCAGATGTACCGGGTCACGGCGGAGAACATCGTGGCCTTCCTGGGCGGCAATCCGCAGAACCTCATCGAGCCCTGAGCCCGCTCAATCCAACCTTCCCAGCAGGCGGTCGATCGGCGCGTAGTCGTCGGTCAGCAGCGGCGGGTCACGCCGGGCGAGCAGGGCGTCGATGGCCGCTGCCGAAAGGCGGCCCGAACGGAGAAGGTCCGGCGCCGGACTGACCAGCCGGCTGAAGGGGCTGGGCGTTTCCCCGGCCAGGACGATGAAGACAAGGCGGGCATCGGCGGCGGGCGGCGCGTGCTCGGCCCAGACCTCCACCACCGGAAAGACGTCGCGCAGCGTGCGCACCACGGCGGCCAGGGCGTCGAGCCTTTCCGCGAAATCTATGACGTTCATCAGGTAGACGCCATCCGACTTCAGCTTCGCCGCAACCAGAGCAAAGAACTCGCGGGTGACCAGGTGGGCGGGGACGGCGATGTCGGTGAAGGCATCGCCGATAATGACGTCGTAGGTATCCGGGTTCAGCAGCAGCGCCCGGCGGGCATCGTCGTGGATGATCCGTGCCGAGGTCGGATCAAACCAGAAATCCCTCACGGCGAGCGCGGTCACCATCGGGTCGATCTCCGCCACGGTGGTCGCAGCCGCCACCGCTTGATCGGCAGCCCAGGCACGCGGGATGGAGTAGGAGCCGCCGCCGATGAAGAAGGCATCGAAGGGGCGCCCGGCCATGCGGGCCCGGGCCAGGCTGTCGAGGATCGATGCGTGCGGGGTCAGCATGCGGTGGGGCGAGTCCTTTACGGAAATGCCGTGGCCGAGGTGGTCCAGGACCATCAGCCGCGCGGTCTCGCCGGCCTGCGCCGAGGCGTCCAGCACGCGGATGCAGAAGTAGTCGCTTTCGCGCGTGCAGGGGTCGGGCCGCGTCAGGCTGGTGCCGGCCAGTCCCAGTGCCAGGACGACGCCGATGGCGCCGCCTAGCGTTGAAGAGATGTCGCCGGCCCGCCTGGCCGCCCCGTAGGCGGCGACCGCCAGGAGCGTATAGACGATGGTCACCGTCGCCAGGGTACCGCTGGATCCCAGCCAGGAAATGAAGAGAAAGCCGGCCAGCAGCGTTCCGGCAATCGCGCCGAGGGCCCCGGCGGCGAACATGGCGCCCAGGGCCCGGCCGGAGCGTTCCGGCTGCGCCTCGACGGCGACCTTGGCCAGAACCGGCGCCGGGATCCCCGCGAAGAAGGAGGGCAGGAAGAAGACCAGCGTCGTCAGCGCCGTGATGGCGGCCAGGGGATGGCTGAGGGCGGTGATGATGCCGCCGGCGCTCCAGCGCAGCAGGAAAATGGCGCCCGCGGTGGTCAGGGCGGCGCCGATCATGGCCCAGGCGGTCAGTGCCAGAGCCCGCGCCACAGGGCGCTCGGCGATGCGCCCGCCCGCCCAGTGTCCCGCCGAGAAGCCGGCCAGCACCACGGCGATGACGGCCGTCCAGGTATAGAGCGACATGCCGAGGTAGGGGGCAAGCAGGCGCCCGGCGACAATCTCGACCACCAGGCTGGCCGCGGCGACGGCGGCCTGCATGGTGACCAGCAGGACAAGGGGCGGCAGCGGCGAAGGTGTCATCGTCGGGTCCGAAGGAGCCTGAAACGCCAGAAAAGGCGGAACACTATAGGCGGGCCGCGACGGGCTCGGCCAGCCCCATTGCTTGTTTCGCCCGCTGCTCGCGAGGCTTTGGGTTTGCGTGAGCGGGCCGCGGCGGCAGACTGGACCTACGCGCCCTGACCGGGAGACCCCAAGGCCCATGCGCCGCCTCGTCCTGCTGATCCTCCTCATTCTGCCGCTCGGCGGCTTTACCTCGGTCGAGCGGCTCTTCGCGCCCTCGGCGGAGCTCTGGCCGCGCTGGGAACGCCATGACCCGGCCAGCCGGGAAAGCCTCGACTTCGCCGCCTGGGACGCGCTGCTGCAGCGGGTCGTGGTCAGCGGCAGCGACGGCATCACCCGGGTCGACTACCGCAGCCTCGTGGCGGCGGAGGCGGAAGACCTGGCGCAGATTGTCGCGCAGCTGGCCGCGGTGGAGGTCTCTGCCTTCAACCGCGACCAGCAGCTCGCCTACTGGATCAATCTCTATAACGCGGTAACGCTGCAGGTCGTGGTCCGCCACTTCCCGGTGGCGACGATCCGGGATATCGATATCTCGCCCGGCTGGTTCGCCGACGGCCCCTGGGATGCGGAAGTGGTCACCGTGGAGGGCGAGCCGCTGACCCTCAACGACATCGAGCACCGGATCCTGCGCCCGATCTGGCGGGACCCGCGGGTCCACTACGCGGTCAACTGCGCCTCTCTGGGCTGCCCCAGCCTGGTGCGGGAGGCCTACCGCGGCGACGATATCGACCGCCGGCTGGACGCGGCGGCGCGGGCCTATATCAACGACCCGCGCGGCGTCAACCTGTCGGCCGGCAAGGTGGTGGTCTCCAAGATCTACGACTGGTTCCTGGAGGACTTCGGCGGCTCCACCAAGGGCCTGCTGGCGCACCTGCGCCGCTATGCCGCGCCCGGACTGGCGGCGCGCCTGGCGGAGGTCGGCGAAATCGACGGCACCGCCTACGACTGGACGCTCAACGACGCTGCCGAGTAGGGCGCTGGGCGCTAACCGTCCAATGCATTCTGTTTCAATTGTAGCTCTGTGACCTTTCGCACAAGAAAACGTCTCGCTCCAGCGGTAGAGGAGGACAGCGATGCTGTAGCTCAGTGCCGCAAGCCGCAGGTGGTGTGAAGGGTAGACTCCGAAATGATAATCACGCGTCTCGATGCGAGAGGAGAACCGGTAAGCGGCGCCTCGACGGCGGCGATCGCAATCTATGAACAGGCGCTGGCCGAGCTGCAGTGCTACAGCGGTGATCCGCTGGCGACTGTCGACAGGGCCCTGGCCGAGAGCCCGGACTTCGTCATGGCCCATTGCCTGCGCGCCTATATCTTTGCCCTTTCGACGGAGGCCCAGGCGGTTCCCGAGGTCCAGGCCAGTTTCGACGCCGCGGCGTCGCTGCCCAGCAATGCGCGCGAGCGCCGCCACCTGGTGGCCCTGCGCCAGTTCCTGCAAGGCAGCTGGGACGGTGCGATCGGCGCTCTGGAAGACGTGCTGATCGACTATCCGCGTGACGCCCTGGCGGTGCAGACGCTGCACCTGGCCGACTTCTTCGTCGGCGACGCCCGCAACCTGCGCGATCACATCGCACGCGTCCTGCCCGAGTGGTCTTGCGACGATTCCGGCTATCACGCACTGCTCGGCATGTACGCCTTCGGCCTGGAGGAGTGCGGCGACTACGCGCGCGCGGAGGAGGCCGGACGTCACGCCATCGCCCTCAATCCCCGCAACGCCTGGGCGCAACATGCCGTCGCCCATGTCATGGAAATGCAGGGCCGGACCCGGGACGGGATCGATTGGATGAAGGGCCGCGAAGGCTTCTGGGCCCCTGACAGCTTCCTCGCCGTGCACAACTGGTGGCACCTGGCGCTGTTCCATCTGGAGTTGGAGCAGGTGGACCTTGTCCTGGCGCTCTACGACGGGCCGCTGCGGGGCGAGAGATCGCAGCTGGTGCTGGACCTTGTGGACGCTTCCGCCCTGCTGTGGCGCCTGCATCTGCGCGGCATCGACACCGGGGAGCGCTGGCGCGAGCTGGCCGCGGCCTGGGAGCCCCTGGCCGCCGACGGCTTCTATGCCTTCAACGACGCCCACGCTATGATGGCCTTCGTCGCCGATGGCCGGGAGCGGGCCGCCGATGCCCTGCTCGCCGCCCAGCAGCAGGCCATCTCCAGCGGCACCGGGAACGCGCGGATGACCTGGGAGGTCGGCTATCCGCTGTGCTCCGCCTTGCGGGCCTTCGGGCGCGAGGACTACGGCACCTGCATCAGCCTGCTGCGGCCGATCCGCAGCCGCCTCAACCGTTTCGGCGGCAGCCACGCCCAGCGTGACGTCTTCGACCTGACACTCCTGGAAGCTGCCCGCCGGGACGGTCACTACGCCCTGCTGCGGGAGCTTGCCAACGAGCGCATCGAGCTGAAACCTTCCAGCCCGCTGAACCGGCGCTACCGCCAGGACGCGGCGCGTTGGGCGGCGCAGACCGCGGGCATAGCTGCGATCTAGGGGTTTTCCGGGCTCAGCCGGCGGCCGGTGCGGGCAGTCCCGCGATCAGGTCCTGCCAGAACTTTTTTTCCAGGACCACCGGCAGGTCCGCCGGCTTCCGCACCGTCATCAGGAAGGCGCCGGGCCCGCCGACGATGTTGCGGCGGAAATAGTCCGGCAGGTCAGGCAGGTTGCCGAAGACCACGCCGTTGATCGTCACCCCCAGGCGGATGGCCTGATCGCGCACGACCCGCGGGTCGTGCCCGTTATTGTCGACGCCGTTGCTGAGCACGTTGATCACCGAGCGGGAGGCGGAGAAGGGCGCGGCCATGCTGATCTGCAGGGCCGCTCTTACGGCCTCGGCGATATCCGTCATGCCGCGCGCCCCCTGGTCCAGGCTGGAGGGGCGGAACATGCCGAAGTGCCTCCGGTCGATCCGCGGGGCGGCGTCGAGCTGGGCCGCCACCCGGGCGCCGTCGGCGCGGTTCTCGATTACCGTCCAGGGGACGACGACCCTCACGTCGCCGCCGCTGGACCAGGTGAAGGCGATGAAACCGACGCGTTGTTTCCGGCCCTCGGCGATGCGGGCAAGAAAGCGCGGGTCAACCACGCCGCGGGCCAGGCCGTCGTACTGCAGCCCCTCTTCCTGCTGGGTGATCGAGTCGGAAACGTCGATGGCCGTGATGATGTTGATGTCCGTCGCCAGCGGCATCGGATGATC
>JBNKHC010000298.1:0-3183 GCA_050290145.1 Kiloniellaceae bacterium | reverse complement strand
GGGCAGACCGGCCCACGATGAGATGTTGTTCATCGTCGTGCATCAGGCCTACGAGCTATGGTTCAAGCAGATCCTGCACGAGATGGCGCTGGTCGACGCGATCTTCGCCGCCGAGAACCTGGACGACCGCGACATCGGCCGTGCCGTTGCCGCGTTGGAGCGCATCGAGCGCATCCTGAAGCTGCTGATCGCCCAGCTCGACGTGCTGGAGACCATGACGCCGCTGGACTTCCTGGAGTTCCGCGACCTGCTGTTCCCCTCCTCGGGGTTCCAGTCCCTGCAGTTCCGCCTTATCGAGATGGGCCTCGGCCTGCGCCGGCAGGACCGCATCGGCTTCGAGGCCAAGCCCTTCGATGTCCGCCTCAGCGAGGCCGACCGCGAGAAGCTTCGGGAAGCCGAGAAGCGGCCCAGCCTCAGCGACCGCATCGAGGCCTGGCTGGAGCGCACGCCCTTCGTGGAGCTGGGCGGCTATAAGTTCCAGGAAGCCTATCGTGCTGCCGTGGCGCGCATGCTGGACCAGGATACGGCGACCCTCAGGGACAGCGCCCAGATCGCCGAGGAGGAAAAAGCCTCCGGTCTCGCGGCCCTGGCGGCAGCGCGGGCGCGCTTCGAGGCGATCTACGACGAGGCGCGCCATGCGGAGCTGGTGAAGGACGGGGCTTGGCGCCTGTCCTGGCGGGCCCTGCAGGCGGCGCTGTTCATCAACCTCTACCGCGACGAGCCGGTGCTGCAGCTGCCCTTCCGCCTCTTGAGCCTGCTGATGGACATCGACGAGACCATGACCGCGTGGCGCTACCGCCACGCCCTCATGGCCCAGCGCATGATCGGCATGAAGCTCGGCACCGGCGGTTCCTCCGGCCACGACTACCTGGCCGAGGCGGCGCGGCGCTACCGCGTCTTCGGCGACCTCTTCGCGCTCTCCACCTTCCTCATCCCGCGCTCGGCGCTGCCGCCATTGCCCGAGCCGCTGCGCAGCGCCATGGGCTACAGCTATTCGGCGGGTGGCACGTGAGTGCCAGCTACAAGGCCCATTTCCGCCGCTTCCTCGAGGCCGTGCCGAGGCGCCTGCACTTCGCGGCGCACAGCCACCACTACTGGCCGGACGTCACTTTCGAGGCCCAGGTGCAGTGCTGGGAGGACGCGGCGCGCCTGACCGGCGGCAAGTGGCAGGTCGTGCTGGACGAGGTCATGCCGGAGGTGCAGCGCGGCATCGCCCGCCATCTGAACCTGCCCGATCCCACGAGCCTCGCCTTCGCGCCCAACACCCATGAGTTCGTGAAGCGCCTGCTGTCCTGCCTGCCGGCCGGGCGGCCGCCGCGCATCCTGACCAGCGACGGGGAGTTTCACAGCTTCACCCGCCAGATCGCGCGGCTGGAGGAGGATAACCTGGCCGAGGTGACGCGGGTGGCGGTCGAGCCCTTCGACAGCTTTGCCGAACGCTTCGCAGCGGCGGCGCGACAGGGCGGCCACGACATGATCTTCGTCAGCCAGGTCTTCTTCAATTCGGGCTTTGCCCTGAGCGACCTTGAGGCTCTGCTGGCCGGCTTGCCGTCGGAGCCCTTCGTGGTTATCGACGGCTACCACGGCTTCCTGGCGCGGCCGAGCGATCTGGGCGCCATCGCCGCGCGGGCCTTCTACCTGGCCGGCGGCTACAAGTACGCCATGTCGGGGGAAGGGGTCTGCTTCCTGCACGCCCCCCCGGCCTATGGCCCGCGCCCGCGCGACACCGGATGGTATGCCGCTTTCGGCGCGCTGCAGAGGACCGCCGAAGGGGAGGTCGCCTATGCCGGGGACGGCGGGCGGTTCTTCGGCGCCACCTTCGATCCGGTGGGACTCTACCGGATGCGGGCCGTGCTGCGCCTGCTGGACGAGCTCGGGCTGGACGCGGCGGGCATCCACGCCCATGCCCGCGCCTTGCAGGACCGTTTCCTCTCGGGGCTGAAGGCCCGCCCGAGTCCGGCGCTGCCGCTGGAGCGCCTGTTGCTCGACCCGCAGCAGCTGCCTTGCGGCAATTTCCTGACCTTCGAGCTGGGTGGCGAGGCGGCGGCGGGCGACCTCCATGCACGACTCACGGCCGCGGGCGTGGCCACCGACTATCGCGGCAGCCGCCTGCGCTTCGGCTTCGGCTTGTATCAGGAAGCGGCGGACGTTGTCGAACTGCTGGGGCGCCTGGCCGCGCTCTAGGATCGGAGCGGGCCCTAGTTCCAGAACAGGATGGGGACCACGCCCTCCTTTTCGGTCGAGGCCGAGCCATCCAGCGGCAGGATGCAGGTGATGCGCTTGGCGCGTTCCTCGGCGACCGGGCGGCTGGGGAAGGTCTGCTTGCAGATGGTGACGCCGACGAGACCTTCTGGTGCACCGTCTTCGTCCAGCAGGGGGAGCAGCAGGCGCTCGCCGTAGCTCGGGCGCTGCCACTCGTGATAGAGGCGCCCGACCACGAGGCAGATCGCCGGCCGCTCGACGCAGGCGCGGAAGTAGCTGAGAACGGTTTCGCGGGCCTCGTCGGCCAGGGTGTCGTCGAGATATTTGCCCGCCAGGGGAAAGTCGTAACGCGCCCGGACGTTCTCGCCGACCAGGCGGTAGCGCAGGCGCGCTTCCTCGCGGACGTAATCCATAAGCCAGATATCGGATAGGATCCGCGGCATCGATTCCGGCGCCAGGCTCTGTCGGCTCGGCGGGCGCTCGCCGCTGCCTGCGGCCATCCAGGCGTTCAGCAGCATGGGCGCTTCCGGGCTGGCCAGATAGCCGCGGGCGCCTTCGGCAACCTCACGCCATTGGGCAAAGGAAGGCGACGGGAAGGGAAGGCTGGTCGGGAAGATAACCTGGGTCTCCGCAAACGGCGCGCAAGAAGGCGTCATGCCGGCGCTCCGTCGCGCAAGCTGCCCCAGCAGAGGGTGATCTGCAAGCAGCTTAATGACCGGGTTGTGCTGTGCAGGGGGCGACAATTCTTCGCAGGTTGCCGGCGGGGCGAGCGCCCGTTTTCCGCACGACAACCTGCTGAAGAGAACCGGATCGGCTATTCGCCTGGCCGCCGCGTTATCCTTTTGCGGCGGCCTTGCGCGCGGCCTTGCGCACGGCAGCCTTCTGCGCTGTCCGCTTGCTTGCCGCGATCTTCTTGGCACCGGCCTTCTTGGCCGCGGCCTTTTTCTTCACTTCACTCTTCACGGCACCGGCCTTGGGGGG
>JBNKHC010000297.1:0-5432 GCA_050290145.1 Kiloniellaceae bacterium | reverse complement strand
GCCAGCAGCTTGCGGTGGGCGTGGCGGTGGCGCAGGTGGGTGGCCAGGTAGACCGTCTGCGGGATCGGCGCCACGTCCTCGACATAGCGGCAGAGCCCGGCGGCCACCAGGTCGCGCGCCGATTCCTCCAGCACGAAGGCGGTGCCGCCCAGCGAGGTCAGCAGGCCGCAGACCGCCGCGTTCTGGCCGCTGGCGATCGGGGCGTCGGGGAAGCCCTCGATGACCTCCCGGTGGGTCTTGTCGAAGGCCGCGGAGTAGTTGGCGAAGATGTAGCGCTCGCGGTCGACCTCGGCGAGGCGCGCGGCCTGCGTGCTGACCATGCGGTAGGCGATCTCGCCGACGGTCTCGTAGTGCAGGTCCGGCAGGTGACGCGGCGTGAAGAGGATCGCCAGGTCAAGCTCGCCGGCCAGCACGTCGGCGCTCATCTGGATGGAGTAGTCGAGCTCGATATAGAAGGAGGTCTCCGGCAGCGCCTTGCGGAACTCGGAGACCCAGTCGCCGATGTGGCTGGCGGCGAGGTCGTTCTGAATGCCGATGCGCAGCAGCTGGGCGAAATCGCCGCTGCGCTTTACCGCGCGCCGCGCCTCGTTCCACTCGCGGCGCATGCTGCGGGCGTGGTCGACCAGGCGCTGGCCGGCAGCGGTCGGCTGCGTGCCGGCGCGGCTGCGGGTGAAGAGGCGCTTGCCGAGCGCCGCCTCCAGGGTTTTCACCCGGCTGGAAACCGTCGACTGGGTGAGGCCCAGGCGCTCGGCGGTGCGGTTGAAACTGTTGGTCTCGATGAGGTCGAGGAAAGTATCCAGAAGCTCGATCTGCATGGCCGCCCCCGTTGAGGAAATTTTCGGCCAGTCTAATCGAATTTTTCGATCAATAAACCGTCATCGAATCAATTGAAGCCGCCGCGAAGCCGCCGGATACTGCCGAAAACGGCAGGTTCCAAAGCGAGCGGGGGAAGCGTGAACGAGTCCAAGAGCGGCCTTCCGGCCCAGGCCCGGGTGGTGATCATCGGCGGTGGGGTGGTCGGTGTGTCGGCACTCTACCATCTGGCGAGGGCCGGGTGGACCGACTGCATCCTCCTGGAGAAGAACGAACTGACCGCCGGGTCGACCTGGCACGCGGCGGGCAACGTGCCGACCTTCTCCGCCTCCTGGTCGATCATGAACATGCAGCGCTATTCGGCGCAGCTCTACCGCGACCTCGCGCAGGCGGTCGACTACCCGATGAACTACCACGTCACCGGCTCCGTTCGCCTGGGCCACACGGACGAGCGCCTGCGGGAGTTCAAGCGCGTTGTCGGCATGGGCCGCTACCAGGGCATGGAGCTGGACATCCTGACGCCGGAGGAGATTCGCGGGCGCTATCCCTTCGCCGAGACCCACGCGCTGACCGGCGCGCTCTACGATCCCTACGACGGCGACATCGACCCGGCGCAGCTGACCCAAGCCCTGGCCAAGGGCGCCCGCGATCTGGGCGCCAACATCGCGCGCTTCTGCCCGGCCACCGGCGCGAGGCGCGACGGGGACGACTGGGTGGTCTCGACGCCCAAGGGCGAGATTCGCTGCGAGATCGTCGTCAATGCCGCCGGCTACTACGCGCGCGAGGTCGGCAAGTGGTTCGGGCGCGACGTGCCGATGATGGTGATGAGCCACCAGTACCTGCTGTTCGACACCATCCCGGAGCTGGCGGCCTGGTCGGCGGAGGCCGGCCACAAACTCCCTCTTCTGCGCGACGTCGACAGCTCCTACTACCTGCGCCAGGAAAAGGGCGGCATGAACCTCGGCCCCTATGAGCGCAACTGCCGGGCGCACTGGGTCACGCCCGATGACCCCATGCCGGAGGATTTCTCCTTCCAGCTCTTCCCCGACGACCTCGACCGTCTGGAGTGGTACGTCGCCGACGCCATGGAGCGGGTGCCGATCCTTGCCGAAGCGGGCCTCTCCAAGATCATCAACGGCCCGATCCCCTATACGCCGGACGGCAATCCCCTGATCGGGCCCATGCCGGGCGTGCCCAATGCCTTCGAGGCCTGCGTCTTCACCTTCGGCATCTGCCAGGGCGGCGGCGCCGGCAAGGTGCTGGCCGAGTGGGTCACCGAGGGCGAGACCGAGTGGGACATGTGGTCCTGCGACCCGCGCCGCTTCACCGCCTTCTGCGACCGCGACTACTGCATCGCCAAGGGCATGGAGGTCTACGGCCACGAGTACGCCATCCACTTCCCGCACCATGCCTGGCCGGCGGGGCGCGACAAGAAGCTCTCGCCGATCCACGAGCGCCTGAAGGCGGCGGGTGCCCAGTTCGGCGCCTACAACGGCTGGGAGCGCGCCAACTGGTTCGCGCGGCCCGGTGACGACACCAGCGAGGAAGCCACGCAGACCTTCCGGCGCGAGGGCGCCTGGTTCGCCGCGGTGCGCGAGGAATGTCTGGCGGTGCGCGACGGGGTGGGGCTGCTCGACCTGCCGGGCTTCTCCAGCTTCAATCTGGAAGGCGCCGGCGCGGCCGAGTGGCTGTCGCGCCAGATCACCGGCGCGGTGCCGAAGCCCGGGCGCATCGGCCTTGCCTACTTCGCCGACCGGAATGGGCGCGTCGTCACCGAGATGTCGGTGGTGCGCCACTCGGAGGAGCTGATGACGCTGATCACGGCGGCCGCCGCGCAGTGGCACGACTTTGAACTGCTGCAACGGCGGCTGCCGGCGGGGCTCGCCCTGACCGACGAGACCGAGGGCTATTCAACGCTGATTCTCTGTGGGCCGAAGTCGCGCGACCTGCTTGCCGGGATCTGCGAGGCCGACCTTTCGCGCCCCTGGCTGACGCACCAGACCAGCCACATCGCCGGGAAGTACGTGAACCTCATCCGCGTCTGCTTTGCCGGCGAGCTGGGCTGGGAGGTTCATGCCGCGATCGACGACATCGCCGAGATTCACGCGGCGATCAGCGAAGCGGGCGCGCCGCTGGACCTCAAGCCCTTCGGCATGTTCGCCCTCGACAGCCTGCGCATCGAGAAGGGCTACCGCGCCTGGAAAGGAGACCTCTCCACGGATTACACGGTGCTGCAGGCCGGCCTGGAGCGCTTCGTCCAGTGGGACAAGCCGGACTTCGTCGGCAAGGAGGCACTGCTGGGGGAGCGCGAGAAGGGACCCGCGAAGCGCTTCGTCACCCTGGTGGTGGAGGCCGGCGACTGCGATGCGCCCTACATGTCGACCCTGTGGCAGGGCGACAGCGTGGTCGGCGAGACCACTTCGGGCGCCTGGGGCCACCGCGTCGGCAAGTCCGTCGCCCTGGGGGTCGTGCGCAGCGACCTGGCGGCGGCGGGAACGCGCCTGGAAGTGGAGATCTTCGGCGAGCGCTGCGCCGCCGTCGTCCAGCCCGAGGGCCCGCTGTGGGACCCCCGCAACGAAAGACTCAAGGCATGACCGCTGCCGAACAGAGCTCCCCGGAGAAACGAAGCCGCCGGAGCGGCGGGCGGGTGGCGCGCCAGGCGCTGCGCGCCGCGCCCCTGGCGCAGGACCTGCGCCCGGTGCGACCCGGCCTGACCGGCGGCCGGTACCGGCCGCTGACCGAGGAGGGTGTGCAGCTTATCCACGCGGCGGCCCTCGATGCCCTGGAGACCATCGGGCTGGCCGATGCGCCGCCCTCCGGCGTTGCGGTCATGACCGCGGCGGGGGCCGTCGAAGGGGACGACGGGCGCCTGCGCTTTCCCCGTGCCCTCGTCGAGGACATGCTGGCCGTGGCCGCGCGCGACATCACCCTGCACGGCCGCGACCCGGCCTACGATCTGGAACTTTCCGGCAAGCGGGTGCACTTCGGCACCGCCGGGGCGGCGGTCCACGTGGTCGACGTGGAACAGCGCGAGTATCGTGACTCCACGGTGCAGGATCTTTATGACGCGGCGCGCCTCACCCAGGCCCTGGACAACGTCCATTTCTTCCAGCGCGCGATGGTCTGCCGCGACATCGCCGACAACTTCGAGCTGGACATCAACACGCTCTATGCCTGCTGCGCCGGCACCACGAAGCACGTGGGGACCAGCTTTTCCGATCCCACCCACGTCGCCGGCGGCCTCGACTTCCTGCACCTGCTCGCCGGCGGCGAAGCGGCCTGGCGGGCGCGGCCCTTCGTCTCCAACTCCAACTGCTTCGTCGTGCCGCCGATGAAGTTCGCCACGGAGAGCTGTATCGCCATGGAGACCTGCATCCGCGGCGGCATGCCGGTGCTGCTGCTCTCCGCCGGGCAGGCGGGCGCCACCGCCCCGGCACAGCTGGCCACCGCCATCGTGCAGGCGGTGGCCGAGTGCCTGGCCGGCGTGGTCTACGTGAACGCCGTCGCGCCGGGGCATCCGGCGATCTTCGGCACCTGGCCCTTCGTCTCGGACCTGAGGACCGGCGCCATGTCCGGCGGTTCGGGCGAGCAGGCCCTGCTCACCGCCGGCTGCGCCCAGATGCACCACTTCTACGGCTTGCCCGGCGGCGCCGCCGCGGGCATGGCCGATGCCAAGCTGCCGGACATGCAGGCCGGCTGGGAGCAGGCCATCTCCAACGTCATGGCGGGCCTGAGCGGCCTCAACATGGTCTACGAGGCGGTCGGCATGCATGCCTCGCTGCTGGGTTTCTGCATGGAGTCCCTGGTGCTGGGCGACGATATGCTGGGCCAGGTGCTGCGCTGCGTACGCGGCATCGAGGTGAGCGAGGACGCCGTCAGCCTGGAGGCCATGCGCGAGGTCTGCCTGGAAGGACCCGGCCACTACCTGGGCCACGCCCAGACCCTGGGCCTGATGCAGACCGAGTACGTCTATCCCGCTGTGGCCGACCGCAGCAGCCCCAAGGGCTGGGCCGAGGCCGGCAAGCCGGACCTGATCGATCAGGCGACGGCGCGCAAGAAGCGTCTGCTGGCGCAATCCCAGGCGCCTTTCATCGATCCGGCAACCGACGCGGTGCTGCGCGCGGCCTTCCGGATCCATCTCTGACAGCGCCAGCGGGGAGAACAAGATGCGCTATGGCTATGTCGGTCTCGGCAGTCTCGGGGGGCATCTCGCCGCAAGCCTGCTGCGCGAAAACTTCGCGGTCACGGTCAACGACGTCGACCCGGCCCTTGCCGAAAGACACCTTGCGCTCGGCGCGGCCTGGGCCGGCGACGTCGCGGAGCTGGCGCGGGACTGTGATGCGGTCATCACCTGTCTTCCATCTCCCGCCGTCTCCGAGAAGGTCCTGGACAAGCTGCTGCAAGGCCTGCGGCCGGGCGGCACCTGGATCGAGATGTCGACCTTGGGGCGCGAGGACATCCTGCGGCTGTCCGAGGTTGCCGCGGCCAAGGGCGTCCGCACCATGGAAGCCCCGGTGACCGGCGGGGTTCACCTGGCGGGGCAGGGCAAGATCACGGTACTCGCCGGGGGCGATGTTGATCTCTTCGAGGCCCATCGGCCGGCGCTGCAGGCCATGGGC
>JBNKHC010000296.1:0-11127 GCA_050290145.1 Kiloniellaceae bacterium | reverse complement strand
CGCCGACTTGCTGGTGGAGGCCGAATGGACCGATGCCGTAACCGGCGAGGTGCTGGGCGCCACCGTCGACCGTCATTTCGGCCAAGCCAGCTTCGACGGCACCTCCTTCAAGAGCTGGGCCGACGTCAATCGCTACCTCCGGGCCTACGCCATCCTCATCCGCTATCGCCTCTGCGTGTTCCGCGGCGGCGAGGACTGTACGCCGCCGTCGGCGCCCCTCGGCTAGGCCGGCCCGCAACGGCGCTCAGATCGGCCTCACCCCGGCGGCCGCCTCAAGCGGCTTCCGGGGGGTGAGGCTCGCCCCGACATTTTTCTGCAGCCCGGCCCAAGGCGGCCGGGGGAGCCGCCGCCTGCGCTTCGCGGCGGGACCGGCAGGGCGCGCCGCCGCCGCAACATAATCATTTAGCGAAAAACAGCTAATCAATTTACCGCAAAGCGTTAGTAGCAGTCCTGGGGAAAGGGCACGTAATGCGCGCATAGCACACGCATAAAATGCCGCGCATATGGAATTGCGCGCGGTAGAGGTCATTAGAAGCAAGAAATATCGAGTTCTGAGAACTAATAAAATCTCGAGCCTGAGTCGACTCTGAGTCGTCATCCAATACTCGGGTCCATTTAACCCTTGTTTAAACATAAATTGTCTATGGTCTGCGGCGTTTCGACTCGGTGATTGGGGTTTCATGTACCGGTCGGGAGTAAAACCCAATTCGAAAGAGGATTGACCTATGAAGTATTTTAACAAGTTCGTGGCTGCTGGCCTGGCCGGTGCTGGGGTGTTCGCCTCCGCGTCGGTTGCGCTTGCCACCGATCAGACCGGCAATGCTTCCGCCACCATTCAGCAGGCGATCTCCATCACCGAGGACACGGCGATGGACTTCGGCATCATCGCCGTCGACGGTTCCGGCGGCACGGTGACGATTTCCTCCGCCGGTGCTGTTTCGGGTCCGGCCGGCTACACCTTCTCCGGTTCGCCGGCGGCGGGCACCTTCACGGCGTCCGGCGATGCCAGCACCGCGGTGACGATCAGCTTCACCGCCGGTTCGCTGACCGGCCCGGGCACCGCCATGACCCTGAACAACTTTACCCACGACGCGGGCGTTACGCCGACCACGGATGGTGTGGGTGACCTGACGTTCAACGTCGGCGGCGACCTGGTGGTCAATGCGGCCCAGGCGTCCGGGGCCTACTCGGGCACCTATACGGTGACCGTGAACTACTAAGTTGCCGATCTCTTATGGTCGCTTAGAGACGGGTCGGCACTCGGGGGAGAGCCGGCCCGTCGTTGCTTTTTCCATCGTTGCTTTGATTGGGGGGAAATCATGCAACTTCGTTCTTATCTCGGCTGCCGCACTCTGCGGCTCACAGGCCTTTTTCTTCTCTTCGCCGCCTTCCTTTGCGGCTTCGCCGCCGCGCCTGTCCTGGCGGCCGGCGGGCTGGTCGTCACGCCGCAACTGGTCGAGCTCGACAGCACCAACCGCAGCCAGGTCCTGACCCTGGCCAACCGCGGGACGGGGACCGAGACCTACCGGATCTCCATCGTCAACTACCGTATGGATCAGCACGGCAATCTGCACCCCGCCGAAACGCCGGCCGACGGCGAAGGCTTCGCCGGGGCCCTGTTCCGCTACGCGCCGCGCCAGATCACGCTGGAACCGGGCAAGCCGCAGACCGTGCGTATTCTCTACCGCCGCCCGGCCAATCTGCAGGAAGGGGAGTACCGCTCCCACCTGATGTTTCAGCAGGTGCCCAAGGCCGAGGCGCAGTCGGTCAGCGGCTCGGCCGGCGGCGGTCTCTCGTTGCAGATCCGGACTGTCTTCGGCATCACCGTGCCGGTGATTGTGCGCCACGGCCGCCTGCAGGGCGCGGGCGAGTTGACGAACCTGACCCAGACGCGCACCAGCGACGGCCGGCCGGGCGTTGCGCTGCGCATTGCACGCGACGGCAGGAAGTCTCTCCGCGGCGACCTGGTCGCTCTGCTGGGTGACCAGGAGGTCGGTCGTCTCAACAACGTGGCGGTCTACCTTTCCACGCCGCATCGCGAGGTGCTGCTGCCGCTCGATCCGGAGAAGCTGGGCCAGGGCGGCCCGCGCGACCTGCGCGTCGAGTACCGCGAGCGCCAGGACAGAGGCGGGGCTTCGATTGCCAGCGGCCAGCTGCATTTGAGGTAACGCGGACAGACCAGTGCAATAGCCGGACAGCTGCGGGTCGCAAGCCATGCGCCCCGTCACTTTTCATAACGCGATCATCGCCGCCGGCCTGCTGGCGGCGGGACTGCTGCCCGATGCGGCTGCGGCCGTCGAGTCACACTGGGACGAAAGGCCGGACGACGAGGTCTACGTCTTCGGCCTGCGGCTCGACCGCTACGTGCTGACCGAGGGCCTGATCGTCTTCTACGACGGCAAGGAGGCCTACGCGCCCCTGGGCGCCCTGTCCGAGCTGCTGGAGTTCCCCATCGCGGTCGATGCTGAACGGGGTACCGCTGAGGGCTGGTTCCTCAGCGAGGACCGCACCTTCCGGCTCGATCTCGCCCGCCCCGTCGTGGAGATCTCCGGCCGCTCTTCGACGCTGGACCTGGCCGCTCTGGAGCGCCATCCCGACGACATCTACGTCTCCCTGAGGCAGCTGGAACGCTGGTTCCCCGTGGCCCTGGATCTGCAGTTCGAGGTCCTCTCCATCCAGGTGACCGCATTGGAGCCGTTGCCTCTGCAGCAACGCATCGCCCGCGAGGAGCGCCGCCGCCAACTGCACCGCGGCGGCGGCCAGGACGACCTGGACCGGGTGGAGCCCGAGGAGCGCTGGTTCGACTGGCCCTTCGTTGACACCAGCATCGAGGTATCCGGCCGCCACCGGCCGGAGGAGAATCACGCCCGCGGGCGGCTGACCACGACCGTGACCGGGATCGTCGGCGGCCTCGACGGCGAGATGACGGCGGTCACCGACAGCGACCAGGACGTGCCCAACTTTCGGGTGCGCCTGGGGCGGCAATCGCTGGACGGCGGCCTGCTGGGACCATTGGACGCGCGCGAGTACGCCCTGGGCGACGTGACTACACCGGACCTGCCGCTGGTGGCGGAGAACACGGTCGGCCGTGGCTTCGAGGTTTCCAGCTACGACCTGGACCGGCTGGAACAGACCAACCAGGTCACCCTGCGCGGCGAACTGCCGGTTGGCTGGGAGGTCGAGCTCTACCGCAACGGCGAGCTGCTCGACTTCCAGACCGACAGCGATGTCGGTGACGGCCGCTACGAATTCGCCAACGTGCCGACATTGGCAGGCTACAACGAATTCCGCCTGGCCTTCTTCGGTCCGCAGGGCCAAACGCGCGAGCGCATCGAGAGCTACTACGTGACGCCGGATTTTGCCGAGCCGGGGCGTACCGACTTCCGCCTCGCCTTCAACCAGCGCAACCGCGATCTCATCGACATTGATGACACGACGTCGAGCCAGCCCGACGACGGCAAGAACCGCGTCGTGTTCCAGCTCGAGCACGGCCTCAGCGAGACCACGTCGCTGGCCGGCGGGGTCGCCAGCCTCTCAGTCGACGGGCAGCGCCGCAACTACGCCAGCACCACTCTGCAGAGTTCGATCCTGGGGGCGCTGGCGCAGTTCGACGCTGCTCTCTCGGACAACGGCGGCGTAGCGCTGGGCGGGCGGTTGCAGGCCAACATCGACGGCTGGTCGCTCTCCACCGAGCAGAGCTTCTACGAGGACTTTCATTCCGAGCAGACCGACAACGCCTCGGTGAGCGGGCATCTGCGCAGCCGCACGTCGCTGCGCGCCAACGGCCACCTGCCGGACATCGGCTTCGGACCCCAGCCGGTCTCGGCCTCGGTGACCCACGAGGCGGCGGAGGAGGGCGACTGGCAAACCACCGCCTTCGGCCGCGTCTCGGCCGTGGTGCGCCCCTTCAACTTCGCGCTGTCCTCGACCACCCGGCTGCGCCGCGAGCGCGACCCCCAGAGCGAGGCGAGCCTGCTGGTCGGCACCCTGCTCGGCGACTTCCGCCTGCGCGGCGAGGTCGGCGTCGACGTGGCGCCGGAGCTGGCCTTCGACCAGGTCACCCTCAGTGCCGACTGGCGCATCTCCGAGGACTTCGGTGCCCGCTTCGGCCTGCGCCACCACACCGGCGACCGCGAGCTCACCAGCGGCACCGTCGGCCTGAATTACCAGTTCGAGCATGTCGCCATCGGCCTCAATGTCGACGGCGACAGCGACGGCCAGTACAACGCCCGCCTGGGCCTGTCCCTCAGCTTCGGCCATGACCCGGGCAGCGGCGGCATCGCCGTGCGCGCGCGACCCTTCGCCCGCAGTGGCGCGGTCAGCGCCCGGGCCTTCCTCGACAGCGACAACGACGGCGTCTTCGATCCCGACGAGCGGCCCATCGAGGGTGTCGGCTTCTCCGGTCCGCGGCTGCCGCGCGGGGTGCGGACCGACGAGAACGGCAACAGCTTCATCCTCGGCCTGGAACCCTATCGCGCGACGGAGATCGGCCTCAACGAGGCGACGCTTGAGGATCCCTTCTGGGCTTCGGCACGTGCGCCGGTGCGCGTGGTGACGCGGCCGGGCAGCGCGACCATGCTGCTGTTCCCGGTGATCGAGACCGGAGAGGTCGACGGCACGGTGCTGGTCGGCCGTCCCGACGGCGGCGCGCTGCGCCCGGGCGGCGGGCTCAGGGTCTATCTGCGCGAGCTCTCCGGCGCTGTCGTCGCCGAGACCGAGACCGCCTACGACGGCTACTACTTCTTCGACCGCATTCCCTACGGCCGCTACGAGCTGGTGCTCGACGCTGGGCAGATTGCCGAGCTGGGCTACGCGGCGGTGCCGCCGCGCGCGATTAGCATCGGTGCCGAGGAGCCCTTCGTGGTGGGCCAGGACTTGCTGGCGCCGCCCGATCCCGTCGTCACCGCGGCGGGCCGCAATCCCGAGGCGCCGGCGGACTGAGGGCGACCCGCGCGGCAAGCCCGGAGGCGGACCGCCCGGTTCGGCGGCAAGGACGCTTTTGCGGCCTGCCGCCCGTAATGACTCGCGGCCGGGGGATTTCGGGTTATAGTTTGGTATGAGGAGGACGTGCCGTCATGCCTCTTGCGGTTGAGACCTCGCGCAGCGGGGAGCCGTGAGGGGTGGGTGGCGGAGCTGCTTTCGGGGGGAAGCGATTGGCCTTCTTGGACAAGTTTGCCGGCGGCGTTCTGCGCGGACAGGGCTGGTCGCGCCGCTCGCCGCTGCTGAAAGGCTGCGTGGCCGCGGCGGCGCTGGTCGCTGCCGCCGATCCGGCCGTCAGCTTGGCCCGGCGCGCCACCATCGACCAGATCCTCCAGGAATTGAACGAGCAGAAGAGCTTCGATCTGGAACAGGCGGTCAAGGCCTTCCAGAGAAGTCTCGAGCGACTGCAGACCGAGGGGCCTTCCGCCCGCAGCGCCGCCCTGGCCAGTCTTGCCGGTCTGGCGGACGACCCGGCTGCGGCGGCTCTCATATTGCGGGTCAGCCAGGCGGTAGCCCTTGCCGACGCGACGGTGAGCGACAAGGTCCGCGGCGTCGTCGGGGAAATCGCCGGGTTTCTCAAGGTGCCGGCACCCGACCTGACGCCGCCTCAGGCGTTGTCCGAGGCAGGCCCTGTACGCGTGATCGTGGTCGGCAACGAAAAGGGCGGCACAGGCAAATCCACCACGGCCATTCATCTGGCTATGGGGCTGAGCGACCGTGGCGCCAGGGTCGCCTGCATCGACCTCGACGGGCGCCAGGCGACGCTTTCGCGCTTTCTCTCCAACCGCGCGGCGGCGGCGGAGCGCCGCGATGCGCCCCTCGTCATACCGCGGTACCACCGTCTCCAGGCCGTGGAAGCGGACTCCAGAGAAGCGGCAACAAGGGAAGAACGAACGCGCTTCGCGGCGGCCTTGGCAGACCTGGCCGATCACGACACGGTCGTCATCGACACACCGGGCTACGCCAGCCCGCTGCTGCCCCTCGCGCATGAGGTGGCCGATGTGCTGGTCACGCCGATCAACGACAGCTTCATTGACGTGGACGCTCTGGCCGATATCGACCTGGAACGCCGCGAGGTGCGGGCGCCCAGTCCTTTCGCCCGCCAGGTCTGGCAGGAGCGCGACCGCCGCAAGGGGGCCGGGGAAGACAGCGTGGACTGGGTCGTTGCCCGCAACCGCATTGGTCACCTCGATACCCGCAACACGCGGGAGATGGCCAAGCTGCTGTCGGTCCTGTCACGGCGACTCGGCTTTCGCCTGCAGCCCGGGTTTTCCGAGCGGGTGGTTTTCCGTGGTCTCTTCTTTCGCGGCCTGACCCTCTTCGACCTGGGGCCGGAAGAGGTGCCCCACGGCAGTCATGCGAGCCTCGAGCACGCGCGCCAGGAAGTCGGGGAACTGCTCGACGCCGTCGCTACTGCGGCAGGTCGTAGTACCACGGCGCAAACAGACTGAAAGCGATCCACACCAGCAGGATCAGCGGCAGGCCGACGCGCACGAAGTCCATGAAGCGGTAGTTGCCGGGCGTCATCACCACCAGGTTGGTCTGGTAACCGATGGGCGAGGCGAAGGAGCAGTTGGAGGCGAAGATCACCGCCACCGCAAAGGGCTCCACCGGCAGCCCCATGACCCGGGCCAGGTCGACGGCGATGGGGGTGAAGAGCACCGCCGTGGCCTTGGTGCTGAGCACGTTGGAGAGCAGCGCCAGCAGCAGGAAGAAGGCAGAAAGCACATGGCCGGGCGAGGCGCCGTCCAAGACGCTCATGAGCTGCTCGGCCAGGAAAGTGGCGCCGCCGGTCTCCTGCATGGCGGAGCCCAGCGCCAGGGCCATGGCGATGGTCAGGACGATCTTGCGGTCCAGCACCCTGACCGCGTCGCCGATGGAGAGGATGCCCGAGGCGATCATGGCGGAAGCGCCGCAGAAGGCGGCAAGGGCGATGGGCACCACGCCGCCGGCCGAGGCGGCGATGACCGCCAGGAAGATGGCGGCGGCGATGCGCTGGTACTGCGGCGTCACCAGGGGCTGGCGCGACCATTCCATCAGCACCACGCTGCGCTCCCCGCGCAGGCGGTCGAGGTCTTCCGGGCGGCCCTGGATCAGCAGCACGTCGCCGTCCTTCAGGGGGATGCGGGTGATGCGCTCGCGCAGCATGCGGCTGCGGCGCTCGATCCCCAGCACCACGCAGTGGTGCTTGTAGCGGAAGCCGACCTCTTCCAGCGTGCGGCCGACGATCTCCGATTCCGGCCGCACCATGACCTCCGCCTGGACCTGGCCGCTGACGGCCCAGGGCGGGCGGTACGGCTGCGCCTCGCCATCGTCGTTTTCCTCGGGGCCGCGGAAGGCGTCGGCCATGAGCTCGGGGTGCAGTAGCTCCGGCTCGCCCTTGGCCAGCGCGCTCAGCGCCTGGCGGGTAGCGGCCAGGATGATCAGGTCGCCGACCTCCAGGGTCAGGTCCTCGAAAGGCGGCACCATGGCGCGCTCGCCGCGCTGGATCATCAGCACCGTCACGTCCTTCAGGTCCGGGAAGATGCCGCCGACCGGCGCCAGCCCGACCAGGCGCGAGCCCTGGGTGACGGAGATCTGCGCCATGAAGTGGCGGCTCCGTTCCTCGATGCCCCCGGCCAGCGGCGCCCGGTCGGGCAGCAGGCGCGGCGCGACGAAGAAGAGATAGAGCAGGCCGCAGGCGGCCAGCACCAGCCCCGGGACGGTGAAGTCGAAGAAGCCGAAAGGCCGCTCCCCGAGGTCGTCCAGTTCCAGCGACACCAGCAGGTTGGTGGAGGAGCCGATCAGGGTGGTCATGCCGCCCAGCACCGAGGCGTAGCTGAGCAGCATCATGTAGCGGCTGGGCGATTGCCGGAAGCGGCGGGTCAGCACCTGCATGATGGGGACGAAGAGCACCACCACAGGGATGTTGTTCAAGACGGCGCTGAACAGCATCACCACCACCAGCATGAGGGCGACGGCGACCGCGCGGTTCTGCTTGGTGAACTGGATGACCGTGTTGGCGGCCTCGTCCAGCACGCCGGTGCGGGTCAGGCCCTCGCCCAGGACCAGCAGCGCAAGCACAGCGATCAGCGCCGGATTGGCGAAGCCTGAGAAGAGATGGCGCAGGTCCAGCTTGTCTTCCCCGTCGGGCCCGATCACCGGGAAGAAGTGGAAGAAGATCAGCAGCGCCGCGATGACCGCCAGCGAGGTCAGCTCGATCGACAGCGCTTCGGTGGCGAAAATCGTAAGCGCCACGATGATCAGCAGGAAGAGTACGCCCATTTGGAAGGGCGCGATGAGTTCCGGGGCGATCATGAGAGCGCTCTAGCCGGGCCGCCGGCTGATGAGGGCGCGATTCGGGCGCCACCGGGACGCCGAATCGTGGCGAAAGCCCCTTGTCGTTACGCGAAGCGAAAGGTGATTCCCTTGCATAGCGCCCCTTGAGGAAGAATACGACGCGGATCCCTGCGCCAATCGGGAAGCCAATCCGAAGGGCTTCCGATTTGCATTCTATATGAAAATTCTCAGTAGGGGAAAACGCCTCAGGTGAGCAGGGCGTAGAAGAGGGCCAGAACGGCCATGGAGCCCAGCGTATAGGCCGAATTCCACTTCCACGTCAGCTCGACGCCGCTGTAGCCCGAAGCGCGCGCCAGCATCAGCGTGCCCGACGCGAAGGGCGCGCCCAGGGTGCAGATGGCGCAGCCGGCGGCGATGGCCAGTACGATCATGGTGGGATCGGCGGGCACTGCGCCGAGTTCCGTCACCAGGCTGCCGAGAAAGACGGCGGTGGTGATCGGGCTGAGGGCGACCTGGCCGCCGAGCCATATGAAGAGCGACAGCAGCGAGAGGAAGACCCAGCCCGGCAGGTCCTGGACCGAGAGGGTGCTGGCGACCTGCTCTGCCGGCACCAGCGCCGCGGCCACCGTGCCGATGAAGCCCGCGCAGGCGAGCGAAACCGCCTCGCGCAGGAAGGACGGCAGGCCGGTGCCGGTGACTTCGCCGAGGCGCTGCAAGGTGCCGGCAAGGCGTGCCTGTGCGCCGCGGCCCGTCTGCTGCAGGAAGACCCAGACGAGCAGCACGAGCGGCGCGGCCAGCATGACGCCGCCCACCAGCAGCACGTCGCCCCAGCGGGTGAAGAGCAGGGTCAGGCCGAACAGCAGGCCGCTGACCGCGCCGAGGCGCAGCAGGGCGCCGCGTGGCAGGGGCAGGATCTGGCGTTGCGGTAGCTTGCCGCTGGCGCGCAGCCGGCGGCGCAGAGGATACCAGCGCAGCGCGTCCTCGCCCCAGCTGACGCCAAGCATGACCAGGGAGAGAAGGCCGCCCGTGATCAGTACCCGGCCGGGATCGACGCCGGGAATCAGGGTCGGCAGAATCGCCTGCGTCACCGCCGTCGGCGCCCACAGCAGGAACCAGGCGAAGCCGCGCAGCAGTGCCGAGAGCTGGCGGCGTTCGCGCACCAGGGCGATCTCATCCAGGTCCTCGCGCTGCAACTTGTCGCCGCGCACGCCGCGCTGGATGATCGGCGCCAGGAGGCTGAGCGAGCCGAGGTTGATCAGCACCGAGAAGAAGTGACTGCCCAGGAAGACGGCGAGGAAGCGCCACTGCGGCGGCTGCTGGGTCACGTAGGTGCCGCACTGCAGGACGGCGGGCGAGGTGATGCCGCCTTCGCGCAGCAGGCCCATAAGCAGGATGAAGGCGGCCAGGAAGCCGGCGCGGTCCATGCCGTGCAGGGCCAGGTCCCAGGGCTGGGGATGGTAGACCAGGGCGAGCAGCAGCAGCAGCCCGCAGAGGCACAGCAGATAGGCCTCGCGCAGGCGCAGGCGCCGCCAGCCGAGCAGCGGCGCGCCCAGCAGCAGGGCTTCGGTGATGCGCGCGGCGACCGTGCTGTCGGCGAAGAGCGTCAGCAGCTCGCAGCCCATGAGGGCGACCAGCCAGGGCCCGAGCAGGACACTGGGCTGGCTCGGCCGGCGTCCCAGGCCGGTACTGGGCTCCGCCGCCGGCGGCGCCTTGTCGCCGCTTGCCGTCACTTGGCCGCGTCCAGGCGCGGGATGAAGCGCAGGGTGGCGGCGAAGCGCTCGCCGGGCTGCAGCACCTTGAGGCCGGTATCGTCGCGCTGCGTGGCCAGGTTGACGGCGTCGGTGCTGTGGCTGACCGGTTCGACGCAGAAGAAGTCTTCGCCCGGCGGGGTGAAGACCACCAGGAAGGTCAGGTCGCCGTCGGCCTGCAGGGTGAGGCTGGCATGGCGCTCCGGCCAGTCGATCACGGCCTCGCCGGTAAAGCCGGTGAAGCAGTTGTCGAGCGCCGCCGCCTCGGGCTGCAGGCCGCCGCTCAGGTCCGCCTTGATCAGTTCGGTGGGCATGACCTCGGCGTCGGTCTTCCACATGCCCTCCAGGGCGGCGGACAGGCGGCACTGCGGGCTGCGCGGAAAGTAGGGATGCAGGCCGAGGCCCGCCGGCATGGCGCGCGCGCCGGTGTTGGCAACCGAGATCTCGACGCTCAGGGCACCGTCACGGAGTGCGAAGTGCTGCTCGGCGCGATAGGCCGAAGGCCAGTCCGCTTCGTCGTGCGTGTAGGCCAGGGCGAGGCTGCTTTCGCTCCGCCCGGTCGTTTGCCACGGCACCTTCCAGCCGTGGCCGTGGATGCTGTGCGGGGAATCCCCGAAGTTGCGCGCCAGCCGGTAGTCCCGCCCCTCGAAGGAAAAGCGGGCGTCGCGAATGCGGTTGGAATAGGGCACCAGCGGAAAGCAGGCGGTGTCGGTCGGCGCCGGCGCGGCTTCCGGCGATGTCGGGCGCAGCCAGTCGACCGTCGCGCCGGCGCTCAGCCAGCGGAAGGCCAGGATGCAGCCTCCCTGGGGCGTCACTTCCAGTTCGGCGAGGCCGTCGCTGATCGTCACAGGCTCACCGGGAAAGGGCGGCGATTCCTCCGTGCTGTCGGACATGCTGTGCTTCGTCTCCTTCTGCCGGAGGTGTCGGCCTGCCGTTGCCTCTGCGGTCCATCTTATGGGGCCATCTTATGGGGAATGCCGCCGTCTGTGCCACCGACCATTGCGCGTGGTGGCGCGGGCGACGCGCTCCCCCTTTAGAGGTAGCGCCGGGTTGCCGGGGCCAAAGGGGGCAAAGCCTGCTATGACTCGTCCTGCAATGGTCACAGTCCGGGCGTGGCAAT
>JBNKHC010000295.1:0-3907 GCA_050290145.1 Kiloniellaceae bacterium | reverse complement strand
CGGGGCCGTCATCCACACCGACTCCAAGGTCAACCGCCTCCAGCGGAGCGGAGCGGCCTGGCGCCTCGCCACCGCGGAAGGATCGGTGACCGCCGGGCGGGTCATCGTCGCCACCGACGCCTATTCCGAGACGCCCTGGAGCGAGCTGCGCAGCGAGCAGGTCAAGCTGCCCTACTTCAACTTCGCCACCGAGCCGCTCCCGGGCGACCTGCTCGGCAAGATCCTGCCAGAGCGACAGGGCGCCTGGGACACGAAGGTAGTGCTCACGTCGTTGCGTCTCGACCAGGCCGGGCGGCTGGTCGTCGGCAGTGTCGGCGCGCTGCGGGGCACCGGCCTCGCCGTCCATCGGGCCTGGGCAAGACGCGCCCTGCGCCGCCTCTTCCCAGAGATCGGCGATGTCCGCTTCGAGGCCGAGTGGTACGGCTCCATCGGCATGACCGACGACAACCTGCCCCGCTTCCACCGGCTGGAGGACAACGTCTTCACGATCTGCGGCTACAACGGCCGGGGCATCGCGCCGGGCACGATCCTCGGGCGCTGCCTGGCCGAACTGGCGCTGGGCCGCATGACCGAGAACGATTGTCCCCTGCCCTGCACGGTGCCGCAGGACGCGCGCTTCCGGCTGCTCCGCGAAGGCGCGATCGAGATCGGTGCCCAGCTCGTCCACCTGGCGCCATAATCCGGGCCGCAGCCCTGCCCCGGCCGGGCACAACCTGATCACACATAGCGACTTTCAGGATGCTATAAGAGATGCCGGCTGGCGGACGTCCTGCCGCGGTAGACATCGGCCGGCGACGCTGGACAACGACAAGACAGTAAAACGAAGGCAGAAGAAATGAACATCATGCGTTTACTGAAGGCCCTCTTCCTTGTCGGCCTTCTCGCAGGCGCTGCTGCAGCCTGCAGCGGCGAGACGGCGGGCGAGTACATCGACGATTCGGTGATCAGCAACACGGTCCGCGCCAAGCTCCTCGACGACAAGGACCTGAACATCTTTCAGATCGACGTGACCACGCTGAAGGGCGAGGTGCAGATCAGCGGTTTTGTCGATTCCCAGGACGACAAGGACCGCGCCACCCGGGTCGCCAAGACCGTCGAGGGCGTGAAAAAGGTTCACAACAACCTGGTCGTCCGCTAGCCGCCAGGCGCACCAGGGAGCCCGGCCCATGACCGTCCGCATCGTCCGCCTCGGTACGCCGCGCCATCCCAAGGAGGGCACCCGCATCGGCACGGTGCGGCGCCCGCCGCGCGGGGTAAAGAAGGAGCGCTATGCCGCCGAGAACTGGTACGACGTCTGGTACCCGGAACTCTCGCCCAGCCAGGCGCTGGTCACCCAGGCCCTGAAGGCCGAGACAGAGGCCGAGTGGAGCGCCTTTGTGCGCGCCTTCAGGAAGGAAATGAAGGAGCCGGCCGCCGCCCGCACCCTGGACCTGCTGGCCGCGCTGTCGCAGGAGGCCGACTTCTCCGTCGGCTGCTACTGCGAGGACGAGGCGCGCTGCCACCGCTCGGTGCTGCGCGACCTCCTGGCCGAGCGCGGCGCGAAGTTCGCTTGAGGCTCACACCGCCGCGACGACGGCGATTTCCACGTTGTACTGCGGGGCCGCGAGCTTGGCTTCGACGCAGGCGCGCCCCGGGGTCTCGCCCGGCACGACCCAGGCGTCCCAGACAGCGTTCATCTCGTTGAAGGTCGACATGTCGGTGATCCAGATCGTCGCCGACAGCAGCCGGGACTTGTCGCTGCCCGCCTTGGCCAGCAACGCGTCGATTCCTGCGAGGATGTCCTTGGTCTGCTCGGCAACGGAGGCTCCTGCCGCGCTGTGCGCCACCTGACCGGCGAGGTAGACGAGATTGCCGTAGACGACGGCCTGGGACATGCGCGGGCCCACGTCGATACGCTTGATGTCGGTCATGGTGGATCCTTTTCCAGTGGAGATTCGAGTCCGAATTGCCTCATTGGGATACGTTGGCGGGAAGAGCGCGTCGAGAGAAATCGGCGGGCCGCTGCCGCAGGCCCTCCGGGCCTCACGAAATCGGGATTGGCAAGGCTCGCCGTCCGGCCTCATATTTGGGTCGGATTCAGAAAGGGAGACAGCGCAATGACCGAGAGAGCCGTTCTGGCCGGTGGCTGCTTCTGGGGCATGCAGGACCTGATCCGCAGGCTCCCGGGCGTCCTCAAGACCCGCGTGGGCTACTCAGGCGGCGACGTGCCCAACGCGACCTACCGCAACCACGGCACCCACGCCGAGGCGATCGAGATTCTCTTCGATCCCGACAAGATCAGCTACCGGCGGCTGCTGGAGTTCTTCTTCCAGATCCACGACCCCACCACGCCGAACCGCCAGGGCAACGACCTGGGGATGTCCTACCGCTCGGCGATCTACTATGTCGACGACGAACAGAAGCGGATCGCCGAGGACACCATCGCGGACGTCAACGCCTCGGGCCTCTGGCCCGGCAAGGTGGTGACCGAGGTGGAGCCGGTCGGCGACTTCTGGGAAGCCGAGCCGGAGCACCAGGACTACCTGCAGCGCATCCCCAACGGCTACACCTGCCACTTCCCGCGCAAGAACTGGGTGCTGCCCAAGCGCAGCGCGGCGGAGTAAGGCGCCGTCAGCCGGCGGACCAGTTGAGGACGATGCCGGCCAGCGCGCCGATCAGCAGCAGCACGCAGACGACTGCCTGGATCAGGAACCCGGGCATGCGCTTTTCCACGGCCTTTCTGTATCCCGCGTAGTAGAGGATACGCCCGCCGATCCAGACCAGCCCCAGCACCGCCGCGGCGATGTCGCTGAAATAGACCGCGCAGAGCCACAGCGTCGGCAGGAAGACCGGCATCCACTCCAGCGTGTTCATCTGCACGCGGTGGATACGTTCGAACTCCGGATGGCCGGACATGGCCGGCAGCTTCACGCCGAACTTGTGATGAGCCACCACCACACGGGTCCCGAGGAAGACGTAGAAAACAACGGCGAGCAGTGTGACGAGCGCGGTGTACTGCGGCATGGCGAAGTCCCCTGGCGGTTCACCCGTTACGGATCAGTTCCCCTCACTCCCACTCGATGGTCCCCGGCGGCTTCGAGGTCACGTCGTAGACGACGCGGTTGATGCCGCGCACCTCGTTGATGATGCGCGTGGCGACGCCGGCCAGGAAGTCGTGGTCGAAGGGGTAGCTTTCCGCCGTCATGCCGTCGGTGGAGGTGACGGCGCGCAGGGCGCAGACGTAGTCGTAGGAGCGCGCGTCGCCCATGACGCCGACGGTCTTGACCGGCAGCAGCACGGCGAAGGCCTGCCAGATGGCGTCGTAGAGCCCGGCCTTGCGGATGGCGTCCAGGTAGACCGCATCGGCCTTCCTCAGGATATCGGCCTGCTCGCGGCTCACCGGCCCCGGAATGCGGATGGCGAGGCCCGGCCCCGGGAAGGGATGGCGGCCGACCAGGGTCTCGGGCAGGCCCAGCTCGCGGCCCAGCTCCCTCACCTCGTCCTTGAACAGTTCGCGCAGCGGCTCGACCAGCTGCATGTTCATGCGCTCGGGCAGGCCGCCGACGTTGTGGTGCGACTTGATGGTGACGCTTGGGCCCCCGGTGAAGGAGACGGACTCGATGACGTCGGGATAGAGCGTGCCCTGGGCCAGGAAGTCGGCGCCGCCGATCTTGGCCGCCTCATCCTCGAAGACGTCGATGAAGGTGCCGCCGATGATCTTGCGCTTCTTCTCCGGGTCGTCGACGCCCTCCAGCTTGCCGAGGAAGAGGTCGCTGGCATCGCGGTGGACCAGCGGGATGTTGTAGTGGTCGCGGAAGACGTCGACCACCTGCTCGGCCTCGTTGAGGCGCAGCAGGCCGTGGTCGACGAAGATGCAGGTGAGCTGGTCGCCGATGGCCTCGTGGATCAGCACGGCGGCCACCGAGGA
>JBNKHC010000294.1:0-3817 GCA_050290145.1 Kiloniellaceae bacterium | reverse complement strand
GCACCACTATTTGATGAGGGCTTCTCTCCTATTTCGCGCCAGCGCCGGTTGCCGAAACGCGGTTTAATGAAAGCGCTCAGTTTTCGGAACAGCCCTCTGTCCCCAAGGGGCGGAAGCGGCAGCCCGGCGCGCGCAGCGGCCGGGATGGGAAAGGAGCCCTTTATGATCAAGCCCATCACCAAGACGACCGTAGCCGCCGCCGCCCTGCTGGCCTCGGCTTGCACGGCGACGAACCTCGAATTCGATAAGATGCAAGGCACCGCCTTCCCGCAAGATCAGACCGTCAGCGGTGACACGGTGAGCCTGGAGAGCATCTACGTCGATGCGAACCGCCTGCTGATCGTCGATGAGGACGACCTCAACATCGCGCCCCTCACCGGAGCGACCGGCACCCCGCAGAACTGCATCTCCAACGCCGAGCTCGACTCCCTGATGGCCGGCAACCGTTCCACTCAGATCGGGGTCGTGACCTACCCCTGTGGCTTCAACAACGCCTACACCTGCACCAGGTACCAGCTTTACGGAATCGTCGTGGATCACTTTGGACGCTCCGGCGGCAGCGGCGCCTGCGACAGCGGCCTGATGGGGCGCATGTGGCGTACCGGTGACCGCGCCGCCTTCGCCATGTTCTACAAGAACAACACCATCCAGACGAATGGCATGAAGTATCTGCGCAGCGCCGCCCACGAGATCGGCCATGCGCTGAACCTGCACCATGACGACGGCGACGGAAGCACGACGATCATGAACCAGACCTGGAAAGTCGGAAATTCCTTCGTCTTCGAGTTCTCGACGCAGAGCCAGACCCACCTGGACGACCATCCGGATGTCTGCGCCAACGCCGGCACCGGCGGCTTCGGCGAGGTCAACGCCACCCATGCCGGCTGGGCGGGCGCGCACGGCGTCTCCGACCCGAGCTGCATGTGAAGAGAGGGAGGCGACCATGAACAGCATCGTGACAAGACGTCCGCACCGCCCCTCGTCCCGCGGTCTTCTCTTCCTGCCCGTCGCACTCGCTGCCCTCTGGCTGTTCGCCGCGGCCCAGCCGGCGGCCGCCCAGGCCCCGGCGAGCGCGCTCAAGCTGACGCTCGATATCGGCAAACCGGAGGTGGTCGTGGGCGAGCCGGTCTACGCAACGCTGACCCTCACCAACACCAGCAAGCGAAGCCAGCCGGTCTTTCCTAACCTCTATCCGGAGGTAGGCGTCGGCGCCGTGGCCATCAGCTACCAGGGCCGCCGCGCGCTCTTCGTTCCCGTCGGCGTGGACGACGTGGAAACCCAGGTGCGCGAACTGCCACCCGGACAGTCGGTCAGTTCCACCTTCGCCCTCTTCTACGGCGCCCCCGGCTGGACTTTCCCGGTGCCCGGCAGCTATGAGCTGACGGGTCACTACCGCCACCCCAGCCTCGGCGAAAACCAGGAGCTCCGCTCCGAGCCCGTCACCCTCGACGTCGCCCCCGGCGGTCCGGCGGGCAACCTGCTGGTCGAGGACAGCAAGGCCGGCGCGGAGGCAGGGCTTTTCATGCTGTGGGAAGGCGGAGACCACCTGCGCCGCGGCATCGCCCAGCTGGAGACAGTGATCGACCGCTACCCCGAGCAGATCCAGGCGGACTATGCCCGCCTCGCCCTGGGGCTGAGCCTCAGCCGCGGCTTCCGGGACTACTCGATCGGCAAGCTGCGCCCGCCCGACTATCAGCGCAGCCGCACGCTGCTGTCGCGGCTGGGCCGGGCGCCGTTGCAGCCCTTCTCGGCCCTGCAGCTTCACCTCGCCCTGGCCCGCATCAGCCTGGCCCTGGACGACGCGCAGCTGGCGCAGGCCTCGGCCGACCGCGCCTCTGGCATCGTGCAGGAGCGCCCGGCCTTCGCCGACCGCCTCGAGCTGGAGATCGAGGTAGAGCCGCGTCTGGGCCCGCTGCTGAAGCGCTGACATCCAGGGGAGCCGCCCGGGCCCGGCCGGGCCCTGGCGTCACTCCTCCGGTGCGTAGGCGATGCCGATCAGCATCCTTACCGCGCCGCTGTCGTCCTGCAGCGGGGCAAGGATGACCTCGTAGGAGATATGATCGCGATCCTGCCAGTGCAGGGTCTCATGCCGCACCCAGACCCTGCCGGCAGCGGCATCACAGTACTGCTGCCACAGCACCTTGTAGGTCTCGCGGTCGGGAAACATGGCGCTGAGCCGCAAGCCGGTGTGCTCCCCTTCCACGTTCACGATGGCGGTGCCGACGAGGCGGAATCGGAAATCCAGTTCCTCGCCCTCATGCAGCACGTCCAGCATGAAGATGTAGGGCAGCAGCCGCAGGATCTCCTCCGGCTGAATGTCGCGGCGCTGGGGAAAGGCGGTACCGGTGGCGGAAGACGGGCACTTCGAGCGCCAGTAGGCCAGAAACTCAAGCCCCAGGGGGGAGATCGGCGCTTCGGTCTCCAGCCAGGACCTGGCGTCCGTGCGCTCCATGCCGGCGCCGAACGCCGAGGGTTTCTCCCTGCCGTCCTGCCCCTCGCTCATTTGTCCAGCAGTAGCCTGTAGAAGTTGTGCAGCATCTCGGGAACGCCGTCGCAGCCTGGCCGCAGGATCGGCCTCCCCTTGTTTCCGCCCTACTGCTTCGCCGTAGGACGGGAACAAAATATCACCGCTGACCTCCTAGTTCTGCAAGCGATAGTCGCGATGCTACCATAAGGTGTGCTTCCCCAGCCTCCCAGAGCCCCGCCGTCGCCCTCAAGCGAAAGCATGCCGCGAACGGATAGGCCCTGCCGGCCCGCAGCGGCTGTATGGAATGACAAGCGGAGTTTAAGCGGCAACAACTTAGGGGCTTCCAAGGCCAAGCCGCCCTCCCCTAGACTTCCGCCCTTCCGGCGGCCTCGCCCCACTCTGGCGGCGGCCGCCTTCGCAGGAGCGACTATGGTACCGACGTTGCATTTCAGCCGCGCGGAGTTCGCGGCTCGTGTCGAAAAGACCCAGCAGGCGATGGAGCGAGCCGGCATCGACGCCCTCATCGTCAGTGATCCTTCCAACATGGCCTGGCTGACCGGCTATGACGGCTGGTCGTTCTACGTTCACCAGGCCGTGGTGCTGCCGGTTGACGACGACCCCGTCTGGTTTGGCCGCTCGCAGGACGCCAACGGCGCCCGGCGCACCACCTGGCTGGCGCCCGACCGTATCGAGAGTTACGCCGACCACTACGTGCAGTCGACCGAACGGCACCCCAAGCAGGTTCTGGCGGAAATCATCGAACGCCGCGGCTGGGGCAAGCGCCGCATCGGCGTCGAGATGGATAACTATTATTTCAGTGCCGCGGCCTTCGCCACGCTGCAGCAGGGCCTGCCCAACGCTACGTTCCGCGACGCCACCTACCTGGTGAACTGGCAGCGCGCCGTGAAGTCGCCTCAGGAACTGACCTACATGGAGCAGGCCGCACGCATCGTCGAGCGCATGCACGAGCGCATCTTCGAGAAGATCGAGCCGGGCATGCGCAAGAACGACCTGGTGGCCGAGATCCTGCACGCCGGTGCCCGGGGCACAGAGGAAACCGGCGGCGACTATCCGGCCATCGTGCCGCTGCTGCCCTCCGGGCCCGATGCGGCGGCGCCGCACCTCACCTGGGACGACCGCCCCCTGAAATCGGGGGAAGGCACCTTTTTCGAGATCGCCGGCTGCTACCGGCGCTACCACTGCCCCCTTTCGCGCACGGTATTCCTGGGCAAGCCGACGCCGCAGTTCGTCGAAGCCGAGAAGGCGGTGCTGGAAGGCATGGAGGCGGGCCTTGCCGAGGCACGGCCGGGCCGCAGCTGCGAAGACATCGCCAAGGCCTTCTTCGGCGTT
>JBNKHC010000293.1:0-2968 GCA_050290145.1 Kiloniellaceae bacterium | reverse complement strand
CTTGCCTCTATGGTTCCCCAGATCGCGGCGGCGGTGATCGCAAGCGAGACGGCGGCGGCAGCCAGGGCGATGCACAGCAGGATGCCGTCTTCCTCCAGGAAGGCAAAGGCGAGCAGCATGATTGCGAGGGCAGGAATGATGTTGCTCAAGGGAACCGGAACAAGAAGAGTCGCGCCCAGCAGGAGGATCACGAAACCGACGGCCCGCTTTGTCATCTCGAACGGCGTGGTCCATCGCGGCCGAATGAACCGTTCCATGCATCCGACCACAGGGATCAGGCGCTTGAGGATACGTCTGAGCCGCACCTGCGAGATGCGTCGGGCGGCAAGCCGGCGGGGAAGAAGGGGTTCGCTGCGTCCCAAGATCATCTGAATGGCCGGAATCGCAAGCAGGATGCCGACGACGGGCGAGAGTCCGGGTACCAGGCCCACGAGAGCGATCAGCAGCATCACGATGCCAAAGGAACGCTCCCTCAAGTTCGCGACAATCCACTCCAGGGTTACGTCGCTCGGGGCGTCGCGCAGCAGGCCTTCCAGAATGATCGACGTGGGAACGCGCATCGCTACCTCAAAGAGCTGGCCGCCTTTCTTCGGCACACATCGGCTGGAGCACAGATCCCCGGCGTATCCACGGCCGGCGGACTTGGACGTGCAAGCTGCCTTGGGCCCGCCGACGCCCCGGATCGGAGAGCTGCTCTAACCCTATCGCAGGTACATCGTCCCTGTCCCGGGGTCGCCCAAGGGCATTCGACCGTCTCCCCGCCCGGACGGCCCCCCACAGTTACAGGGGGCCCGCCGTCAAGCAGCGCCCAGAAGAGATTCACTTCGCAATCTTCCGGATCGGGCGAGCAAGAGATCAGCATAGGTTAGTCCGGCAAGACCAGAACATAGGCCGGCATCCGCCGCACAGTAATACTCAAAATATCTTTATCTATAGGCGAAAAAAAAATATATAATTATTCCATACTGCAATTATCAACAAACATACAATACAATACTTTGCTATATTTTATTTGATGTAGACATTGCAATTACATTGCACAATGGCCATATAGTACTCAACGGCAAATCATTGCCGGTATCACGAAAGGCGCTCCACATGTCGTTTAAGAAATTCTCCTCCGAGCAGGACGCAGCGGGCAAGACCGGCAGTGCCGACAAGTCCAAGCAAGCCGCACCCGCTGAAAACCCGGTGGCCCAGCCCAGCCAGAAGCCCGCGGAAGCCGCACCGACGCCCAAGTCCTAGGCAGCGGACCGGAGGGGACACCCCCTCCGCCACCGTCGCCGGCCCAAGTGAAGGACAAACCATGACGACCCGCATCAGCGAGAAGACGGTTACCTTCCGACGGCCCTTCGTTCTTGCGGCGCTCGATGAGGTGCTGCCCGCCGGCGACTACTGCGTGGAAACGGAAGAGGAGCTTATCGGCGGCCTTTCCTATGCCGCCTACCGCCGCATCTCGACGGTGCTCCGCCTGCAGGCAAAGTCCGGGCCTCCTCACCTGACGCGGGCGATGACCGTCGATCCGGAAGAGCTGGACCGGGCATTGCAGCGCGACTGGGCTGGAGCCCACGATTGACTGGAGAAAATTCACGAATGCGATTGTCACGCCCCCTGTCGGTAATGATCCTCATGGCGGCCATGGTCGCGGGAGCCGCATGGTACGCGCCGCCTCAGAACAAGACAGCGCAGATAGCTGTAATGCTGCCGATCACCACCTATCACACGCTCGCCCAGAAGGGAGAAGCGGAGGTCGATTCGACAGGACGTCCGCGCTCCGTCGTGCGGGTCATAGAAGATCTCGCGGCGCAGTGAAGCGTTCCCCGAGCCGCCTCTCGCGAAGCCTTGCGGTCATTTGAGGAACCGAAAATATGATCACTTCACGCCAGACTTCGAAGCAGATCTGCCCGGAGTGCGCAGCTGAGTACTCCAAGCCGACAGTGCAAATCACCGACTGCCCGAAGTGCGGCGCCAAGCTCTCGGCTGGTCCCGGCGCAGAAGCGCCGCAGCCGGTCCAGAGCGTGTGGGGCGCCCCCTTCCCGAAGTAAAAAACACAGAAGAAACCGGAAAACGCGGCTTCCGCTGCGCGGGGAACGAACCAGGCCGGCAGGGCACCCTCCGGCCTCTCCGCCTGCGCCCGGCTGCTGGCGCTCTACGACGACCGACGCCTACTTCGGCCGCTACCGCATGGACACCTTGTGGTTCGCAGACAAAGGCTGAAGTTCGGTTGGTGACCCTTTGCAGCCGCAGAGCAACTTCCGAAAACCCTGGCCGTGATCATGGACGATGGCTCAGGACTTCATTGGCCGTAGCAGCTATGGATTCCTGGGCTGGACGCAGTAAGTTGGGGTACTCCCAATGGAAAGGCGGATCCCATGCCGTTCCTGAGATTTATCCTATGTGTTGCCCTGCCGACGCTTCTGTCGGCAGCGCCTGGTTACGCCCGAGACAAAATCGACGACTGCCAAACAGCAACAGCTCCCGACATCAGTGATTTGCCGGCTGCCCTGGCAGAATATGGGAAATCCCTGAACGAAAACTACGGAGATCTGCTGAAGGCGAGCGAACTCGGTCAGGACCTGGCCTTTGAAGGCAAATCCAGTTTTTGCAACGTCGATATGACGGGCATCAACCTACGAAACGCCAGCCTGCCCTTTGCGGACTTCAGAGGTGCACTACTGACGAGGTCTGATCTGAGCGGGGCCATCCTGGAACGCGCGGACCTGACAGGAGCAGAGTTGTCCTACGCGAAGCTCAACGGCGCGCAGTTCCTGAAGGCAAAGTTGCGAGGCGCCGATCTGACCGGCGCGGATCTCCGAGGGGCCGATCTGAGTGGGGCCGATCTGAGTAGGGCCGATCTTCAAGGGGCGAACTTGGAAGGTGCCATCCTGTACCAGACACTCATTGCAGACGCGAAGCTCGCGGACGCGCGGCTGTCAGGTGCGCAGTACGAGCCCAGAGGAATGCCCTC
>JBNKHC010000292.1:0-7538 GCA_050290145.1 Kiloniellaceae bacterium | reverse complement strand
CCGAATATGACGCCCATCAGTCGCGACAGCCACGCCAGATCAAGCGTCGAGGGCGCCGCGATGTTCGGGCCGAGATAACGCAGGTCGCCGGCAAGGTGCTGAAGATCGGTTCGGCAATCTTCGAACACCGCTTCCTGTCCGGCGATCAGGATGAGGCCGTCAGGTGTTCCGATGTTGCGGGGCCAGCAGAGGATGGCGCCGTCCAGATAGGAAGCACCGAGTCCGTTGAACCATGCTTCGCCCTGCTTGGCTTCCTTGGGCGTGCCGGTGCTCAACTGGATGACCGTGCGGCCATCGAGCAAGGACGTTGCATCGGGCCGCCCGAACAGCTCTTCCGTCGTCTGGTAATCGGAAATGCAGACGATAACGCGGGGACTGGCGGCAAGAGCCGCGCCGAAGTCCGCGGGGCCGTTCGCGCCCAGCGCCACGAGCGGCTCGATTTTTTCAGGAGAGCGGTTCCACACCGTCACCTTCCGCCCCGCGTTTATGAGCGCTCCTGCGAGGGCCGTCCCCATTGCCCCCAGACCCACAACCGTAACGTCGCTCATCATCGTCTCTCTCCTTCCTGCCTTTTTCCGGTTCCATTAGGCGCCCGGGGCGGGAGATTGTCACCGACATAGGGCGAAGTGTTCAGATCGCTCCCACTACCGCGGAGCGCTGACCGCGTGAATGGGCGGCGGCTGAGCGATGGTTGTCTTGAGGCGGCACCCGGCACTCAGCAGAGGTTCGGCGGCTTGGAACGGTAGTTAGCCCGGTGCCCGACGTTGGACAAAGGTGGCCGCCAGAAAGCCCGGTCTCTTGCGGTTGAGTGTTCCTCATAGCATTGATGCAATCAAAACGTGCGGACCTATATGACGACCTTGACCGAGTAAAAATAAACATAAAGACTGCAGCGCCTAGGAGCAAAAGCTCCAGCCAATGAAATGCAGAGGGGGCAATAGATGAGCAAGGCATTGATTCTTTCAACTGTGTTCTGCGCGGCCTTTGTTGTCGGGGGTGCAGGCGCCACGTTTGCCGGTGAGGTCACCGGCAACGGCAAGAGCCTGCAACTGGAGGGCGGAGGTCTGCATGGAGCCTCCGCGTGTGCATTCTCCGGGCTCGAGGACGATGTAAATCCCGGCGACGAACTGCTGCTTGATGTGGAACCTGGTACGGTGCAGAGCTTTGGTAATCACCCGGTTGCCGGAAGTGGCGTCGCGCAGGGCAACATTCCGAATGACCCGGGCCCGGCGGCGCCGGGGATTTTCTGCAACCCGAGCGACCCAAGTTAGCCGCCGCTTTATTCTGTTAGCAGATACTTCTGTCATATCCGGTATTCGATGGAACGGAGGCCCGCCCGGAGCGGGCCTCCGTCTCCTTTCGTCCGGGACATGAGGTTGCCGTAGCGTGAACAGGCATCGCGGGGCGGGTCCCGGCCTGAAACGCAAAGGCCTGCGGAACGCTGTGCCGGGCGCAGCGGCGCCGCGGCCCCTGCTGTCACCATGGAATCGAATCCCGATAGCGGCGCGACGGACAATGAGGGACGAAGAAGGCAAGATCGAAGTCGACGGCCATCAGGTCTGGTATCGGCGCGTCGGAGACGGCGGGGTTCCTCTGCTGGTGCTGCATGGAGGGCCGGGGGCCGGCCACGACTATCTCGAACCCCTGGCCGGCCTGGGCAGGAACCGCGCCGTGATCCTATACGATCAACTGGGCTGCGGGCGCTCGGACCAACCCGACGACCCGTCGCTCTGGCAGATCGACCGCTTCGTGCGCGAGGTCGATACGGTGCGCGCCGCGCTTGGCCTGGACAGGGTCCACATCCTCGGCCAGTCGTGGGGCGGCTGGCTGGCCATCGAATATATGCTGAGCGCGCCGCAGGGCGTCGAAGGCCTGGTGCTCGCCAGTACTTCGGCGAGCGTTCCCCAGTTCGTGGCCGAGGCGCAGCGCCTGATCGGCGAACTGCCCGCGGCGACCGCCAAGGCGATCCGCGACCACGAAGCCGCCGGCGAATTTGACCATCCCGATTTCTTGGCTGCCCTCGAGGTGTTCTACAAACGCCACCTCTGCCGCCTGGATGACTGGCCTGACGCGCTTCTGCGCTCGTTCAAGAACCTGGAGGCCGGTGGAGGTCACAGGGTCTACAATACGATGAACGGGCCGAACGAGTTTACGGTGGTCGGCAACCTCAAGGCCTGGGACCGGATCGGCCGGCTGGGCGAGATTACCGTTCCGACGCTGATCACCGTGGGTCGCTACGATGAGATCACGCCGGCTTGCGCCGAGACCATTCACCGTGGCATCGCCAACTCGCGCGTCGCGGTATTCGAGCATAGCGCCCACTGCGCCCACCTGGAGGAAACCCAAGCCTACCTGGCCGTCGTCGAAGATTTCCTGACCTCTGTCGAGTCGGGTACCGCCTAGTCCAGCCCTCCCCCGGGCGCGGCCGGCGCAGGCAGGCCGCCTCGCCCTGTTCGCGGGCAGGGTGGCGCCCTATGTGGTGTATAGGACGTTCTTTCAAAGGGAGACGGCTCATGCCCGGAAATCCTGCGGCCTTGCGCCTTGCCTGCTTCTGCGCCGTGTCTGCCGCCCTTCTCTTTTCGGCATCGGAGAGCTACGCAGATCTCTCCTGTGCCGAGCAGATCAAGGATGCCAAGCGACATACGGGCGACGTGAATGCGCCGATGCCCCATATGGGAACGGCCGCCAGGTACGTTGCCGCGGCCGAAGCGGCGCTGCAGAACGGCGATGAGGCGAAGTGCCTCGAAGAAATAAAGAAGACCGAGAGATGGATCAGGATGAACCGCCAGCGCCACAGCGACAGGTAGCGCGGGCGAGGGGCCGGGTCAGACTGCCAGCTCGAAGATCACGGTGGCCAGCGCCGGCAGCGTGATTTCGATGGAATTGGGGCGATCGTGGGACGCCACGGGGCGGCTGTCGACGCCGTCGCCCATGCCTTCCATGATTTCATTGCGGAAGATTGCTACTGCCCCAACGCCAGCGAGAATGTATGGCGAACAGCTTTCGCGTTCCTGGGGGAGAAGCTGGAGAAAGTGACAGCATCGACATTTTCGGGATTGCAAGACATCCAAAATCCCCGTGGCAGAGAACCTCCACTCGGAGGACCTGGTTCAGGGGAAGCTTCATACTAGAAGCAATCCTGACAGATATCCCGTGGTTGCCGAGGGTCGTATCGAAGGAACATCTTTCGAGGTGCTACGATCTTGTACTCTATGACCCGCCCGCCTGGCAGGCGGCGGACTTCCAAAGAATGCCGAAGAGGTTTCTTACGGTGCGAACCGTTGAATTCTGACGCTATGTCATCCGGGATATTTCCATCGGCCCAGTATTCGGAATGATCATTTCCAGTAACGATCTCTGTGACCGTTCGGGGCTTTTCATGTGCGCAATTCTTCCAGCCATTGCGGCCGAGAGCATTCCGATCGGACCGGCGCCAGACGTGTAGCCAAGGGCGTTCGACGGTCTGGCCGGCTCTAAAGATCGCGCCTAGGACGCCGTCGTACTCTGAGCGGTACAGCAACACTCTGGCCGGCGTTTCTATTGCGGTTCGCAAGTCGCCGTTCCGCCGCACTTCAAAGAAGGGGACGGCAGCGGCCATAAGCACAGCCAGGCGGACGGAAATCTTGTCATTTTTGCGCAGGCGCTTCAACAGTTCCAGTGTCAATCGACAGCCAAGTGAATGGGCCACAATGTTGATTTCCAGTCGGGACCGCCGTGATCTATGCCGGCCGATGTTGCCGGCTAGGAAACTGCTCAGGATTTCTGCTGAACGAACTGCGCGTTTGATCTGAAAAGGATAGCTCAGCTTCGACTTGAACTCCGTTGTTAGTCCGGATTGCCCTCTCAACCGAGCTAATCGAGTAGCCGAATCGCCCGGCCAATAGAGTGGCAAAGAGCGCACACGCCATTTAAGCACAAGCCTTTCCTTGAAAGTCTCATACGAGCGGCAGGCAGCGCAGAGGTCGACGTTGAATCCGTGAACCAGGATCAACAGGCGTCGAGCGCGTGAAATCTGGTGTGGCGGCTGCAGCTCGGGCGAGTCCAAGATGGCACCGCCCAGCGGCGATGCGCGAAGGGAAAGCCATACGGGTTGTTCCTTGAAAGCTATCTCGCGGGTCAATACGCGGCGCATCGGCTCATCGCTTCATTCATGTGCGAGTTGATGGAAAAGGTTTCCTATCGGTGAGGCCTTATCCAGGAGCCGATCAGTGAAAGAAAGTCGTATGCCAGTGCGGCGAGGAATCCGGCTGCGAGCCCTATCGCAGCCAATATCAGAAACGATGTTGGCTCCCTGATTCCCGCCTGATGTGCCGCGGTCAGCGCGATTGACACGCCAAGAATCAGAGAAGTACCTCGGAGAACCATCGGCCACCAGGTGGTTAGGCGGATTTGCAGATCGTCCAAGTTCCTTTCCACCGCAGCTGCCAGGTTGTCTTGTGCTGTGACCAACGCCTCGGGAACACGTGCGCCTGTCGGCTCTTCTCCCGTTGGCCCGGCGCTGTCCGACCGGCTGGTGTCAAGGGTCCAGTCGAGCCATGGTAGAGCACTGGGATGGTTGCGAGCCAACCAGTCGGTTTGGGAAACAATAATCATGTCACCGATGGAAGCGCCATCAGCAACTATAGGAAGAAGTAGCATATGCTCACTGGGGCTCTCCAGTGCCTCCTGTGCGGAGTTCTGAACCTGTTTTAGAAAGTAATCCCCCTTCATGAAAAACGAACGGCGCCCGATTTTTTTGAGCGCCGCGCCGCGAGTCTTTTCATCCTTGAAATCGACCGCGGCTGCGGCCTCCTTGAACGCGTCAAGAACTGTCGGCGCTTTGGAATCGGATGTAGAAAGTTCTTTAAACCAGGGCGGAAATCCCTGCTCCTGACTTCTTTTTCCAAAATGCTCAGCGGATTGCCATCGCTGCCTGATCCACCGGACCAGAAGAAGCCAGTGGAACTGGTGACGCAAAATCAGTTTGCCCATTTGTACGAGCAGAAGCGTGAAAAGCCCTATCCAGGCGGTAATGGCAACGCCATCTTCGAGAGCCGTTCGAAGGCCTTCGAGTTGGTAGATCTCTCCAAGCAGGTTTTCGTTAGGTTCGCCGCTTGGGATCAGAATCGGCTGGATATCTGAAGATTTGTACATCTTGAATCCAGTCTTTGTTGAGAGGCGGCCCGCCTAGGGAAAATAAGCGCTATGAGAATATACTCGCCCTAATAGTTTGATTGTAGATGGAATACCCGTACTGAATGCAAGGGAAATCTCGAATCGCCGTGCTGCTATCCTGGCAGAATGGTGTTTCGACTCCCGGAGTCTGATCGAACAGATTTCTGGACTCGGACTATTGGCGCTGAAATTACTGCGGGATCCGGATGCCGTTGGGCAGTGGCAAAGCTGATAAGTAGGGGCGGTCACACTCGAAGCTTGGGCGCAAAGGCACAGGAGAGTGAGATGCAAGAAAAGGGAATGAGATTGAGATCCCGCTGTCCAACTGTGCTAATGCCGCGCCAACTCGAACACCACCGTACTTAAAGGCGGCAGGGTGATCTCGATCGAGTCGCTGCGGTCGTGTGATTCAACCGCCTGACTTTCGACGCCGCCCAGGTTGCCGCGCCCCTGGCCGCCGTAGTCGGCGGCGTCGGAGTTGAGGCGCTCGATCCAGTGGCCGGCCGCCGGCACACCGAGGCGGAAGGCGCTGCGCTCCACCGGGGTGAAGTTGCTGACGACCACCACCGGCGGCGCGCTCGCATCGCCGCGCCGCACCCAGGCGAAGACCGACTCCTCGGCGGCGTTGGCCTCGATCCACTCGAAGCCCGCCGCCTCGCAGTCGAGCTGGTGCAGGGCCGGGCTGGCGCGGTAGAGGCGGTTGAGGTCGCGCACCAGGGCCTGTACGCCGGCGTGGCGGTGGTCGTCCTGCAGGTGCCAGTCCAGGCTGCGGTTGTGATTCCACTCGCCGGGCTGGGCAAAGTCCTGGCCCATGAACAGCAGCTTCTTGCCCGGATGGCCCCACATGAAGGCGTAGTAGGCGCGCAGGTTGGCGAACTTCTCCTCGTCGTTGCCCCCTGCGCCACCGGGCATCTTGGCCAGCAGCGAGCCCTTGCCGTGCACCACCTCGTCGTGGGAGAGCGGCAGCACGAAGTTCTCCGAGAAGGCATAGTGCAGGCCGAAGGTCATCTGGTGGTGGTGATAGCGGCGGTGCACCGGGTCGCGCTGCATGTAGTCCAGGGTGTCGTTCATCCACCCCATGTTCCACTTGTAGCCGAAGCCGAGGCCGCCGTCGTGGGTCGGCCGCGAGACCGCTGGGAAAGAGGTCGATTCCTCGGCCAGGGTCATGACCCCACCACACTCGCCGTAGACCACCTCGTTCATGCGCCGCAGGAAGGCGATGGCCTCCAGATTCTCGCGCCCGCCGTGGATGTTGGGCACCCATTCGCCCTCGCGGCGTGAGTAGTCGCGGTACAGCATGGAGGCCACGGCGTCGACGCGCAGGCCGTCCAGGTGGTGCTCCTTCAGCCAGTAGAGCGCGTTGGCGATGAGGTAGTTCTGCACCTCGCGGCGGCCGTAGTTGTAGATCAGGGTGTTCCAGTCCTGGTGGAAGCCCTCGCGCGGGTCGGCGTACTCGTAGAGCGCGGTGCCGTCGAAGCGCCCCAGGCCGTGCGGATCGGTCGGGAAGTGGCCCGGCACCCAGTCGAGGATGAGGCCCAGGCCGGCGCCGTGGCAGGCCTCCACGAAGTCGCGGAACTCGTTGGGCGTGCCGTGGCGGATGGTCGGGGCGTAGAGCCCGATGGGCTGGTATCCCCAGGAGCCGTCGAAGGGAAACTCCGAAACCGGCAGCATCTCGATGTGGGTGAAGCCCATGTCGCGGGCGTAGGGCACGAGCTGCTCGGCCAGCTCGTGATAGCTGAGCGGCCGCTCGCCGCCGCCTTCGCGCGGCGCGCGGCGCCAGGAGCCGAGGTGAACCTCGTAGATCGCGATCGGCCGGTCGCGGCGCGCGGTCTCCGCGCGCCCGGCCATCCAGTCGCCATCGCCCCAGCGGCGGCCGCCGAGGTCGCGCACCACCGAGCCGGTGGCCGGCGGGTGCTCGGCGCCGAAGCCCACCGGATCGGCCTTCAGCGGCTGCACCGCGCCGTCGGCGCCCAGGATCTCGTACTTGTAGCAGGCGCCCTCGGCGACCCCGGGCAGGAAGATCTCCCATACCCCGGTGGCGCCGCGGGCGCGCATGGGATGGCGCCGGCCGTCCCAGTGATTGAAGTCGCCGACCACGGAGACCCGCCGGGCGTTGGGCGCCCAGACCGCGAAGTGGACCCCGGAAACGCCCTCCAGAGTCAGGGGATGGGCACCGAGGACCTGCCAGAGGCCGAGGTGCGAGCCTTCGCCGATGAAATGCTCGTCCATCTCCCCCAGTACCGGGGGGAAGCGGTAGGGGTCGTGCTCCTCCCAGTCGATGCCAGCGCTGCGCATCCGCAGGCGGTAGGCGCCGGGGTCGCGGTCCAGCGCGGCGACGAAGAGGTCGCTGCCTTCGACCCTTTCCAGCGGCAGGGGTTTGCGCC
>JBNKHC010000291.1:0-7736 GCA_050290145.1 Kiloniellaceae bacterium | reverse complement strand
ATGGCCTGGCCGAGGCCCAGGCTGTAGGCGTCGTTGAGGCCGGCCTCGGCTTCCTTTCCCTCGCACTTGTTGGCCACCAGGGCCACCGGCTTGCCGCTGCGCCTCAGCCAGCGGGCGAAGTGCTCGTCCAGGGCGGTGATGCCGGCGCGCGCATCGATGACCAGCAGCGCCAGGTCGGAATCCGCCACCGCGCGCTCGGTCTGCGCGCGCATGCGGCCCTCCAGGCTGGCGTCGAAGACCTCCTCCAGGCCGGCCGTGTCGATGACCCGGAACTCCAGTCCGAAGAGGTTGGCCTCTCCCTCGCGGCGGTCGCGGGTGACGCCCGGCGTATCGTCGACCAGCGCCAGGCGCTGCCCGACCAGCCGGTTGAAGAGGGTCGACTTGCCCACGTTGGGGCGTCCGATGATGGCGACGGTGATGGTCATGGCACTGGAATAGGGTGCGGAGGACCCCGCCGCAAGCCCCATCGCGGTGCGGCGCAGGGCCGGGCGACCGCCCGGGCGCTTTCCCGGCTTGGGCGGGGCCGCTTAGCGCAGGGCGACCAGCTCGCCGCCGTTGGTGACCAGGTAGAGGCTGTTGTTGGCCACCACCGGCGCCACCGCAGCCCCGTCGCCCAGGTCGAAGAAGCCGAGCAGCTTGCCGTCATAGGGCGACACGGAGATCACCTCGCCGTGCGAGCCGGCAATGACCAGGCGGTCGCCGGCCAGCACCGGCCCGCGCCAGCGGATCGGCACTTCCTGGTCTTCCGGGTCGGCGAAGCGCGGCAGCGGGGTCACCCAGCGGATGCGGCCGTCACGGCGCTGCAGGCAGACGACCTGGCCATCATTGGTCAGCACAAAGAGGAAATCGCCGGCCGCCCAGGGCATCTGCACACCGCCGATGTCCGCCTGCCAGGCGCGCACGCCCTGGCGCAGGTTGACCGCCAGCATCTGGCCGGCGTGGCTGACCGCGAAAACGAGGTCGCGGTCGATGACCGGCAGGCCGCGGATCTGAGCGATATCGGCCAGGGGGTCGAGGCGGCGGATGGCGCTGAGGTTCTCGCTCCACACCTGGCGGCCGTCCTCGGCCAGCAGCGCCAGGACCTCGCCCGACGAGTAGGGTACCACCACCGTGTTGCGCGACACCGCCGGGCTTGCGGTGCCCAGCAGGCCCGCGGTCTCCTGCACGCCGACGTGGTTCCACAGGCGCTCGCCCGTCTCGGCGTTCAGCACCAGCAGTTGGTTGTCCAGGGTGATGACGAAGACCCGCCCGTCGCTGGCCACCGGGGCGCCACGCATGGGGCCCGGCGCCTTGTGGATCCACAGCAGTTCGCCGCTCTTGGCGTCCAGCGCGAAGATGCGGGCGAAACCGGTGGAGACGAAAATCCTGCCGCCGTCCGCCGCGATGCCGCCGCCGAAGTAGATCCCGTCCTCGTCGTCGTCCTCCACATCGGTCCGCCACAGGCGGCTGCCGTTGGTCGCCGAGAAGGCGGAAACTGTGGAGCGCGAGTCCATGGTGTAGACGACGTCATCGACAACGATGGGCTGGGCCAGCAACTGGGCCACGTCACCCGAGCCCTCGCCCACGTCGGCGCTCCAGACCCGGCGCGGATTGGCGCTGAGCGAGAGGTGGTACATGGCGTGGGCCGCGCTGCCGCCGGGCTGCGCCCAGTCTGTGTTGATATAGGGCTCCGGCAGGCGCACCGGCACATCGGCGATCGAGGGATCGGGCCTGAGGCCGCGCTCATAGGCCAGAATGGCGATGCGTTGACCGGGCAGCGGCGGGGCTTCGGTCTCTCCGAACCAATCGCTGATGCCGCAGGCGGAAACCACGAGCAGCAGGGAAAGCGGCAGCAAGAAGCGCTTGAACATCAGAGACATCGGAAAATCATCCAGGCAAAGAGGCGAGCAGTTCCGCCGCGCGCGACCGGCTGCCGGTCGGCGCCGCGGCATCGTCGGTGATCTTGATCAGGTGCTCGCGCGCCGCTTCCTGGTCGCCTTCGCGCAGGGCCAGGACAGCCAGCAGCTCCAGGGCGGTGAAGCGGTAAGGCGCCTCGGGCCCCGCCAGGGAGAGCAGTTCGCCCCGCAGCATCGCCGGATCGCCGTCGTCCATCCGCTTCAGCACCGCCAGCAGGCTGCCCAGCTGGCTCATCGCCGCGCCGGAACTGCCCTCGTTGGCGAGGCGCTGCCAGATCTGCTCGGCGGCGGCCGCGTCGTCGCTTTCGGCGGCGAGTTGCGCCTCGGTCAGGGCCGCCAGCAGCGGGTAGCCGTCGCCGGTGGGATCGCTGAGCGCCGCCAGGGCCTCCCGCGCCTTGGCTTCGTCGCCGCTGTCGATCAGGGCCAGGGCCTCGGCATAGGCGTCCGAGCGTTCGCCGCGCAGCTTCTGGTCATAGGTCTGCCAGCCCTTGTAGCCGGCCACCCCGAGAACCACCACCGCCGCCGCGATGTAAATGAAGAGGCTGTAGCGCTTCCACCACTCGGCCGCTTTGTCGCGGCGTAGATCTTCATCGACTTCCTGAAAGATATCGGCCACTGGCCACTCCCTATAACGCACCCTGCCGGTTGTACCGGCCCCGGCGACTCGCACCCGGGGACCGCTGCCGGTCTTCTGCGGCTGGACCTTCTGAAATCCGACGGCGCTTCGTTGATAAAGCCCTTGCCCGCCCGCTTCAACCACGGATTCACCGCATTTCGGCGGCTACACCCTTTGGGCCGGCGCCGGCGGGCGCGCCCCTCCGGCAACCCTGGGCCTCAGGCGGCCTTCCACTTGATGCTGCAGCCCATGGAAGCGATCTGGTCGTCCGGCCCCCTGCCCGTCTCGACGACCTGCTTCATGGCCTCGTAGAGCTCCCGCCGGGCATTGGGGACCAGGGTGGTGCGGGACTCGTCAAGGCGGCCCCGGTATTGCAGCTCCAAATCCTTGTTGAAGCCGAAGAAATCGGGGGTGCACACCGCCCCATAGGCGCGGGCCGTCTCCTGGGTGGGATCGACCAGATAGGGAAAGTCCAGGCCGTGGTCACGGGCGAAGGCCTTCATGTTCTCGAAGGAATCCTCGGGATAGGCCGTGGGATCGTTGGCGTTGATGCCCGCCACGCCGATTCCCAGCTCCGCCAGGGCCCGGGCCTCCTCGGCCAGGCGGCCGGCGATGGAGCGCACGTAGGGGCAGTGGTTGCACATGAAGACGATCAGCGTGCCTTTCGGGCCGGCCACCTCGGCCAGGCTGTAGGTCTTGCCGTCGATGCCCTGCAGCGAGAAGTCCACGGCCTTCCAGCCGAAGTCGCAGATAGGGGGCGATTCCGCCATATTTTTCGGCCTCCTTTATCATTTTATAACAGATGCTTGCGTGGCGTTCTTGAGACGTCATAAAGCACCCGGGACGTTAACAGATTCTTCAGCGCAGGCCGCCAGACTGGAGGCCGGTGTTTGGCGAAAATCCAATGCACCGCGCCCTGCCCGGCGGCCGCCCGCAGCGTCCCTTTTCGGGAGCTATCCTAAGCGCCAGCGGTCCCCTTGTCAGGACGCCAAGGTCAGGAACGACAGTTGGCCGCAGGCACAGCGGCGATCAGGAGCTCAAGGTATGAGGCTGAAGCTGAGAACCACCCTCGCCGCGCCCCTTCTCGCAGGGGCCCTCGCCGCCTGCGACCCGGGCTCCCAGGCCATGCTGGCCGGCGCCTCCCTGGTGACCTTCGTGCACACCGACAAGACCATCACCGACCACGTGGCCACCTGGGCCTTCGACAAGGACTGCTCGACCCTGAGCCTGGCCAACGGCGAGAAGTACTGCCAGGACTTCGTCACCGAGGAGCAGCGCAAGGCCGCCGAGGCCGAGGCCGCCGCGCAGCTGGCCGGCACCTACTGCTACCGCACCCTCGGGGCCATCAACTGCTTCCGCCAGCCCGACACCATGGCCAGCAGCGCCGCCCGGGTCCGCTGAAGGCCCTTTCCCGGTCCTTACCGAATCGGCTGGCGCAGCCCGTTCCGCCCGGAAAACCAAGCTCATCCCTCCCGTCCGGCCGTCATGGCTGGACGGCGGTCGAAATTTGCGGAAAACTGCTTTGCGTTACGGATTGTATACCCCCTTGAGCTTCGCAGGAGGCCAGCCGCCTTCATGAGCCAACTGTACAGCTTCAATGATTTCCGCAGGTCCCCGCGGCGAGTGTTCTTCGACCGGGCCGAATTGAACCAGCTGCTCTCGCTTTACAGCCGCAACGTCGCCAGTGGCGAGTGGCGCGACTACGCCATCGACCAGGTGGGCGGCGCGGCGATCTTCTCGGTCTTCCGCCATACCCACGACGCGCCGCTCTACGCCATCGCCAAGCAGCGCAACAACCGCTCCATCGAGTATGTGGTCTTTTCAGGACGTGAAAAACTCAAACGTTCCAAAACGTTAGGCGAGGCACTTAAGATTTTCTGCAAACGTCTGCGCGTGGTTTCCTGAGGTCCCTCAGGCCAGCGGGCCTACCTGCTTTTTCCCGCTCGTCTCAAGGAGCGCCCGCACGGGAGACGTTGCTGCAGATATTCCCTGCACCTCATTGATTTCCAACACTAAAATTTAGGGAATTGCGGACGGATCCGGCGGTCGATCAACTTTGCCGCGAAGGCTTTTCTTAACCTAGTTACTTAAGCGCCGGGCAATCAAATGATGGGACCATCGGGCAATTCCTGAGCTTTCCCCAATCGGCTTGAGGAAGAGTATCTGTCTCGATCGAGCCAGCGGTAGGTTCCCCCAACTGCCGCTGGCTCACTTACTTTGCGAGACTGGAGTGCAACCCATGGGCGGTCCCGGTGGCCCCCGAACAAACGGTGGTGATCATGCCCTGGGACCAGGATATCGGTGCTTCCCAACTTCAGGAATCGGATCCTTCGGAACGGCGCCGCTTCATCCGCGCCGCCACGGTTCTCAAGGCCCGCCTGGTGACCCCCGATGGCACCTTTGAAGGCACGGTCCTCGACGCCTCGCTCAACGGCGTGAAGGTCTGGGCCGCCGGCGAGGTGCCGGTGGGCACCAAGGTGACCCTGCTGCTGGCCGGCGCCGCCCACTTCGGCGGTGAGGTCGTCTGGCGCCGCGGCGAGACCCTCGGCCTCTGCTTCCAGGATGATCCGGAGAAGGTCGCCGCCATCATGGCCGCACTGCTGCCGCAGCGCTGCCTTCAGATCGGCCACGCCTGACCCCGACGCTCCCTTCCCTTCCTTCCCGGCGGTGACCGGTCAGGACCCGGGCAGCTGCACCGCCCGGGCCCTTCTCTTTGACGGTCTGCGTTACTTTTCGGGCAGACTGCGCAGATAGCCGACGATCGCGTCGAGGTCGGTCCCGGCGATATTAGCGTAGTAGCCCACCGGCATCGGCGGCAGCAGCCGGCTGCCGTCGGGACGCACGCCTGTAGTGATCGCCGTCTTGATCTCGGCGTCGCTCCAGCTGCCCAGGTTGGTCGGCGTAATGTTGGCGCCGTAGCTGGTGCCCCAGGGTCCGTGGAACGCCAGGCCGCCGGCGCCCGTCTGGTTCTCCCAGTCCGGTCCCATGGGTCCCATGGGGGAGTGGCACTCGATGCAGTGGCCCAGCGGACCGGCCAGGTAGGCGCCGTAAGCCAGCTGGTCGTCGCGCGGCACCTCAGGCACCGAGGCCACCGGCGGGCCGTAGCTCGGCGGCAACGGGATCCGGTACTCTGAGGCCGGCACCTCGTTCTTCACCGCTTTCAGGCTGCGCAGGTAGGTGACGATAGCCTGCGCGTCGCGGTCGGAGATGTTGCGGTAGAGGCCGATCGGCATCGGCGGCCCGATAATGGAGCCGTCGGGGCGGCGCCCCTCGCGGATGGCGGTGATGATCTCCTCGTCGCTCCAGCCGCCGATCCCGGTCTCGACGTCCGGCGTCAGGTTGGCGCCGTAGGCGGTAAAGGCTTCGTCCTCGATGCGCAGCCCGCCGGCCAGTTCCATGCCCGGCAGCGGCCCGTCGGGGCCCTGCGGGGTATGGCAGTTGCCGCAGGCGACGATGCTGTGCATCAGGTAGGTTCCCCGCTCCAGCAGGGTTTCCGCCCGCCCCGCTCCGCTGGAGAGCGCGATGGCGGCAAGACTGAGAATGGCACACACAAAGGTCCCGCCCCGAGGCCCGGAGCGGCGCGGCGCGGTGGCGCCCCAATGCGATCGCATGATGTTTCTGGTCCTTGAAAGTCGGCGCTTGCTTGCGCCTGTTGATTGCGGCGGCGTTCTCTAGCCGATTCCAGGCTGCCACACCAGCCGAATTGAGCGGCGCAAAAGAGGTGCAACGCGGGAAAAAGCGGTGTTTCTTCGGCGTCTCGCCGACCCCGCCACGCTTGCAGATTGAACCCGCGAACGCACTCCACACCAGATAGCTGTCTCGGCGGGTGTCCCAGCGGAAACGGCCCGACGGACGCAAGAGATGAACGCCGGTTGATCGGCCGCTATAACAGGCCTCGGCGCAGGGCGGCCCGAACGGCGCCTTGCGGCCCGGGAGGAAGTTCGCTGCTGACGAAGGAGTTCCATGCTCGGCGATTCACGGTCCCACGGTTTATGGGAGAAGACAGCCCCGGCGGCGCCGCCGACGACCGCCCTGAGGGGCGATCACCGGAGCGACGTCGTCGTTGTCGGCGGCGGCTACACCGGTCTCTCGACGGCCCTGCACCTGGCCGAGGCCGGCGCCGGCGTCGTCCTGCTGGAGGCTGCGGAGATCGGCTTCGGCGGCGCCGGACGCAACGTCGGCCTCGTCAACGCCGGCATGTGGGTGCAACCCGATGTCCTCGTACAGACGATGGGGAAAGATCGGGGTGAAGCGCTTCTGGACCTGCTCGGCGGCGCCCCCCGCCTGGTCTTCGACTTGATCGAGAAGCACGAGATCGCCTGCGAGGCCGTGCACCGCGGCACGCTCCACTGCGCCGTCGGCCCCGCCGGGCTTAAGGAGCTGCAGGAGCGAGAGGCGCAGTGGCGCCGCCGAGGCGCCGCCGTCGAACTGCTGGACGCCGCAGAGACCGCCCGGAAGACCGGCACCACCGCCTTTGCGGCATCGCTTCTGGACCGCCGCGCCGGGACCATCCAGCCGCTGGCCTATGCGCGGGGGCTCGCCCACGCCGCCATCGCCGCCGGGGCCGTCATCCACACCGACTCCAAGGTCAACCGCCTCCAGCGGAGCGGAGCGGCCTGGCGCCTCGCCACCGCGGAAGGATCGGTGACCGCCGGGCGGGTCATCGTCGCCACCGACGCCTATTCCGAGACGCCCTGGACCGAGCTGCGCAGCGAGCAGGTCAAGCTGCCCTACTTCAACTTCGCCACCGAGCCGCTCCCGGGCGACCTGCTCAGCAAGATCCTGCCAGAGCGACAGGGCGCCTGGGACACGAGGGCCGTGCTCACGTCGTTGCGTCTTGACCAGGCCGGGCGACTGGTCGTCGGCAGTGTCGGCGCGCTGCGGGGAACCGGTCTCGCCATCCATCGGGCCTGGGCGAGACGCGCCCTGCGCCGCCTCTTCCCAGAGATCGGCGATGTCCGCTTCGAGGCCGAGTGGTACGGCTCCATCGGCATGACCGACGACAACCTGCCCCGCTTCCACCGGCTGGACGACAACGTCTTCACGATCTGCGGCTACAACGGCCGGGGCATCGCGCCGGGCACGACCCTCGGGCGCTGCCTGGCCGAGCTGGCTTTGGGCCGCATGACCGAGAACGATTGCCCCCTGCCCTGCACGGCGCCGCAGGACGCGCGCTTCCGGCTGCTCCGCGAAGGCGCGATCGAGATCGGCGCCCAGTTCGTCCA
>JBNKHC010000290.1:0-11397 GCA_050290145.1 Kiloniellaceae bacterium | reverse complement strand
CCACGGCGCCCCCTACTACTGGAAGGGCAAGGTGCCGGCCAGCCAGTTCATCGCGTCAATCCCCTTCGGCCTCAACGCGCAGGAGCAGAACGCCTGGATGCAGTTCGGCGGCGGGCAGGCGATCGCCGACAAGATCTACCGCGAGTTGGGCTGCAAGTTCTTTCCCTCGGGCAACACAGGCGTCCAGGCCGGCGGCTGGTTCAACAAGGAGATCAACTCCCTGGAGGACTACAAGGGTTTGAAGATGCGCATCCCCGGCCTCGGCGGCGAAATCGTCAAGGCGGCCGGTGGCAACGTCGTGAATCTGCCCGGCGGCGAGATTCCCCCGGCCCTGCAATCCGGCGCCATCGACGCGACCGAATGGGTCGGCCCATACAACGACCTCGCGTTTGGCCTCCATAGGAGCGCGAAGTATTACTACTATCCCGGCTGGCACGAGCCGGCCACCCTGCTCGACAATTTCATCAACCTTCAGGCCTGGGAGAAGCTGTCCGACGACCTGAAGGCCGTCGTCGCCGCCGCCAACGCCTATGCCAACACTTACGTCCTGAACGAGTTCACCGCCAAGAACAACGGCGCGCTGAACACACTGGTGAGCGAGCATGGTGTCATTCTGAAGAAGTTCCCGGACGAGGTGCTCAATTCGCTTGGCGGGCTCTCCGGCGAGGTGATCGGCGACCTCGCCGCTGCCGACCCGCTGAGCCGCAGGGTGATGGACTCCATCACCATCTTCCGCAAGCAGGCCATCGCCTACGCGAAGGTTTCCGAGCAGGCGTTCTACAACGCCCGCGGACTGCCCTTTAAGTGGGTCGAGTGAGCGCCCAGACTCAGTTCCCCGGAACTCGGGCACAAAAAAAAGAGGCCGGCAGGGGAAACCCCGCCGGCCTCTTTCTATGCTTTGGATTTCAGCTTCCGTTTGCGACGGCACTAGTCGAATAGAACAACCGGCAGATAAGTCGCCAGCGCAGGGAAGACCGCAATCAGCCCCAGCCCCACTATCTGGATCAGCACGAAAGGCATGATACCGCGATAGATGTCCATCGTGGTGACCTCCGGCGGCGCCACTCCACGCAGGTAGAAAAGGGCAAAACCGAAAGGCGGCGTGAGAAAAGAGGTCTGCAAATTCACTGCAATCATTACACCCAGCCAGATCGGATCCAGCCCCATCGTCAGCAAAACTGGCCCGACAATAGGAACCACGACGAAGACGATCTCTATGAAGTCCAGGAAGAAGCCCATGACGAACATCAGGGCCATGACCACGAACATGGCCCCGAAAGGGCCGCCCGGCATGGAGGCCAGAACGTCGGCGACGATCTTGTCGCCGCCCAGCCCGCGGAAGACCAGCGAGAAGACTGAAGCACCCAGCAGGATCACGAAGACCATCGCCGAGATCTTTGTGGTGGACCGCATCACTTCAACAAGAATGCCGCTGCGATAGACGCGTTTCAGGGACACCGCAACCCCGAAGAGCATCGCCAGGATGCACAGCCCGGCCACCACCGCGGCCGCCGCGTCGGCAAAAGGCACTACGTCGCGCTGCATCCGCAGGTCAAAGAGCGTGGCCAGCGGCACCAGGGCCACCATGCAGCCGCCCCCCAGGTAAACCGGCCAAGCCTGCCCCTCACCCTCGGCGACGGCTCTGCCTGCCAGCAACAGCGCGCCAATGCAGCCGATGGCCGCGGCTTCGGTCGGCGTCGCGACGCCGAGCAGGATTGAGCCCAGCACAAGCACGATCAGTGCCCCCGGCGGCAGCAGCACCCGCAGGGCCCGCGAGCCCAGGTGTTCCCTATCTCCCTCCCTGCGCTCAATCGGCGGACAGGAACCGGGTCTAATCCAGGCGGACAACAGGGTCCACGACATGTAGAGGCCGACCAGCATCATCCCTGGCAGGAAGGCGCCGGCGAACAAGTCAATGACCGAGACCGGGTCCGGAGCGAAGTTCCCGAGGGCCAGCTGCGCCTCGGTGTTCGCCCCCTGCAGGATGTCGCCGAGGAGAACGAGGACGATAGAGGGCGGAATGATCTGGCCGAGGGTGCCGGAGGCACAGATTGTCCCGCAGGCGATCTTGGGGTCGTAGCCGGCTTTGAGCATCGCCGGCAACGACAGGAGGCCCATGGTGACCACCGTTGCGCCGACAATGCCGGTAGAGGCCGCCAGCAACATACCGACGAAGATTACTGAAAGGCCAAGGCCGCCGCGAAGCTTGCCGAACATCAGCCCCATGGATTCCAGAAGCTGCTCTGCAATTTTCGACCGTTCGAGCATTACCCCCATGAAGACGAACAGGGGCACGGCCACCAGCAGTTCGTTGGACATGACGCCGAAGTAGCGCGGTGCCAGAGCTCCCAGGAGCCGCACGTCGAAGATGCCGAACGCCAAGCCGCCGAAGGCGAAGATCAGCGCGACACCGCCCAGGGTGAATGCCACGGGGTACCCCAGAAGCAGGACCACGCAGGCGACGGCAAACATGATGAGGGAGACGACCTCCCCAAGTTGTGCGGGATCCATTGCTTAAATCGGCTCTGCTTCCTCATCTTCAGGCTGGAACTCGGGATGCCCGGTCAACACCAGGAAGCTTCTGGCGGCCAGCGACAGTCCTTGCAGTCCGATCAAGATGCAGAACAGAAGAATGACCGACTTCAGCAGGAAAAGACCCGGCAGGCCGCCGGCCTCACGCGACTCTTCCAGCCGGATCCAGGAGGCCGTCACGAAGTCGTAGCTGACATAGGTGACCACTGCCACCAGCGGCAGCAGCAGGAGGAAAGACCCGAAGAGGTCGACAACTGCCTTATAGCGTGCGCTTTTCGGCCGGTAGAAGATATCCACTCTGACGTGGGCATTGTGCAGCAAGGTGTAGCCTGCACCGACCATGAAGACCACGCCGTGCAGCCACACGTAGGACTCCTGCAGCCAGACCCAGCCGATGGCATAGACGTATCTCAGGATCACCACCGCAAAGGTGATAATGACCATCACCAGCGTCAGCCAGGCGACGCCGCGACCGACCCTCTCGTTCAGTCGGTCCACCAGATTGACGAAGGCGACGAGCCCGTTCACTTTCCTGTCGCAGCCCCACTGTGGAGATCGATCAAACCAGCGACCTGAAGCCTCTCTTCGGTCAAACCGCGGATTTGCGGAAAGCCGGCCCATTCAAGAAAAGCCGGGGACGCGCTGATTTGCCTAGCTGATCGTGGAGTCTTCCGGCCCCTCGCCGGTCTCCCTCGGTTCCGGTTCCAAGCTTGTTGGTTCGCCTTGTAGATCGCGCTGATAGGTCGCTCCAGCCGCAACGACAATGGAGAACCGCTGCAAATCAACCAAACTTATTTGACCGGGCGAATCCATTCGGGGGCAAACGGCCCGCCTGGGAACGCTTGCCCAGCCAGGCCCTGAGGTCGGTTTCGGTACGCACCCGCCCTGCCCCGGCGGCCCAGCTCAGGCCCTCCTTCAGGACAAACGTCTTAGCATCGGACAAGCCGCCATCCTTGTATTTCTGCAGGATCACCCCCCGCCCCCTGGTCATCTCCGGCAGTTCATCCAGCGGGAACACCAGCAGCTTGCGGTTTTCGCCGATCACCGCCACATGGTCGCCCTCGACCGGGCGGCAGACGGCGGCTTCGACCCCCTGCGCCGGGTTGATGACCTGCTTGCCGTTCTTGGTCTGGGCCACCACCTCATCCTCGGGCACCACGAAGCCGCGCCCGTCGGAGGAGGCCACCAGCAGTCTCCGCCCCGGCTGATGGACCAATAGGGCGACGATATCCTGGTCGTTGGGCAGCCCCATCATCAGGCGCAGCGGTTCGCCAAAGCCGCGCCCCCCCGGCAGCTTGTCGACCCCCAAGGTGTAAAAGCGGCCGTTGGTGGCGAAGACCAGCAGCTTGTCCGTCGTCTGCGCGTGGACCACGAAGCGCTCCCGGTCCCCCTCCTTGTACTTGGCGTCGGAAACATCCTCCTGATGTCCCTTCAGGGCCCGGACCCATCCTTTGTCGGAGCAGAGGATGGTCACCGGCTCACGCTCGACGACGGCCTCCAGGGGAATCACCACCTCGGCCGGCGGCGCGCCGATCTCGCTGCGGCGGGCGCCAAGCGGCGTCTTGGCCCCGAAGCGCGCCTTGATCTCCTTCACCTGCTCGCCGATCACCGCCCAGCGCTTCTGCTCGTTCTTCATGAGCTGCTTGAGCTCCTTCTGCTCCTTCGACAGGGCAGAATGCTCTTCGCGGATCGAGATCTCTTCCAGCTTGCGCAGGGCCCGCAGGCGCATGTTGAGGATGGCTTCAGCCTGGACGTCCGTCAGCTTCCAGCGCTTCATCATCTTCGCCTTGGGATCGTCCTCCTCGCGAATGATGCGGATCACCTCATCGATGTTCAGGTAGGCAATGAGGTAACCGTCTAGGACTTCAAGGCGATGGGCGATCTTGTCCAGGCGGTGCTGAGTGCGCCGTTTCAGGACTTCGTGACGATGGTCCAGGAAGGCGCGCAGCACTTCGCGTAGGTTCATCACCCGCGGCGTGTTGTCGGCATCCAGTACATTCATGTTGAGCCCGACCCGCGTTTCCAGATCGGTCTGACGGAACAGCGATTCCATCAGCACTTCCGGATCGACGTTGCGGCTCTTCGGCTCCAGGATCAGGCGGATTTCGTCGGTCGATTCATCCCGCACATCGGCCAGCATGGCAAGCTTCTTGGCCATGAGGAGTTCGGCGATCTTTTCGATCAGGCGCGACTTCTGGACCTGGAAGGGAATCTCCGTGACGACGATCTGGTAGCCGCCGCCCTTGATCTTTTCGGTTTCCCAGCGCGCGCGCAGGCGGAACGATCCTTTGCCCGTCTTGTAGGCCTCGACAATGCTCTCCCGCGCCTCCACTAGAACACCGCCGGTGGGAAAATCGGGTCCGGGCATCAGATCGACCAACTTGTCGATGGTGGCGTTGGGCGCCTTGATCACATGCAGCAGCGCGTCGCAGATCTCACCCACGTTGTGCGGCGGAATGGAGGTGGCCATGCCGACGGCGATCCCCTGTGCTCCGTTGGCCAGCAGGTTCGGAAAGGCGCCCGGCAGGACCACCGGCTCCTCTGCCTCGCCGTCGTAGGTCGGACGGAAGTCGACCGCGTCCTCGTCGATGCCCTCCAGCATCGCGGCCGCCACCTCGGTCAGGCGCGCTTCGGTGTAGCGCATGGCAGCGGCGTTATCGCCGTCAATGTTGCCGAAGTTGCCCTGCCCGTCGATCAGTGGAAACCGCAGGGAGAAGTCCTGGGCTAGGCGCACGAGGGCGTCATAGATCGCCTGGTCGCCGTGGGGGTGGAACTTACCGATCACGTCACCGACGACGCGGGCGGACTTCTTGAACCCGGTATTGGGATCCAGGCGCAGCTGCCGCATAGCGAAGAGCAGGCGCCGGTGGACCGGCTTCAGGCCGTCACGCACGTCAGGCAGCGAGCGCGCCATGATGGTCGAGAGGGCATAGGAGAGATAGCGCTCCGACAGGGCGTCGGAGAGCTTCACGTCACGGATTTCACCAGCCGGCGAGGAGGCCATAGAGGGGATCACGACTCCGAGAAAGAATACCAGATATAGTAGTGATCAGCCCGACGATGGCAACAAATTGCCTAAGAAAACTGCGGATTTTTAAAAGCGGTCGGGGCGATAGGGGCGCATGTCGATGCCCGGGTCCCGCCCCGCCAGCAGGGCCGCCACCAGATCGCCGGTGCGCGCCGCCAGGCTCAAGCCGCAGTGCCCGTGGCCAAAGGCGAAGATCGCGTTGCGATGCCGGGGAGATGGGCCGATGACGGGAATCGAGTCGGGCATGGATGGACGGAAGCCCATCCAGCGGCTCTCCTCCCGCCGGTCGAGACCGGGAAACCACCGGCTGGCGTTGCGGTAAAGAACTTCGGCGCGCTGCCAGTTCGGTTCCGCCTCAAGCCCACCGAGTTCGACGGTCCCGGCGATTCGCAAGCCGTGTTCCAGCGGCGTGCAGACGAACCCCCGCTCGGTCGAATAGACCGGCAGCCGCAGATCTGCGCCGGCATGGGGCAGCGTCAGGTGATAGCCGCGCTCGGTATCCAGCGCCGGTCGGGATCCCAGCATGGCCGTCAGCGTCTTGGACCAGGCCCCCGCGGCGATGACTACGCCGCTGCAGGCGATCGTATCGGCCTCAGTCACGACGGCGCTGACCCCGGTTTCGCCTTGCTGAAACCCGACGACACTCTGCTGGCGTACTTCTCCGCCAAGGCGCACGAAAGCCGCCGCCAGTTCCTGGACGAACCGGAAGTTGTTCACCGTGTGCGCAACGTCCGGATAGAAGACGCCGCGGAAGAATATCGGCGCCAGGCTCGGCTCCAGTTGCCGAAGCTCCTCGGCCGGTAGAACCTCGAAATTAACGCCCCGACGCCGCTGCAGTTCCAGCATCGGCTCATAGCTCCTGAAGCCGGCTTCGGTCTCGTAGACCGATACCCAGCCGGTGCGCCGGATCATGTCGCTGATGCCCGCGGCCTCGACCAGAGGCCCGTAGGCCTTCAGCGAGCCGTCGAGCAGTCGCGCCAGGGCGACGGAAACCTCCTCAACCCGCTGCGGGCTGCTGTAGCGAATAAAGTGGAGGAGCCACGGCGCGATCTTCGGCAGATAGGACCAGCGGATTGCCAGTGGGCCCAGCGGATCGACCAGCATGCGCGGCACCTTCTGTGCCACGCCCGGCGTCTGGACCGGCACCACGGCCTCTTCCGTGATAATGGAACCGTTGCCGAAGGAGGTCCCCTCCCCCGGCTTGCCCCGGTCAACCAGAACCACGCGATGGCCGTCGCGCAGCAGGTAAAGCGCGCAGCAGACGCCGACGATGCCGGCACCAATGACTACAACAGGGTCTTTTTCTTGAGGCGTCATCGGTGAAGGAATCGAAAAACCGGTTCTGACCTGACCTGTGGACTATTGGGACAGCGCCCGGGAAGGCCCGCTAAAGCGCTGTTCCAGGCGCAGCCTCGCTGGCGGCAGCGGCTTATCATGGGGGTGGAAAAGGTGGCGCTCAAGAAAAAAGCCGGTGAGCGCCAGCCCCTCCGCCACGGCAGCAGTACCGCCTTCCCCGCGACCGACCAGAAAGCCGGGCAAGGGCAGCAGCTTCTCCCGGTAGGGGGCGCCGGCCGACAGCGAGACGGCCCGGCCCGAGCGGGGGCTCACGTAGGCAAGCTGGTCATTCTCCACGCCGGCCGCGCAGCGGGTCAGATCGAGTCCGAAGCCGAGCTCCGCCAGGAAGGCCAGTTCCCAGCGCACATAGACCTCGGCCCAGTGGTCGCCTTCCAGGGCCTCCAACAGGGCCAGCAGCCCCTCGAAGCAGGCCGCGTGGGGTTCGCGCTCGGGCATCGCCGCCTCGCAGACCGCCGTGGCCGCGCTGAGGGCGGCCAAGCGGTCCGAGTCATCCAGGACCCTGGCCATGTAGGAGCATTCCAGCTCGCACTCCAGGTTGCCCAGATGTTCGGCCAGGCGCCCGCTCCAGGTCGCCGAAACGCGGTTGCCGGATTGGTAGACGCCGCGCAGGCGGGCGCTCTGCCCGCCGCGCACGAGGCCTGCATGACGGCCGTGGGCGCGCGTCAGCAGCTGGACAACCGCCGCCGTTTCGCCGTGCGGGCGGGACGCCAGAACGATGGCTTCATCTTCCCACTTCATTGCGGCACCACCAGGTCGACGGCGGCTCTAGGCATCGAATTCCAGGCCGAGATTTCGGTAGCGCTCTGGGTCATTGATCCAATTTTCGCGCACCTTCACGAAGAGGAAAAGGTGGACGGGTTGCCCGAAGGCTTCCTCCATTTCCTTCTGCGCCGCTTCGCGAACCATCCGGATGGTCTTGCCGCCCTTGCCCAGGCACATGGCCTTGTGCTGTTCCCGGCCCACATAGATGGTCTGCTCGATCCGCACCGAGCCATCCTTGAACTCCTCCCAGCCTTCGCTTTCCACCGTCAGGGCGTAGGGCAGTTCCTGGTGGAGGTTCAAGAAGAGCTTCTCGCGGGTGATCTCTGCCGCGAGCAGGCGCAAGGAGATGTCGGAGAGCTGGTCTTCCGGGAAATGCCACGGGCCCTCCGGCATGCGGCCGGCGAGGTAATCCAGCAGATCCTCCAGGCCGTCGCCGGTCAGGGCCGAGATCATGAAGACCTTCGAGAAGTCGGCCATGGTCGAGAGCTCCGCGGCAAGCTCCAGCAGCCGCTCGCGCTTGACCAGATCGACCTTGTTCAGCACCAGCACGAGTTCGCAGCGGCTGTCGGCCAGCCCTTCGATCACCCGCCGCGCATCATCGGAGATCTTCTTGCGTCCGGCATCGTGAATCACCAGGACAACGTCGGCATCCTCGACCCCGGCCCAGGCAGCCTGCACCATGGCGCGCTCCAACCGGCGCTTGGCCATAAAGATGCCTGGCGTGTCGATGAAAACGATTTGGCTGTTGCCGTGAACGGCGATCCCGCGCACGCGTGTCCGCGTGGTCTGTACCTTGTGAGTGACAATGGAAACCTTGGCACCGACGAGCTGGTTCACCAGGGTCGACTTCCCGGCATTCGGCGCACCGACCACGGCCACGAACCCACAGCGCTGCGGCGCTTCTGCCGTGCTCATCGTCGCTTTTCCTTCACCAGGGACAGAAGCTGCGCCGCTGCATCCTGTTCCGCCGCCCGTTTGGAACGGCCGGTCCCGGTCTGTGGCTGTTTGCCCTCCACCTCGACGCTGATGGTGAACAGAGGGTCGTGTGGCGGCCCCTGGCGGTCAACCTCACTGTAGCGTGGCAGCGGCAGGCCACGCCCCTGGGCCCATTCCTGCAATTCGGTCTTGGCGTCGGAAGGCGGCTCCCGGTCCTCTTCGATCCGCTGCCGCCAGGCCTGAACTATAAAGGCCTGAGCCACCGGCAGGCCGCCATCCAGGTAGAGGGCGGCGATCACTGCCTCACAGGCATCGGAGAGCAGGCCGGGATTGCTGCGCCCCTGTTTCTCGTCCTCACCCATGGCAAACCGCATGACGTTTCCGAGATCAAGGTCTTCGGCCACCGAAGCCAAGGTGTCCTTTCCTACGAGTTTCGCGAGGCGGCGGGCCAAGAGGCCCTCGGCTTCCTCCGGAAACCGCTCGAACAGCATCTCCGCGACGACCAGACCCAGCACGCGGTCGCCCAGGAACTCGAGGCGCTCGTAGTCGCCGCCACGGTGGCTGGGATCGGCGGAAACGGAAGGATGGGTCAGGGCCCGAACCAGCAATGCCTGATCGGCAAAGCGATGCCCAAGCCGGTCCTGCAGTTGAGACAGCGTACTGCCCCCCTTGGCGGCTGCCTGGGGCCCAGTCCTCCGCCTATTCGATGCCATCGCCGATCCGGCCGAAGCGAATGGTGCTCGGCCAGGTCCAGAACTTCCACCACGCACTGGCACCGTCGTGGGAGAAAAACAGAATGTCAGCGCGACCAACGAGATTCTCCAGGGGAACCTGCCCGACCCCGGGCACTCGGCTGTCCTGGCTGTTGTCCCGGTTGTCGCCCATGGCGAAGAAGTGCCCCTCCTTCACGACCACCGGCTTGAAGTCGTCCAGAGCCTGCCTGTCGCTGTATTCCTGGATGAGGTGCCGGCGTCCGTTCGGAAGCGTCTCGTAGTACAGCCGTCCTTGGGGATTGTAGTAGCGAAGCTCCGCGATTTCCGAGGCTGAAAGAAGCTCCCGCTTGGCCGCCACATCATTGATGTAGAGGATGCCTTCGCGCACCTCGATCTTGTCACCCGGCAAACCGACGATCCGTTTGATGTAGTCGGTCTTCTCGTCCCTCGGGTAGGCGAAAACCGCCACGTCGCCGATTTCCGGGTCGGAGGAAAAGATTCGCCCCTTGAACAGCGGCAACCCGAAGGGCAAGGAATGGCGGCTGTAGCCATAGGACAGCTTGGAAACGAAGAGATAGTCCCCGACGAGCAGCGTCGGCTCCATGGAGCCAGACGGAATATTGAAGGGCTCATAGGCGAAGGTCCTGACACCGACGGCGATCAGGACCGCGATGACCACCGTCCTCAGCGTTTCCATCCAAGCGCTGCCCGGCTGCTCCTCTTCCTTCGCACCCTCTCGTGGTGCCTTGTCTCCCGGGTCGCTGCCCGGCCCTTCATTAAGCATCAATCTTTCCATTTTCCTTCGTCCCTGGCTGCCGTCGCCGAGGAAACCTCCCCGGGAACCTGCCAGGGAGCCTAACCATCTTCAGGAAGTGCCGAGATGATGACAATAACCTGAGCGAGGGGATAATCATCAGTGATAGTTACATCGATCTGGGCCTTCATACCCGCTGGGGTCATTTCAGCCAAGCGCTCAGCCGCGCCGCGCGTCAATGCCATGGTCGGCTTGCCGCTCGGCAGGTTGACCACGCCGAGGTCACGCCAGTGGACGCCGCGCCGCGGCACCCCGGTGCCCAGCGCCTTGGCGCAGGCTTCCTTTGCGGCAAAACGCTTCGCGTAGCTGGCCGCCCGCTGGGCGCGCCGGTCAGACTTTGTGCGCTCGATATCGGTGAAGACGCGCTCGGTAAAGCGCTCGCCGAAGCGCTCCAGGGTCTTCTCGATACGCCTGATGTCGATGAGATCGCTGCCCAGCCCCAGAATCACCGCCGCTGCTCCGCAAATCCGCCCATCGGCTAGGCGCTGCGGGCGCCGCCGGCCTCGGCGCGGGCCTTGTTCATCAGTGCCCGCATCCGCCGGATGGCGCTGTCGAGACCGCTGAAAATCGCTTCTCCAACCAGGAAGTGCCCGATGTTCAGCTCGGCAATGGTCGGGATGACGGCAACAGAGCCCACCGTGTCGAAAGTCAGCCCGTGCCCGGCGTGGCACTCCAGCCCCAGATCATCGGCAAGAGCCGCCGCCGCTCGGATGCGCTCGAGATGGACCTTCGTCTGCGGCCCTTCTGGGTCCGCGAGAAAGGCATCGCAGTAGGCCCCGGTGTGCAGTTCGACGACCGGCGCTCCCAGACGCACCGCCGCCTCGAGCTGCTTGGAATCCGGCTCCACAAACAGCGAAACCCGCGAGCCCGCGTCTCTCAGGCTGTCGACGAAGCGCTGCAGGTGGTTTTGACCGCCGGCTGCGTCGAGTCCGCCCTCGGTCGTCCGCTCCTCGCGCCGCTCCGGCACGATGCAGGCGGCATGGGGGCGGTGGCGCAGGGCGATCTCCAGCATTTCGTCGGTGGCCGCCATTTCCAGGTTCAGCGGCAGATCGATTTCGGCCGTCAGCCTGGCGATATCCTCGTCGGAAATGTGGCGCCGGTCCTCGCGCAGATGGGCGGTGATCCCGTCGGCACCGGCCGAGGCGGCCATTCGCGCAGCCCGGACCGGGTCGGGGTGGCCGCCGCCACGGGCGTTGCGGATGGTCGCCACGTGGTCGATGTTCACGCCGAGGCGCAGATATTCGGTCATAGCTGCC
>JBNKHC010000289.1:0-20941 GCA_050290145.1 Kiloniellaceae bacterium | reverse complement strand
GTGTTTCTGGAAAAAGGCTGTATCGTCTGCCATTCCGTCAATGGCGTCGGCGGCGAGATCGGCCCCTCCCTCAACGCGGCCGACATGCCCGAACCGATGAACGCCTTCGAGTTCGCGGCGCGCATGTGGCGGGGCGCCCCGGTGATGGCCGAAATGCAGGAGGACCTGCTGGGCGCGATGATCGACCTCAACGGGCAGGACCTGGCCGACATCATCGCCTTCACCCACGACGAGGCGGAACAGCAGGAACTTTCGATCAGTCAGGTGCCTGAAAAATATCGGGACATGATCGTCCACTAGGCAGACTGGTTGCCGGCGAAGCTTATCGGGGCCTCGGGTCTCCATAAGGAGGAGGCGATGAAACTCGATGCCTACAAGCTCGGTCTCGCAACCGCGATCATCTTAGCTGTTGTCTGGATCATCTGCAGCGTTCTGGTGCTCGCCCTTCCTGCCTTGATGATGCAAATGGGCGGGCACATGCTGCACGCCGACCTCGGGGCCGCGCAGTGGACCCTGCACTGGCCGGGATTTGTCATCGGCTTGATCCTATGGAGCCTGCTGGGTGGGTTCTTGGTCTGGGCGGTCGCGGCGGTCTATAACCGTCTGACCGGGTAGGCCGACGCGTTTGCTCGGTAGACATGACGCCTGCGACGCCTTGCGGCGCGGCGGGCGTTCTTGTCTGTACGTCTGCCCGCGTTTCCCGTGCCGCCGACCCTCGAACAGGAGAGACGCCCAGGACGATGTCTAACGACGGCTCCTCACAGACCGATGGCGACCGCTCAGCCCACTATGCCGCCAACAGCCTGACGCTGCTCGGCGCGGTGTCGATGGGAACCGGTGTCATGATCGGCGCCGGCATCTTCGCGCTCACCGGCCAGGTGGCCGAACTGGCGGGTAGCTGGTTTCCCCTAGCCTTTCTTGCCGCCGCGCTGGTCTCCGCGTTCAGCGCCTACTCCTACATTAAGCTGTCGAACGCCTACCCCTCGGCGGGCGGCATCGCCATGTTCCTGGAGAAGGCCTATGGCAAGACCATGATGACCGGCGCCTGCGCGCTGCTCATGTATTTCTCCATGGTCATCAACGAGAGCCTGGTCGCGCGCACCTTCGGCACCTACACGCTGCAGCTCTTTGACGTCGAGCAGAGCAGTTTTCTGGTGCCTGCGCTGGGCGTCGCCCTTCTGGCCTTCGCCTTCGTGGTGAACATCCTGGGCAACCGTGTCATCCAGACGCTTTCCTTCTTCACGGCCTTCCTCAAGATCGCAGGTATCGCCGTCTTCGCCCTGGCCGGCCTGTGGCTTTCCGGCTTCAGCTTCGAAAGCCTATCCGCCGCCCCGGCCGAAACGGGGGCCGGGAGCTTTCTCGGCGCCGTCGCCCTGGCGGTGCTCGCTTTCAAGGGTTTCACCACCATTACCAACAGTGGCGGCGAGATCGTCGATCCGCACCGCAATGTCGGGCGCGCCATCGTGCTCTCGATCCTCGTATGCGTCGTCATCTATCTGCTCGTGGCCCTCGCAGTGGCAGGCAACCTGAGGCTCGATGAAATCGTGCGGGCGCGCGACTACGCCCTGGCAGAGGCGGCGCGTCCCGCCTTCGGACGCTTCGGTCTCTGGTTCACTGTCGCCTTCGCAATCGTCGCAACGGTCTCCGGCGTCATCGCCAGCGTCTTCGCGGTGTCGCGCATGCTCGCCATGCTGACCGACATGAAGCTGGTGCCGCACAGCCATTTCGGCATGCCTGGAGATATCCAGAAGCATACCCTGGTCTATACCATCGTCGCGGCGATGCTGCTGACGGTGTTCTTCGACCTCAGCCGCATCGCCTCACTTGGCGCAATCTTCTACATCGTCATGGATATCGCGGTGCATTGGGGCATTCTGACGCGCCTGCGCCGGGAGGTGAACGCCAATCCGGCAATCCTGGTCACCGCCATCGCCCTGGATGTCGTCGTGCTCGGCGCAATTTTGGTCGTCAAGGCCGGAAGCGACGCACTGGTGATCTACGCCGCCGCGGCCGGCATGGTGCTGATTTTCGCCGGCGAACGGCTGTTCCTGCGGCACACTGACAACGATACCCAGTGACCCCGCGCCGCCGCGGCAGCTAAGCCGCGCCGGCCTCTTCATTGGGCGGGAAGGTCGGCGGCAGGGAGCCGAGGCGCTTGGCCTCGTCCATGAGCGGCACCAGGTCGCTGGCGACCAGGTCGTAGAGCTGTTTGGCCGAGTCGATCACGTAGTAGACGGTCTGGAAGATGTCGATGCGGTAGGGCGTGCGGAACACGGCCAGCGCATCGAAGGGCCGGCGCTCGGGCTTGGCGCTCTCCACCGCGTAGGGCGTCTCGCCGGCCGAAGAGGCGATTCCGGCGCCGTAGATGCGGGTGCCCTCCTCCGTCTCGATGAGCCCGAACTCGACGGTGAACCAGAAGAGACGTTGCATCATCCAGAGATAGGACTTGTCCAGCGTCAATGCCGTCTGCCCATAAATCTGTAAGAAGTCGGCGTAGGTCGGCAGGGTCAGCATGGGACAGTGGCCGAAGATCTCGTGGAAGACGTCGGGCTCCTGCAGGTAGTCGAAGTCCTCGCGCCGGCGGATGAAGGTGGCGGCCGGGAACTTGCGGCCCGCCAGCAGGGTGAAGAAGCGCTTGGGCGAGATGAGGGCCGGCACCGGCTCGACGCCGAAGCCGCCGATCTCCTGCAGGCGCCCGTTGACCTCCTTCAGCTGCGGCACGCGGTCGGCCGGCAGCTCCAGCGCCTCGAGGCCGTTGAGGAAGGCGCTGCAGACGCGCCCCGGCAGCAGGGCCTTCTGGCGCGCGTAGAGGTCACGCCAGACGGCGTTCTCTGCGTCGGAATAGTGGATGATCCCCTTGGCGTCGGGGATCTTCGACTCGTAGGCGCTCGTCTTGCCCATGATCACTCTCCCTTCCCGCCCCTTCGCGATTCTCGGGCGGAAAGCGTCGATCAAACTCTGCGGCACCGACCTCAGGGCCCGAGCATGCGCGCGCGGGCCTTACCGAACCTTTAACTCTCCCCTCTTCCGCCCTAGGAAGATCAGCCTTCCGCCTTCAGCACCCCGCGGCGGATCTGGTCCTCCTCGATGGAATCGAACAGCGCCTGGAAGTTGCCTTCGCCGAAGCCCTCGTCGCCCTTGCGCTGGATCAGCTCGAAGAAGACCGGGCCGATGACGTTCTTGGTGAAGATCTGCAGCAGGCGCCCGCCGTCTTCGGTCGGCGCGCCGTCGATGAGGATCTTGTTGTCGGCGAGGCGTTTCAGGTCCTCGCCGTGGCCCGGCAGGCGCTGGTCGACCTGCTCGTAGTAGGTGTCGGGCACGCCTTCCTGGAAGGCGACGCCCCCGGCCTTCAGAGTCTCCACCGAGGCGTAGATGTCGTCGGTGCCGAGCGCGATGTGCTGGATGCCCTCGCCCTTGTACTCTTCCAGGTACTCGGCGATCTGCGACTTGTCGTCGGAGCTCTCGTTGATCGGGATGCGGATCTTGCCGCAGGGGCTGGTCATGGCCTTGGACTTCAGGCCGGTCAGCTTGCCCTCGATGTCGAAGTAGCGGATCTCGCGGAAATTGAACAGGCGCTCGTAGAAGTCCGCCCATTCCTTCATGCGGCCGCGGTAGACGTTGTGGGTCAGGTGGTCGATGTAGGTCAGGCCCGCGCCCTTGGGGTGCTGATCAACGCCGGGCAGCGGCTTGAAATCCACGTCGTAGATGGAGCCGTTGTCGCCGTAGCGGTCGACCAGGTAGATCAGCGAGTCGCCGATGCCCTTGATCGCCGGGATGTTCAGCTCCATCGGCCCGGCGGTGGACTCGACCACCCAGCCGCCCAGTTCCCTGGCCCGCCTGCAGGCCGCGCCGGCGTCCTTCACCCGGAAGGCGATGGCGCAGACCGAGGGGCCGTGCAGCATGGTGAAGGCCTTGGGGAAGCCGTCGCGCTCGGCATTGAGGATGAAGTTCACATCGCCCTGGCGGTAGAGCGTGACGTCCTTGGAGCGGTGCCTGGCGATGGCGGTGAAGCCCAGGGTCTCGAACAGCCGCCCGAGGGCTTCCGGGTCCGGGGCGGCGAACTCGATAAATTCGAAGCCGTCGGTCTGCATGGGGTTTTCCCAGAGGCCGTCAGCGATCCGATCCTGGGACTTATCCTGGGACTTGGCAGCCTGCGACATGTTTCACACCCTCGTTACGTTGCCACAACGTAAGCCTCCCTTACCGCGCCGGGTTGTAACCATCAATTAGGTTGCCCCGGCGTCCTGTTAAAGGCTCGGCGTGAAGTGCCGTTGGCGGCGATGGTACGGCGCTTTCGCGCCGTCCCGCAATGCCCGCATGCCGTGTTGCGGCGCAGCAGAGGCAGGGGCGGGAATCCGGCGCAGCTTAATCTTTCGTGGCCGCGCGGCCGCACCTTACGATATGATTCAGTCTGTCCGGGATTCCGATCTTTCCTTGCTTTCTGCACCGCCAATCGCTTTGAGAAATTGAGAATTAGGTCAGCATAAATTACCTTTTTATTTACCCTATCGGGCTCAACCTTTCCTTGAGACCTGAAGACGTTGCGCCGTAACAGCAAGCAGGAACACGGATGATGGCTTTGCAGGCGGTTTCCCTGGACGACAAATACGCTCTGGAGCGCGGCCGCGTCTTCCTGACCGGCACCCAGGCGCTGGTGCGCCTGCCGATGATGCAGCGCCAGCGCGACCTGGCCGCCGGCCTCAACACCGCCGCCTTCGTCACCGGCTATCGCGGCTCGCCCCTGGGCGGCGTCGACCAGCAGATGGCGCGCGCGTCCGAATTCCTGAAGAAGCACCACATCCATTTCCAGGCCGGGGTCAACGAGGACCTGGCCGCCACCGCCGTCTGGGGCACCCAGCAGAACGACCTCTTCGGCGACTGCAACTACGACGGCGTCTTCGCCATGTGGTACGCCAAGGGCCCGGGCGTCGACCGCTCCGGCGACGTGCTGCGCCACGGCAACATGGCCGGCTCCTCCAGGCACGGCGGCGTACTGCTGCTGGCCGGCGACGACCACACCGCCAAGTCCTCCACCACCGCGCACCAGTGCGAGCTGACCTTCCAGGATCTCATGATCCCGGTGCTCAACCCGGCCGGGGTGCAGGAATTCCTGGACATGGGCCTCTATGGCTGGGCCATGAGCCGCTTTTCCGGTTGCTGGGTGGGCTTCAAGACCATCGGCGAGACGGTCGAATCCTCGGCCAGCGTCGACGTCGACCCGGCGCGCACCCAGATCGTGCTGCCGGAAGACTTCGAGATGCCGCCGGGCGGCCTCCACATCCGCTGGCCTGACACCCCGCTGGAGCAGGAAGAGCGCCTGCACCGCCACAAGATCTACGCCGCCCTGGCCTTCGCCCGCGCCAACAAGCTGGACCGCCAGGTGATCGGCAACGGCAAGCGCCGCTTCGGCATCATCACCGCCGGCAAGGCCTACCTCGACGTGCGCCAGGCGCTCGACGACCTGGGCCTCGACCAGCAGCGCGCCGAGGAGATCGGCATTTCGGTCTACAAGGTCGGCATGTCCTGGCCGCTGGAGCGCGAGGGCATCCGCCGCTTTGCCGAGGGCCTGGAGGAGATCCTGGTGGTCGAGGAGAAGCGCGCCATCATCGAGAACCAGGTGAAGGAGCAGCTCTACAACTGGCGCGCCGATGTGCGCCCGCGCATCGTCGGCAAGTTCGACGAGGAAGGCGACTGGATGCTGCCCTCGATCGACGAGCTGACCCCGGCGCGCATCGCCCGCGCCATCGCCAGGCGCATCGCCCGCTTTCACAGCAGCGAGGACATCGAGCAGCGCCTGCGCTTCCTCACCGATAAGGAAAAGGCCATGGAGGCCGGCAGCGCGCCGCTGGCCCGCGTGCCCTACTTCTGCTCCGGCTGCCCGCACAACACCTCCACCAAGGTGCCCGAAGGCAGCCGCGCCCTGGCGGGGATCGGCTGCCACTACATGGTGCAGTGGATGGACCGCCATACGGAGACCTTCACCCAGATGGGCGGCGAGGGTGCGACCTGGATCGGCCAGGCGCCCTTCTCCAAGACCAAGCACGTCTTCGTCAACCTGGGCGACGGCACCTATTTCCACTCCGGCATCCTGGCGATCCGCGCGGCCGTCGGCGCCGGCGTCAACATCACCTACAAGATCCTCTACAACGACGCGGTGGCCATGACCGGCGGCCAGTCGGTGGACGGTCCGCTCGACCCCGCGATGATCACCCGCCAGTGCGCCGCCGAGGGCGTGCAGCGCATCGTCGTTGTGACCGACGAGCCGGACAAGTATCCCCTGGGCGTCAACTGGGCGCCGGGTGTGGAGATCGAGCATCGCGACCACCTGGACCGGGTGCAGAAGGAGCTGCGCGAAACGGCAGGCGTCACCGTTCTGGTCTACGACCAGACCTGCGCCGCCGAGAAGCGCCGCCGCCGCAAGCGCGGCCGCTACCCCGATCCGCCCAAGCGGGCCTTCATCAACGAGCAGGTCTGCGAAGGCTGCGGCGACTGCTCGGTGCAGTCCAACTGCGTCTCCGTGGTGCCGGTGGAAACCGAGTACGGCCGCAAGCGCGCCATCGACCAGTCGTCCTGCAACAAGGACTTTTCCTGCGTGAAGGGCTTCTGCCCCAGCTTCGTGACCGTGCATGGCGGCAAGATCCGCAAGCAGCAGAAGGAAGGCGGCGGCGGCGCAGCGAGTGGCCCTTGGGAGGCCCTGCCCGAGCCGCAGGTGCCGGCCCTCGAGGCGCCCTTCGGCATCGTCGTCACCGGCGTCGGCGGCACCGGCGTGGTGACCATCGGCGCATTGCTGGGCATGGCCGCGCACCTGGAGGGCCGCGGCTGCTCGGTGCTCGACATGGCCGGCCTGGCGCAGAAGGGCGGCGCGGTGGTCAGCCACGTGCGCCTGGCGCCGACCCCGCAGGACATCCACGCGGTGCGTATCACCGCCGGCAGCGCCCGCCTGGTGCTGGGCTGCGATCTGGTGGTGGCCTCCGGCTACGAGGCGCTGTCGAAGATGGCGGCCGGGCGCACGCGCGCGATCATCAACAGCCACCAGGTCATGACCGGCGATTTCACCCGCAATCCCGACCTGGCCTTCCCCGGCGGCGAGATGGAGCATCTCATCGCCGAAGCGGCCGGCCCCGGCGGCGCCGAATTCCTGGATGCAACGCGCATCGCCACGGCGCTGCTCGGCGATTCCATCGCCACCAACCTCTTCATGCTGGGTTACGCCTGGCAGAAAGGCCTGGTGCCGCTCTCCGGCGAGGCCATCGACAAGGCCATCGAACTGAACGCGGTGGCGGTGGAGGCCAACAAGGCCGCCTTCCTCTGGGGCCGCCGCGCCGCCCATGACCTGGCGGCGGTGGAGAAGATCGTGTCGCCGCGCGCCGAGCCGAACAGCCATCATCTCTCCCAAAGCCTCGACGAAATCATCGGCCGCCGCGCGGACTTCCTGACCGCCTACCAGGACGCTGCCTATGCGGAGCGCTACAAGGCCCTGGTCGAGAAGGCCCGCCAGGCCGAGGCGACGCAGGCGCCGGGCGCCGGCGGCCTTGGCGAAGCCGTGGCGCGCTATTACTTCAAGCTGCTGGCGGTGAAGGACGAGTACGAGGTGGCGCGGCTGTACAGCGCGCCGGAGTTCCGCCGCAGTCTCAGCGAACAGTTCGCCGGCGACTACAAGCTCTCCTTCCACCTGGCCCCGCCGCTCTTCGCCCAACGCGACCCCGACACGGGTCACCTGGTCAAGCAGGAGTTCGGTCCCTGGCTGCTGCCGGTCCTGAACGGCCTGGCGAAGCTCAAGGGCCTGCGCGGAACTCCGCTGGACATCTTCGGCTACAGCGCCGAGCGCAGGATGGAGCGCAAGCTCATCGCCGACTACGAGGCGCTGCTGGAGGAGGTACTGGCGAACCTCACCCCGGACAACCACGCGCTGGCGGTGGAACTGGCCTCGATCCCGGAGAAGATCCGCGGCTTCGGCCACGTGAAGGAAGGCCATGTGAAGGCGGCCAAGACCTGCGAGGCCGACCTGCTCGCCGCCTTTCGCGACCCGACCCTGCGTCACAAGAGCGCTGCCGAATAGACCGCAACGCCTGTCTCACGGTGGTCGCGGAACTTCCACACTGATTATCTGTTGTATCGGCAACCCTGTCGCGCATAGACTTCTGCGAGAGTGGCAGGGAAGCCCGCTCAATCCCGTTTTGCATTTTATCCAGGCTCGGGGGGCCAGATGCGACGGTTGTTGACCGCAATTTGTACATCCCTGGGACTGTTGCTCGCCGCGACCTCGGCGGCCAATGCGCAGTTCTATTTCGGCGCCCACGGCGGCGCCAACTTCCTGCAGGACAGCGATATCGACGGAGGCGGAATCGACGGCGAGGCCTCGACCGACACCGGCTTTGTGGTCGGTGGCGTCCTCGGTTATCGCTTCGGCTTGACAGACAATCTCTCCATCGATGCCGAAGGCGAATTTTCCTACCGCTACAACGACGCCGATGAATTCTCGGCCTCAGGATTCTCGTCTACCAGCAGCGGCTATGTGCAGTCCTTCGTCTGGATGGCCAATGGCTGGCTCAACTGGCAGATCGGGGACAGCGGCTTCATGCCCTATGCCGGTGGCGGCTTCGGCGGCATTCACATCGATATCAAAGATGCGTCGATCGGCGGGGTCAGCTTCGACAACGACAGCGACTTTGTCATCGGCGGCCAGCTCGGCGGCGGGCTCGGCTACCAGTTCGACGAGCATCTTGCCGTCTCGCTGGACTACCGCTTCCTGATCACCGAGGACGCGAAATTCCAGGGCCTGGACGTCGAGTACCAGAGCCACTCGGTCATGGCCGGGATCAAGTATCTCTTCTGATCTGCGCCCCGCGGGACCGGAGAGGCAGCCCGCGGCCTGGAGCAGCCCGCGCCCAGACGGACGCGGGTCGCTTGAACCTTTCAGATTGATCTAGCGCTGCGCAGTCGCTTCGTCGCCCATGCCTTCCAGGATGCGGTCGGCCCGGCGGGTCGCCGCCTCGAACTGCTCCTCGAAGCCCTTCATGCGCGCCTTGGGCTCCTGGTAATAGGCGGTCATCTTCAGGCCCTGGATGAAGATCCAGTTCAACACCCGGCCCCAGAAGCGCATGGGGCGCACGAAATCGAACAGCAGCACCACCCGCTCCTGCGGCGTATCGTTCCTGACCTCGTGGTCGTAGGTGTCGTCGAAGACGATCAGCTTGCCCGGCTCCCATGGATATCTTTGGTCCTCGATCCGCATGTAGCAGTTCTCGCGGTCGTCCGGCACGACGAGGCCCAGGTGGACGCGCAGGATGCCCTTGGTGACACCCTTGTGCGCGGTGATGTGGTAGCCGGGTTCCAGGATCGAGAACCAGGCCGTCTGCAGGGTCGGCACCTGTTCCAGCAGCCGGGTGGTAAATGGAGCGTGGGCGCAGTTCTTCTCCAGCTTGGAACCGAAGCCGTAGAGGATGAAGGTGCGCCACTGCTGGCCCTTGGCGATGCGCTTCTGGTCGGAGGAGACCTCCTCGAAGGCCGGCACGCTCTCCTTGTGGACCAGGATCTTCGTCAGCTCGTCATGGATCTCCTGCCAATGCTCCTCGAAGGGCTTCAGGAAGGAGAACTCTGCGGGGTCAATCACCGGATCGTTGCTGACCAGGGACTGCTCGGCGAGGAAGCCGCGCAGGCGGCGGATCAGCCGCTTGCCGAATTTCTTGACCTTCTTGCGGCGCGTGGCGCGGAAATTGTCGGCCAGTTGCATCTTTACCTCTCTCCCTATTCAGCCGCCCGGGCGGGCATCGGCTCCGCCGCCGGCACCAGCCGGCGCACCAGCTCGGCCATGCGCTGCAGCTCGCTGTCCTGCATGTCGTCGTAGCACGGCAGGATGATCAGCTTGCTCAGCAACTCTGCGGCCACGTGGGGCTCCAGCTCCGGGCGGTCCTCCGGCGCGGCGACAGCCTGGTTGCGCGGCAGGTTGGCAGCATCGAAGCCCTCGCGGCGCATCGCGGCGATAAACGGCAAAGCTTCCTCGATCACGGCCGGGAAGGCCCAGTAGTCGTGATGGGTGTTGCCTTGGCCCGGCAGCGTCATGCAACCGTCCAGCAGCTCCCGCAGGCGCCTGCCTTTGGTCGCCCGGCGCTCCAGCACCGCAAGGTCGAAACGCTCCAGGCGGCGGCACAGCAGCGCAGTCAATGCCGCCGAGGGGCGGATGCGCAGGCTCTTGGCCTTCTTGTACTTGGCGACGTTGCGCACCTTCTCCGACACCTGGTCCTCGAAGTCCTTGCCCTGCAGCGCATAGAACTGCTGCATGAGGCCGAAAACCAATGGCAGGGACAGGAGTTTGAGACCGGCGAACTGCAGGACCCGCTTGGCCTGGCGCTTGGTCGGCTGGATCGGATAGCCCGTCTGGATGGCGCGCATCTTCTCCAGAAGGTCCGGCTTGCGCACGTTCATCAGGGCGCCGCCCAGGGCCGTGGCATTCTTCAGCGGGCCGAAGGAGAACATGGTGAGGTCGGCCTTGGGGTTGCCCGGGTAGTCGAGGCCGTTGAACACCTGGGCACAGTCCTCGACGACGATGAGGCCCGCCTCGTGGGCGGCGTCGATCAGGTGGTCGAACTGCAGGCGGCAGCCGAACAGGTGGGCGACGATCAGCACCTTGGAGCGCGGGGTGATTGCCCGCTCCAGGGATTCCACCGTCGGCGTCAGGCTGTCCAGGTCGAAGTCGATGGGCACCGGCAGATAGCCCTCGCGCCGGACGATGTTCACCATGCCGTTGATATTCATGGCGGAAAAGATGATCTCGTCGCCGGGATCGAGCTCCAGGGCCTGCAGCAGCAGGTCGAAACCGCTGCGCACGGAGAAGGCCAGCAGGGTGTCCTCCCCGGGCCAGTAGGACTCGGCGCGGGCGACCAGGTCTTCCCGCTTGCCGGCCGTAAGGCAGGCAAGGCCGCCGGCGGCAAGATCCCCCCAGCCGATCTGCAGCTTCATCCGCGGCCAAAGTTTCATGGTGCGATCCATTGCTTGCGTTTTCCCGGGCGCCGGCCAGCCATTCCGGCCGCCCGAAGATGGGGTACCCCGGACGTCACGAGTCTGCAAGCAAATCTACAAGAACAGACTGGTAAACTCTAGCCGGACGCCTAGACCAGCCGCCAATAGTCGCCGAAGTCGTTCTTGCGGCGTTCCTTGGCGGTGGCGAAATCCTCGTCCAGCTTGCCCTGCAGCACCTGGACGATGTCCTGGCGCACCCGGGCGTTGTTGCGGAAATACTGGTGGCCCGTGGGGTCGGCGGTCCAGCCGTTGGCGCCCTTGGCCTCCCAGATCACCTTCGGCGCCACATTGACCACCGAGACCTTCGAGGAGAGCCCCTCCGCGCCGCGCGGGCCGCTGCGGCCCAGGCGGTCCGGGTTGCCCATGGCGTAGTCGCTGGCCTTCAGGGCCAGGTCCTGGTGGTTGTAGTAGACCGTCAGGCGCCGGCTGCCGCGCAGCAGCGGGGCGATCTTGTGGCCCGCCTGCAGGGTGTCGTCGTCCTCGTCGGCGGCGGCCAGAATGACCTCGTCGAACAGCGGCGGGATGTTGTTGCCGACGAAGGTACGCATGGCCTGCACCGCGCCGCGCAGGGCCCAGTTGCCCATGGAGTGGCACATCAGGTGAATGCGTCCGTCGCAGCGCTCGCCGCGCGGGGTGTTACGGATGAAATCCGTGGCCTTGAGGATCGCCCGGCCCAGGGCCAGGCCCGAGGTCTCAGCCCGCTTGCGGTCGTCGTGGTAGGTGCGCACCCCCACCCCGGCCCCGGCGGAGGGCCAGGTGAAGAGCAGCAGAGTCAGGTCCTTGCCGCCGGCGGCCAGCCACTGCTGCAACTGTACGGCGCGCCCCGCCGCCTCGCGGAAAGTGTGGTCGTAGCCGTGCACGAAGATCAGGGCGTCACCCTTCTTCAGCATCTCGGCGCGCACCTCGTCGAAGACCGCCTTGCTGCCGAGCTTCGACTTGTCGGCGTCTTCCTTGTCCAGGCGCTCCGGGGCCAGGGTGATCTGGCCGCTGTTGATGAAGCTGTCGAGGTCCTTCTTGTAGAGGTCCTTGCCGGCAAAGCTGACCTTGCCGAAGCGCAGCTCGTCCAGGTTGGGGTGGAAGTCCTCGCCGATCTCCGGGTTGGCCCCGCCGGTGATTTTGCGGTTGGTGCCGAAATAGATGTTCACAGCCATGGCTGTCCTCCCCCTTGTCTTGCAGGACGCTGAACCCAGCGCCGCGCGAGCTTACCAGCCTTCCTCGCGGCGTGGCAGGGACAGAAAGGGGGTAACGCGGTGCGCGTGAGCCCTGCGGCACCCCTCAGTTGTCGTTCCGCTCCCGCCGCCGCCCCGCCGGGGTGCCCTGTCCCCGGCGCACCTCGGCGCGCAGCGCGTCGAGCTGGTCACGGAAGCCCTCGGCGTCACCATAGTCGATAAAGCGGCGGTAGCGGCTGTGCGGAGAGCGCACCCGCAGGGCGTGCTTGATCGGGCACCAGTACTGCTCCGAGCGGCTGGCCGCCTCGCGGGCGTAGGCGATGACGCCGTTGGCATAGCCGCAGTAGGCGCAGTTCAGCTTCTCGATGCCGTTCAGGTAGGCCAGGCGGTGGCGGTCGACGATGACGTAGTCGGCGCGCCGCACCCGCTCCATGCCCCAGGCGGGAAAGCAGATCCAGAGAAAGACGGTGACGCTCAAATCCATGAGCACCAGCGGCACGATGAGGCCGTAGACCGCCGGCGCCACGATCAGGGTCGCCAGGGGCGACCTGCGAAGAAAGGTCAGAATGCCGATGCGGATCTTGCGGTGCTGGCGCAGCACACTTTCCTCGAAAACCGCCCGCTCTTTCTCTATGTGGTACTGGAACCTGGAGCGCTGGGCCTCCAGCTTGCGTTCCAGCTCGTCCTCCAGGCTGACCAGACGGCGGACCAGATCGTCGATTTCGCTTTCCATGGGCATGCGCGGCGGTCCTCTTAAACGGCTGATACGACGGCGAAGCCTCCATTCTAGGCCGACGCCGGGCCCTTATGCAGGCCTGATTAGGCTTGGCCGCGCAAGAGCTTGCAGGGATCATCTTGCAAGCGGCGCGGAAAGTGCCTATGTATCTCCTGACGATATTGGCCGACTGACTGGGCCGCTACGCCACGTCACTGACGGGCGCGCACGTTTCAGACTATCTCTCCAAAATCGACGACCCGGGACTGCGGCGACGAATTCTCGTGCGCCCGCACCCACGTGCAACCCGTTAGTGAAAGGCAAATACCATGATTACGGGCACCGTGAAGTTCTACAACGACCAGCGTGGCTACGGCTTCATCCAGCCGGAAGACGGCCAGAAGGACGTTTTCGTCCACGCCACTGCCCTGGAGCGCGCCGGCATCCACAGCCTGCGTGAAGGCCAGAAGGTGAAGTTTGACACCGAGATCGATCAGCGCAGCGGCAAGACTGCCGTCAGCACGATCGAGGCAGAGTAGCGCGCTAGCGGCCTGCCAAGGCCGCTATCTGCGCTCGGGAGCCGCCACCTGGAGACAGGGGCGGCTCCTTTTACTTCCGGGTCGGCTTATCGGTATCTTCACCTTAATGCCGCAAGCTCTCCGGAAAACATGGCGGCGCCCGGCGGCGCCCGCCCGCGAAAACGGCAACGAAACTAGAGACTTGACCCGACAGCAGCAGCACAGCCCGGCTTCGCCCGCGGCCTCATCACCTGAGCCGCGGAACTGGACCCGCACCCTGGCGCCCTACCGGGAGCCGAGCCACACCCGCAGCATTCTTGAAATTGCCATCACCTTCCTGCCCTTCGCGGGGCTCTGGGCCCTGGCCTGGACGGCCATTCACCTGGGCTACTGGCAGCTATCGCTGCTGCCCTCGCTGATCGCCGCCGGCCTGCTGGTGCGGCTCTTCATGATCCAGCACGACTGCGGCCACGGCGCCTTCTTCCGCCACCGCCTCGCCAACGACTGGGTCGGCCGGGCCCTCGGCGTGCTGACGCTGACACCCTACGACGCCTGGCGCCGTGCCCACGCCATTCACCACGCCGGCGCCGGCAACCTGGACCGCCGCGGCGTCGGCGACATCGACACCCTGACGCTGGGCGAGTACCGCGCCCTCACCTTCTGGGGCCGCCTGCGCTACCGCCTGTACCGCAATCCCCTGGTGATGTTCGGTATCGGGCCGGTCTACCTCTTCGTGCTGCGCCACCGCTTTCCCTTCGGCCAAAGCCGCAACCGGCGACAGGCCTGGGTCAGCGCCATGGCGACCAACCTGGCGACCGCCGCCCTGGTCGGCGGCCTCATCTGGCTGGTCGGCAGCGGCCCCTTCCTGCTGGTGCAGCTGCCGATCACGCTCTGCGCCGCCGCGCTGGGCGTCTGGCTGTTCTACGTGCAACACCAGTTCGAGAAGACCTACTGGGCCGAGGAAGGCGAGTGGAGCCTGAGCGAGGCGGCACTGCGCGGCAGCTCCCACTACGACCTGCCGGGCGTGCTGCGCTGGTTCACCGCCAACATCGGCATGCACCACGTCCATCACCTCTCCAGCCGCATCCCCTTCTACCGCCTGTCGCGGGTCCTGCGCGACTTTCCGGAGCTGAAGGGCGTCAGCCGCCTGACCCTGCGCCAGAGCCTCGGCTGCGTGCGCCTCGCCCTTTGGGACGAGACGCAGCGCCGCCTGGTTTCCTTCCGCGAGGCGCGGGCACAGCTGAAAGCCGGCGGCTAGGTCCGGCAGATCGAGACGCCGCCGTCGACCAGCATGGCGGCGCCGGTCATGAAGCTGGCGGCGTCGGAGGCCAGGTAGAGCACCGCGCGGGCGATCTCCGCCGGCGCCGCGATGCGCTTCAGGGCGTGCAATCCCTCGACGAAAGCCAAGGTCTCCGGCGTGTCGGCCACCGTGCGGCCCATGGGCGTGTCGGTGCCGCCGGGCAGGATCGCGTTAACACGGATGCCCTGCGCCCCGTGCTCCGCCGCCAGCACCTGGGTCAGCCCGACCAGCCCCGCCTTGCTGGCCGCGTAGGCGGCCATACCGGGCATGCCGGCGCTGTGGCCGACGAAGGTGGAAGTGAAGATCAGCGAGCCGCCGCCGTGCTCGATCATCGCCGGGACCTGATACTTGGCCGCCAGGAAGGCGCCGGTGAGGTTGGTCTCCAGGGTGTCGTGCCAGCCCTCCAGGGAGACCTCCCCGACCGTCCCCATGGCCCCCAGCGTGCCGGCGTTGTTGAAGGCGACGTCGAGCCCGCCGAACTGTTCCCTGGCCGTGGCGACCAGCGCCTCGGCATGGGCGGCGTCCCTGACGTCGCCGGCCACGGCGACCGCGCGGCCGCCGCCCGCGACGATCTCCGCCACCAGGGCGTCCAGTTCCTGCTTGCGCCGCGCCGCCGCCACCACCTTGGCGCCCTCGGCCGCGAACAGCAGCGCCGTCGCCCGCCCGATCCCCGAGCTGGCGCCGGTAACGATGGCGACCTTGCCGTCCAATGCTTTCATGATCTGCTCCTACCCGGTTTCACCCGCGCCCCATGGCGCAGGACCGGTCGGAACAGAGCAGGATGAGCCCGCCCTCTCTATCCGGCGCTTGTATCCGGAACTTGCGCTCCTGACAGCCTTCGTCAGGGTGCAGGAGCTTGTCAGGATGACGCACCCTGCGCCTGTCGCTAGTCTCCGGATCCCCCAAGAAAAGCAGGCGGAGACCCCGGATGAGCCAGGACGTCATTCTCTACACCAACCCCATGTCGCGCGGGCGCATCGCGCGCTGGATGCTGGAGGAAATCGGCTGCCCCTATAAGGTGGAGATCGTCGACTACGGCCCGGCCATGCGGACGCCGGACTACCTGGCGATCAATCCCCTGGGCAAGGTGCCGGCGATCCGCCACGGCGACCAGATCGTCAGCGAGTGCGCCGCCATCGTCGCCTATCTGGCCGACGCCTTTCCCGAGGCCGGACTGGCCCCGCCACCGGCCCAGCGCGGCAGCTACTACCGTGCCCTCTTCTTCACCGCCGGCCCCATCGAGGCGGCGACCACCAACCACCATTTCGGCTTCGAGCCGGAGGGCGAGCAGAACCAGGGCATGTCCGGCTACGGCAGCTTCACGCGCATGCTGGACGCTTTGGAGAAGATCGTCCCGGTGGAGGGCTACGTCACCGGCGAGCGCTTCTCCGCCGCCGACCTCTACCTGGGCGCCCACATCGGCTGGGGCCTGCAGTTCGGCTCCCTGGAGGAGCGCCCGGGCTTCGCCGACTACGCTGCTCGCGCCACCAACCGCGAGGCCTACCGCCGCGCCCAGGCCATGGACGAGGCCCTGGTGCCGAAGGAAGCGGGCTAACCCCGGCGCTCAGCCCGCCTGCCTTGCGAGCCAGCCGTCCAACTCTCCGATCGACGCGATCCGCGCCGTCGGCGTCACCGTCGGATGCTCATCGTCCCGGGGGCGGTACTTGCCAGTCCTGACCTGCACCGCGGCGAGGCCTGCGGCCAGCGCGCCGCCGATGTCGGCCTCGATGTCGTCGCCAACCATGAGCACCTCCTGTGGCGCCAGGCCGAGACTGCCCAGCGCCAGGCCGAAGAAGTCCCTGGCGGGCTTGCCGACGACGCGGGCCTCCACCCCGGCGGCGTATTCCAGCGCCGCGACGAAGGGGCCGAGGTCGAGGGAGATCCCCTCCTCCCGCCGGGAGACGCGGTTCTTGTGCAGGGCGACGAGTTGCGCGCCGGCGGCAAGCTGCTGAAACAGGCCGTTCAGGCGGTCCCAGGTGAAGTCCTGGTAGAGGTCGCCCATCACCACGGCGTCGACCGCGCCTTCCTCGACGATCTCGAAGCCGGCCAGGTCCTCGGCCAGCTCCGGCGCGGCGGCGAGATGGATTCGCTTCGCCTCCAGCTCCGCGAGCAGCCGCGCGGCGGCGGCCGGCGGGGAGAAGACCTCCTCCGTCCCGATGGCAAAACCCATCGCCTGCAGGCGCTCGGCGATGGCGCGGCGCGGGCGCGTCGTGGTGTTGGTGAGGTAGCGGATGGTGAGGCCGCTGTTCTGGAGGTCTTTCAGCGCTTCGGCGGCGCCGGGGATCGGCGTATCGCCCTGGTGCAGCACGCCTTCCAGGTCCAGCAGCAGGCCCCGGAAGGTCATTGCAGCTTACGCGCCCGGGTTCTTCGGCAGGGTGACGCCGATCATGCAGTCGCGGGTGACCAGCCCGGCCAGCGCCTCCTCATCCCAGCCCTCGGTGCCGGCCGGGCGGGCCGGGAGGACCATGTAGCGCAGGTCGGCGGTGGAGTCGTGGACCCGGACCTCGACATCGTCGGGCAGGGTGGTGCCGAACTCCGCCAGCACCTGGCGCGGCTCGCGCACCGTGCGGCTGCGGTAGCTGCGCGACTTGTACCAGTCCGGCGGCAGGCCGATGAGCAGGCGCGGGTAGCAGGAGCAGAGCGTGCAGACGATGACGTTGTGCACACCCCCCTTGCCCTCCGCGCCGGGGCTGTTCTCGACGGCGCGGATCGGGATGCCGCCTGCATCGATGCCCAGCTCCTCCGCCGCCTTGTTCACGTCTTCCAGCAGGCGCGCCTTGAAGTCCGGATCGGCCCAGGCGCGCGCCACCATGCGGGCGCCGGCGGCGGGGCTCTTGGCGTCGATGGCCTCCACCATGGCGCGCAGCTCGTCGGCGCTGAAGACGCCTTTTTCCACCAGCAGGTCGCCGACCGCCTGGGTCATGACCTGGTAGTGGGTCAGCGGCGCTTCCTCCAGGTCCGGCTGGAAAGGATGCGGCTGGTGCCCCCCGCCGTGCGAATGGCCATGCTCGTGATCGTGGGCCATCAGGGCGCCTCCAGCCAGTTCTCGTAGATGTCGACCACCGTGGTGTCCTTCTCGGCCCCCTGGTAGTCGTCCCATAGCTCCGCGGTGTCGAAGATCACCCGGTAGAGCGGCAGGGCCGGCTCGCCCGAGCGCCCGTAGGCCAGCTCCTCCGGATTGCGGTAGGGGCCCAGCACCGCCGTCACCCGCCCGGTCTTGCCGCGCACGAAGAAGGGCGTGCGCACGTGGCCCGGCGGAAACGCGGCGCGCACCTTCACGGTCTCGCCGACGGAAAAGCGTGTGCTCACGGCTTCTTCTCCCCCTGAGCCTCATCGACCGTGCCGGCCGGCCAGGCTGCGCTGATCTCCGCCATGCGGCGGCCCAGCTCGTCCACGGTGATGACGCCCTTTTCCAGGAGGTTGTTGGTGACCGAGGCGATCCAGCGCTCGTAGTAGCTCATCTCGTCGTAGGCGCCGGGCCCCAGCTCCTCGATGCCGCGGCGCAGCTCGTCCACAGTGATGACGCCGCGCTTGGGGTCGGCCAGCAGGCGCAGGATGGCGTCGACCCGCTTCTCCCAGGGGGCGTAGTCGTGCTCGCCCTGCTCCACCGGCCCGGCGGGCAGGCCGCCCATGTCGTGATGACGGCGCAAGACCGTCTCGTCGTTGCGTTCCTTGCTCATGGGAGGAGTATCGTCGGGCGCGGCCAAAATCGTCAATGGTGCCGAACTCTTTTGCTCCCGACAGGCAGGTTTTGCCGGGCAAGAAGCGGCTTCAGCCGCCGCCGACAGCCCGACGACATGCCCCCGCGGACGGTTCCTGCGAAGCCGCCCGAAGCGGTCCGCGCCGGGCCAGGGTAAACGCCGGTTAAGCCTGTATCTGGCGCGATTGTTGCATGCTGAATTGACGCCACAGTTGCTGACGAAGCGGGAGCCCCCGACCCATGATCTCCACAGACTACGGCCTTTACCCCAGCCAGAATGCGTCCTGGCCGGCCGACCGCCCCGGCATGAGGCCGCAGGACCGGAGCGAGGAGGTCCAGAGAGCCCTGACTGCCATGATGGCGCCGCGCAGCGCCCCGGAGGGCCAAGCCGAAGCTGAAGGCACGGCAGCCTCCGCCGATATCGCCGCAGCCCAAGCGCAGCTGCAGAAGCCCCGCCAGGCGGAGACCGCGTTCCATGCCCAGCAGATCGCGCAGGACAGCAGCGGCGAGGCGGCGGTGGACGCGTCAGCGGAAGACGAAGAGGATTCGGCTGCCGTGAAGGCCTTCCTGGACTACATGTCCAAGACGCCGGAGGAGCGCTATTTCGAGGCCTTCCTGAAATCGAAAGGCCTGACCAAGGAAGAGTTCGAAGCCCTGCCGCCCGAGGAAAAGCAGGCGTTGCTGAAGGAGTTCCAGGAGATGGTGAGGGAACGCACCGAGGTGGAAAGCGCCGAAAAGCTGGCCCGCACGGCCGCGAGCCAGTTGCTGTAAAGCCCTAGCCCAACATCACCCCAGCATGCCCAGGGCCTGCTTGTAGAGGTCGAGGATGGCTTCCTGCTCCTGGCGGTCGCCGGAGTCCATCTTGCGCAGGCGGATGACCTGGCGCATCACCTTGGTGTCGAAGCCCTCGCCCTTGGCCTCCGAATAGACCTCGCGGATGTCGGCGGTCAGCGCCGCCTTTTCTTCTTCCAGGCGCTCGATGCGCTCGACGAAAGACCGCAGACGGTCCGCCCCAATGCCGCCAGCATCAGCCATGCATAAACTCCTAATTCTTGCGGGATTCGACCCTATCGAAGGGCGCCGAGACTAGCCGCCGGACCCGGCCCTGACAACGCCGATAGAGGGTGCAAAACGGGGATAACCCGGCCTTCAGCCGTGTTCCTTATGGCTCTCGGCGAAGGCGGCCTTCTGCTCGGCGGTCGCCTCGGTCTGGTACTTTTCCTTCCACTCCTCGTAGGGCATGCCGTAGATCAGCTCGCGGGCGGCGGCATAGTCCATCTCCAGGCCCTTTTCCTCGGCGGCCGCCAGGTACCACTTGCTGAGGCAATTACGGCAGAAGCCGGCGAGGTTCATCATATCGATGTTCTGCACGTCGGTGCGCTCGCGCAGGTGCTCGACCAGAGTGCGGAAGGCCGCGGCTTCCAGTTCGGTGCGTGTCTTCTCGTCCATCGGTATCATCTCTCCTTCTTGGCCAGGCAATCCGACTCTTTTCAGGGAATCTGGGGCGCCGGCAGCGATGTTTCCAGGGCGGGCCTAGGCCACGGTCTGCTCGATGAGGAAGTCCACCACCTGCTTCAGCGCCTCGTGCTTGTCGGCGCCCTCGTAGCAGGCCTCGTTGAAGATCGCGAGCTGGCGGTGGGCCGAGGTGCCGCGGCGCAGGATCTCGCGCGCGTGCTCCACCTCCTTCAGGCAGTCCAGCGCCTTGGCGTGCTCCGAGGTCAGGGCGATGATCTCCTCCAGCAGGTCGGCATAGTGCACGATCTCGCCGCGCCCGAAGTCCACCAGCCCTTCGTCGATGCCGTAGCGCTGCGCGCGCCAGCGGTTCTCCTCGATCAGCATGTTGGAGTACTTGCGCCAGCGCTGGTTGTTGCGCTTCAGCACGTAGAGCATGCGCATCAGGCTGACGTAGACGGCGGCGATGGTGGCGCCGTCGGCCACGTCGGTGCAGATGTCGGCAATGCGCATCTCCAGGGTCGGAAAGCGCGCCGAGGGCCGCAGGTCCCACCAGATCTTGGTGCCGTCCTCCAGCAGGCCGGCGTGCACCATGACATCGAGGTGGCGTTGGTACTCGCCGAAGCTGTCGAAGCTCTCCGGCAGGCCGGTGCGCGGCAGTTCGTGGAAGACCGAGAGGCGGTAGCACTTGAGGCCCGTCACCTCGCCGCGCCAGAAGGGTGAGGAGGTGGAGAGCGCCAGCAGGTGCGGCAGGAAATAGCTGGCCTGCTGCATCAGGTCGATGCGCAGCTCGTCGTCGTCCAGGCCGACGTGCACGTGCATGCCGCAGATGAGGAGACGCCGCACCACCGCCTGCATGTCGCGGGCCAGGCCGTCGTAGCGCTCCTTGCGGGTGTGCTTCTGCGCGTCCCACTGGGCGAAAGGATGGGTCGAGGCGGCAATGGGCGCCAGGCCGTAGTCGGCTGCCACCTTGGCGATGATGCGGCGCATCTGCGCCAGCTCCTCGGCCGCCTGGCCGACGGTCTCGCACTTGCTGGTGCCGACCTCGATCTGCGACTGCAGGAACTC
>JBNKHC010000288.1:0-3412 GCA_050290145.1 Kiloniellaceae bacterium | reverse complement strand
TTTAGCCCCTCACGCCGCCACAGCCGCTCAATACGCCCGTCGCTGACAGACCAGCCGGCTTCGCGCAGCAGGGCCGCAATCCGCCGGTAGCCGTAACGCCCGTACTGCCGGGCCAGTTCCACCATGTCGGCGACCAGGCGTACCTCGTCGTCCCGGCCGCGGGGGACATGGCGTTTGGTGGAACGGTACTGACCCAGGACCCGGCAGGCGCGGCGCTCAGACACCCTATGCGCCTGCCGGACCCTGTCGATGCAGCGTCGCCGGCGCGCGGGGCTCAGAAGTTTCCCTTGGCCGTCTCCGTCAGAATCAACTTATCCAGCGTCAGGTCGGAGACTGCACGGCGCAGCCGCTCGTTCTCTTTCTGAAGGCGTTTAAGCTCGCGAAGTTGATCGGCGCCCATACCGCCATACTTCTTGCGCCAGCGGTAATAGGTCTGCTCAGTGATGCTGATCTCCCGGATCGCATCGATCCGCGTCATGCCTTGACCAACCAGAACCTCAACCTGTCGCAGCTTCGCGACGATCTCTTCTGGCCTGTGGTGCTTGTTTGCCATCTCTGGTCCTCCTCCTACTAACCATAAGGGTGGACCAATTCAGCTGGGGAGGATCAAGCTCTCCTTCCGAGCGTCCAGACTGAAGCCGCCACGGGGCGGCATAGCCGTCCCATCCACGCCGCTGCGGGCCGCCGGCGCCCGCCTTCTCCTCCAGGCAGCGCTCGGCGAGATGTTAGGCGGCGGGGCGACATAGGCGCTCAGTTCTGCGCTGGACGAGCCCAGGCCGCTTGGCAAGCTTCCTTGCCGTCGGACGACACTCTCTGGGTGAAGATCCACTGGAAGGGGACTACCACCGGGCTGCTGAGCATCCGGACAACGGTCCCTACCAGGGCCCCGGGTGATGTGCCCAGGGCGAAATCGGAGAAATGGCCGTCGATGCTGATGGGCGTCCGGGCACTGAACATCTGCGGCTTCTTGGGTCGCGGGGCGGCGCGCAGCCTTACGCTGCTGTCCCTGAAGTCGATTTCACCGTCGGCCGTAGCCTGGATGCGCGTCGTGTCGACCAGCACGGCGCTCGGCCGCATGAGCCCGTCCTGGAGTTCGAAACGGGCGACCAGGCAGTTGACCTTGGAAGCCTCCGAATCCAGCGAAGGTAGTACGGAGGTGAAGAGGTTAACGGCCCAGAGATCGAACAGGCCCGCGTTCAGGTCCCGCGGCCAGACGGCGAAATCGATATGGCCATTGGCGCCGACCATCACGCGCCCGAGATCCGGCCCCCGCGTGCCCAGGTCGAGGTCAAGGCTGATCAACCCGCCGGTCGTCGACTGGGGATCGATGCGCCGCGCCAGAATGCCGTAGTCAAGGCGGTCGATCTTTGCCCGGGCCCCGAGCGCCACGCCGCTTTCGCCGGGTTCGAGATCGAAGCCCAGGGAGACCTCGCCGCCGGGAACCTCGAGGTGCAGCGGATCGACCGAGAGTCTTCCCTGTTCGAGCGTGGCCAGGAGGGTGCCGCGGCCAAGCTGGTCCTCGCCGGACAGGACTTCCTCCACGGCGACGCTGACCTTTCCGTCCAGCCGGTGCAGGGCCTGCGGCGACAGGAGCGCCTGCACGTCTCCGCCATTCTCCTGGGCCTGCGATGCGGCTTCGGCTTCCTTCCGTGTCGCCGACCATCCCCCGGTGTCGAAGTCGTCGAGCTGGATGCTGTGCGCGGTCAAATCGACCGTGAGGCGCGGGGGGCTGAAGGTGGTCTCTAGCCGGAGCGCGCCGGACAGGGAGCTCTCGCCGATGCCGAGTTTCAGGTCTTCGATGAAGTAGCCGGAAGGGAGGGTTCCGAAGCCGCCAGCGAGGGTGTAGGGCCCCCAGGGAGGCAGAGAGGCGGTGACGAGCTCATCGAGGTCGCTTACACGGTCGCCGGCGAGCGCAAGAGTGAAGCGCAAGTCTTGCGGGTCGAGGGGCAATGGGGTGGCGCCGGTGAGCGTGACTTCGGTATCGAGCAGGTTGACCCGCATCTCGGCGCTCAGGCTGTCCTTCTCTTCGCTGAAACTGGCGAGGGAGTCGGCCTGGATCGCGATGGACAGCGGAATACGGTCGATCAGCCCTTCAAGCGTCAGTGCCACCGGTTCGCCGGCCGGCGCCATGAGGCTGCCCTGTGGAATCTTGATGTCGAGCTGTCCGCCCGAATTCGGGTCACGCAGGCGCAGCAGACCGTCGCGGATATCCGCCGAGACCATACTCTGCTGCAAGATGCTTCGAAGCTCCGTGCCCCGCATCCGGAGATCTAGATCGAGCCGCCCGGCCGTGGCCGCCAGGTCCTCCACGATGCCGAGCTGCTCCAAGACCTGTCCGATGTCGATGTCGCCCGTGTGAAGCAGGAGGTCGAGAGCCGGGACGTCGCCGCGCAGATCGATGGAACTCGTGCCGTCGATGGCCGCTCCCGCGAAGACGGCGTGCAGCGGCGCGCCTTTCATGTGGCCGTCCCTGACCTTCGCAGAGAACGAGACGTCAGAAACCTCATGCGGATGGAACAAGATCCGGTCGATCTGCACGTCGATATCGGAATCGACCAAAGTGAAGCCGCGCGGGAGAAGGGGCATGTCGATGGTGAAGGCAGCCTCGTGGGAGGCCTTCGTGGGCTTAGCCTCGCCTGCCGGCAGAAGCGATCTCAACTGGTCGACGTCGATCACTTCAAAAGCGAGCTTGGCGAGGGACACCGGCCTGCCGGACTGCTGCTCCACGCCGACCAACCCGGTAAAGCCGCTGTTGCCCACCCGGCCTTCTTGGATCTCGATCGCGGCGCCGCCAGCGGATAGCGAGGCCGTGCCGCCCAGCTTGTAGGGAACCTTGGACTGCGAGGAGAGCCCCGTCCATTTTGAAAGAGCACCGAACCGGGCGCCCGCCAGGGAGAAATCCAGGCTGCTGCCGCTGTCGGGACCGGCCTGCCGCACCGTCCCCTTCAGGGTGAGCTCCGCACCGCCGCCCTGGGCGCCGAGCGCTAGCGGCCAGGCTTTCGTGACGTAGGCCTCGACGAAGGTGCCGCCTGTCGCATTCAGTGTGAATGCCTCGTCCAGCAGCGTCCCTTTGGCTGAAAGACTGGCCTCACCGGTTCCCGGAATGGTCATGCGGAAGTCCGCCAGCGTGAAGTCGACAGGGGTCGCGCCGGCCTCGTGCCCATAGGACAGGGAGGCATCGGCCAGGGAAAACCGCAGTGTGGTCGTCTCGAGGAGTGAACGGATGGAGCTGCCCCGGGCCGAAAGTGCAAGCTCTGCGCCTCCAAATGCGCCCTCGATGCCCTCGGCGCCGAGCAGCAGGGCGGGCAGGTGCCCGATATCGCTTCCCTCTGCGGAAAGGGTCGCCTGCAGATCCGGCTCTCCGGCGGGGGCCGCCAGATTGATTTCTCCCGCGAAGGCGACGCCGGCTACC
>JBNKHC010000287.1:0-3483 GCA_050290145.1 Kiloniellaceae bacterium | reverse complement strand
GGGGGTAAAGGACCGCGACTGTTCGGACAGTCGCTGGCTCCTTAGGGCCACAATCCGCTTCAGAAAAAAGACATGCAGTAGAGGTTCATGCAGGTCTGGCCCTTATCGTCGACGAGGGGAAGGGCCAGCGTCGCGTAGTGCCTGAACTTCTTCGGCGCCCATGCCTCGGGCGGTTTGGCCGCTCAATTCTTCTCTCCAAGGACGTCCCCCGCCCCCGTGTCGTCAAAGTGCATCGTCTCGACCGGGATTGTGTATTCATCGAGCCATTCAGTGACACTCACCGGCACGAACCGGCCTTTGTCCTCAACCGGGTAACGGATCGGCTTGCCGGGCTTCACGGGCAGCACCTCGTTGTTCTTCACGACGATCGTCCCGTTGACGATCACGTAGGGCAAACCCGTCGAAGGCAGGCCCTGTTCGCCTTTCTTCATCGTCGAATTGTCGGTGACCGTTTCCGGGTCGATCAGCGTCAGGTCTGCGATCTTGCCGACCTGCACGCGACCGCGATCCTTCATGTCCTGAAGTCCGGCATCGCCGAGATGCAGTGCGGACCAATAGCTGAGCTGCGCCAGCGTGAACATCAGGGGCACGCCCTGCTCGCGCCCCAGGCGCAGCGTCTTGGCCATGGCGCCCGGCGTGCGCGGGTTGCCGGCGTACTCGCTGAAGTCCGCGTCCCACGGCAGGAAGTTGCCATTGCTGTCGATGCCGATCATCGAATCCGTGGCCACGGTCATGTGCGGGATACGCAGCCACTTGCCGATCCAGGGCTGGCGGTACGGCATGACCACGACGACAATGCGGCCCGGATCTTCCTTGACGATCTTCTCGTAGGTCGCCCGGTCGGGAACATAGCTATCTGTCGTCGGATCGTAGAGCGTGTCCTTATACTCGTAGTGGTACTTGTCCACCCATATCTTCGGCTGGAGAAAATCCGCGCTGATTCCCGTCGACCCCTCAACATAGGGATAGTATTCGCCCCAGACGTTGTATCCCTGCTTGCGTGCCATTCGGAGCTTTTCCTCATTCTCCCACCAGCCGTAGTCGTTGTCGTGGGCCAGGATCAGCGGGGCCTTGAGCAGCATCGCGTTCACCAGAACCTCGTCCAGGCCGATCTGGGCCTCGGTCGGGGTCTGGTTGCTCAGGTGAAACCGGGTGTGAACCGAAGTGAGCCGGCCATAGCGGGCCGCCGCCCTCTGGGTCTCGAACTGCTCGTAGGTGGTCAAGCCGTTGGCCATGTAGGCGGCGCCGACGCCGACCCCGATGGCGCCTTGGCGGAGATCCTCGTCCAACAGGCGGACGACCTGATTCATCTGGTCAAGGTTGCTGCGGGTCACCGACCAGCCCGGCACGCCGTCCTTGGCGCTCTCGTTGACCAGCCTGGTGCCGTTGACCATGTCGGCCGGTCCATCGAACTTCACCTCGGGATCGTGCACAATCAGGCGCGTGAACAGCAGGCTGGACGTCGTGCCGAAGTTGGTTTGCCAGCCTGCTTTTTCCTTCGCCGCGTACCAGGCCCCGACGCGGGCGGCGCCCTGTTCAAGATCCATTCCGGTCGTGACGCCGTCGCGCACCGCCATCTTGGTCGCGAAGACATCGACCGAATGGAAGTGAGTGTCGATGAAGCCAGGGGCCACCACGAGACCCGTGGCGTCGATCGTTTCCTTTCCGGTGATGTTCTGCTTTGTAATTGCCAGGATCCGGCCGTCCTTGATGCCTACGTTGGCAACCGAATCGTACATCGTCTCCGGGTCCATCACCCGGCCATTGTTGATGACGAGATCGAATTGCTGGGCGGATACCGGAGCGGAGAAGATCACTGCCGTCATCGCGAGAACGTAGGTCATGCGTGCCATATGACAGCCTCCAAAATTACTTGATAGCGTTCTTGTAGATTTTCCCGTCCTTCATGATGACGGCGAAGTTCTTCCCGGGATCGGCTACGAGATCGAGATCTTCCAGCGGATTGCCGTCCACGAGGATGAGGTCCGCATAGGCCCCCTCCTTCACCACACCCAGCGGGCCGTCCTGATAAGGATTGCGCGGACCGCTCAGAGCCAGAAGCTCGGCATTGTCCGAAGTCGCCATCTTCAACGCCTCGTAAGGCGAGTACCACTTCTTGAGCTTGGCGAGAAATTTGCCTTCTTTCGCGGCCAATTCCGGATCGAAGAGCAGGTCGGTGCCGAAGGCCGTCTTCACCTTGTACTTCTTGGTCAGCGCAACGGCCTTTTCCAATCCCGCAATAAGCGCCTCATATTTGGCCGTGCTGATGGGGCTTTCAAACTGGAAGGCATCTTCTCCATGCGCTTCCATCGGCTGCATGCTCCACCAAATGCCTTTCTCGGCCATCAGTTTGGCGGTGTCCTCCTCGATGAAGAACCCGTGCTCGACGGACAGGGCGCCGGCGTCGATCCACATCCGGATTGCCGCGTCGGTGTTGGCGTGGATTGTGACATAGGTGTTCCAGGTTTTGGCTACGTCGACGATCGCCTTGGCTTCCTCGAAGAGGTATTCCGTGACATCGAGCGGATCGTAAAGAGAAGTGACGCCACCGCCTGCCATGGCCTTGATCTGGGTCGAACCCATCCGCAGAATTTCGCGGCTGCGCTTGATCACTTCCGGCACCCCGTCGGCGATCAGCGTGTGCCCCACCCTCTGAAAGTAGTCCAGCGGTGTTGCCGGATTCTCGGGCACATCGTTAGGGCCGCGGAAGTCGCCATGTCCGGAGGTTTGGCTGATGTACGGCCCGGAGGGATAGATCCGAGGACCGTCGACCAATCCCATGTCGATGGTCATCTTTACCCCATAGACATTGCCGCCTACATCACGCACCGTGGTGAAGCCGCGCAGCAGCTGTTCCCCGGAATGTTTCGCAGCCGCGATATTGAGTGCGCCGAAGTTGGAGCCCATGACCTTGCTGACGGGCCAAAAATTGAACATCGTGTGCCAGTGGGCGTCGATCAGGCCCGGCATCAGCGTGCGCCCACCGCCGTCGATCACGGTCGCGCCGGCTGCGTCGATTTTAGCCGTCGATGCTTCCTTGATCAGATTGCCTTCGACCAGGACGTTGGCATTCATGATCCGCTTTTCGTTCACGCCGTCGAAGACGTTGACGTTGATGAAAAGCGTCTTCGGCCTGGGCGCGGACTCCTGAGCGAGCGCCGGGACGGCGATAGCCATGGCCAGGATAGCGAGCGGCGTTTTCATCCATCTCATAACGTGAACTCCTCATCACCTGAGTGGGTACCTGTAGATTTTCCCGCCCTTCATGTTGACTGCCGGCCGCCTGCTTTCATCTCGCGGACTTCAGCCAGCTCCGGTCCGTCGTTCTCGGCCTTTTCGATGGGATAGGCGGCCTTCTCCCCGCTTCAGAAAAACGACATGTAGTAGAAGATCATGCAGGCCTGGCCCGCGTCGTCGACGAGGGGGAGGGCCAGCGTTGAGTAGCACCTGAAGTTCTTCGACGTCCATGCCACGGGCGCCTGC
>JBNKHC010000286.1:0-11119 GCA_050290145.1 Kiloniellaceae bacterium | reverse complement strand
CCGTGGCGTCACTCGCCTGCTTCCGGACTAACGCCGGATCAGTGCTGCACGCCGTCGGCCAGGACTCGACAGAGCTGGCTCACCGCCTCCTGATGACGGTCGTTGCTGATCCGCGTGAAGTTACGGGCCAGGTCGAGGCACATGCGCTGGCGCTCGTTCAGCCGGCTGTCTTCACTGTTCAGCCCTTCGTAGAAGAAGCCGATGTCAACACCGAGGACCTTGGAGATCTCGAACAGCCGGCCCGCCGACACGCGGTTGATGCCGCGCTCGTACTTGTGGGCCTGCTGATAGGTCACCCCGATCATCTCCGCGAGCTGCTGCTGGGTGAGGCCCAGCATGGTGCGGCGCTCGCGGATACGCTGACCGACATACTTCTCGACGCTCTGGATGTTTGCAGACACAGTTTCCACTCGATCCCACCGTTGTAGTTGAGGTTTGACCCCATATTCGCATCAACAAGACTAATCATTATGATGCCTAGCATAATCACTTCATCGAGTAAATTAGGCAAGGGGATTTTCGCCAGGATCGTGAGAGCGTCTTCTGGAGCCCCCGGGCCTTGGCTGGTCCCGGATCGCCGGCGCGTCTCCTGAACTTGTGAGAGTATAATTCAAAAACAAATAGATAGTCCCCCATTAGGGGGGAGTATCGCGCCGCTCTTCTCGTGGTGGCGAAATGCGATGCCACTACTTAACGTATGACGCGAGGCTTTTGAATCAACCCACGGCGGCATGCTTTCCATGGCTAATCAAGCAGACGTCTTCCCGGAGCGGTCTGACGCCGGGCAGCGCGGCCGGACCGTCCATTGCCGCTTTGCGTTCATTAGAGGGCGGCGCTCCGGGTCGGTACCAGGGTCAAATTAAAGGCCAACCCCCCGATCGGACGGCGTTTTTTGACTTCCTGAGACAGTCGAGGTCGCCTGCGCGCAGGACAGTGCCTGCCCGGCCCGGCTGACTCGCTGCGGTTGACTGGCCCGGGCTGACTGTCGCGGGCGGGCCGGGCCCGGGGGACAGGGCACGACGGACGGGAAGGAAAGCGTTTTGGACAAAACCATCCAGGCAGACCGCAAGCTACGACTCGCCGTCGCACAGATCGAGGCCGGCCACGGCGACATCGAGGCCAACCTGCAAAAGCACCTCGACGTGATCGACGCCGCCCGTGCCGTCGGGGTTGAGGCCCTGCTGTTTCCCGAGCTTTCGCTCACCGGCTACTGCGTCGGCGAGCAGAGCCTGGAGCTGGCCATCGCCCGCGACCACGAGTTCATCCAGCGTCTCGCCGCGGCCAGCGGCGACATGTGGACGGTCTTCGGCTTCATCGAGGAAGGCGTGGCCGCCCAGATCCACAACTCCCTGGCGGTGCTGCACCAGGGCCACGTCAGCTTCCTGCACCGCAAGCTCAATCTCGCCACCTTCGGCAAGCTGGAGGAGGGCAAGCACTTCGCCGAAGGGCGCTTCCTGGAAACCTTCAACCTCGGGCCCCGCTGGCGCGCCGGCACCCTGATCTGCGCCGACTGCTGGAATCCGGCGCTGGTGCACCTGGCGGCGGTGCAGGGCGCGACCCTGCTGCTGCTGCCGGTGGCCTCGGCCCTCGACGTGGTGGGCGGCGAGTTCGACAATCCCCTCGGCTGGCAGCGGGTGCTGGATTTCTACGCCATGGTCTACGGTATGCCGCTGGCCATGGCCAACTTCACCGGCGTGCAGAACGGCGCCACCTTCTGGGGCGGCAGCCGCATCCTCGACCCCTTCGGCAAGAGCCTGGCCGAGGCCGGCGACAAGGAGACGCTGATCCACGCCGAACTGGATTTCCAGGCGGTGCTGGCGGCGCGCTATCACCTGCCGACGCTGCGCGACTCCAACCTGGACCTCATCTACCGCGAACTGGGCCGACTGACCTGGCAGGTCGGCGTGCCGCCGGAAAGCCGCCCTGTCTAGCATCCTGATCTGCTTCTGATGCGATGCTTGTGGTAGCTTGCCGGAATGCTGCTGCGTCTCGACAAAGAAGTGAAGGCCATCGCCGCCGGAGGGCTCTCCGCGGCCGAGGTCTATCGCCGCGAGGATCTGCACCGCCGGCGGGCATCGCGGCCCCTGGCGCCGGGGCTGCTGCACTGTCCGGTCTGCGGGCACAGCGCCGCCGCCTTTCTGCCCTTCGGGCTCGGCGGCCGGCGCAACGCCCTCTGTCCGACCTGCGGCTCGCTGGAACGCCACCGCTTTCTCTGGCTCTACCTGACGCGCTACACGCGGCTGCTGCGCCAGGCGGCGCGGGTGCTGCACACGGCGCCGGAGCCCTGCCTGGAGCCGCGCCTGCGCGCCCTGCCCAACCTGCGCTACCAAAGCCTGGACCTCTTCGATCCGGCGGCCGACGTGCAGGCCGACCTCTGCGACCTGCCCTTCGACGACGGCCACTTCGACCTGCTGCTCAGCAGCCACGTGCTGGAGCATCTGCCCGACGACGGCCCGGCGCTGGGCGAGCTGGCGCGGGTGCTGCGCCCCGGCGGGCGCGCCGTGATCATGGTGCCCTACGATCCGGACCTGCCGGTCACAGAGGAGGGCGGCCAGGTGACCTCCCCGGCCGAGCGCATGGCCCGCTTCGGCCACCCCTACCACTACCGCAACTACGGCGCCGACTTCCCCGCGCGCCTGGCCGCGGCCGGCTTCGAGGTGACGCCGGTCCGGGTGAAGCGGCTGCTCACCCCGCAGCGGCGGCGCTTCTTTCGCCTGAACGACAATTTCCTCTTCGACTGCCGGCGGCGCCCTTGACGGTGGCGGCAGGCCTGCGCCGCGGCGCGTCACCGGCGGCCAGAGAGGACATTGTCCTGAGGCGGCATCCGGGTATGCTGTCGCCCCGAAGGGGTAACGAAGCAGGGATTTCGGGCGCGTGAGCAGCGGGTCGAATTCGCGAGGGACTGCCGGAGCGACCGCCGGAGCAGGGGCCAGGCACAGCGGTGAAGCGCGCCAGAGCTTCGCCTTCCTGCTGCTGCCGCAGTTCTCCATGCTGGCTTTCAGTTCCGCGGTGGAGCCGCTGCGCGCGGCCAACCGGCTGTCGGGCGAGGCGCTTTACGACTGGCGCATCCTCACCGCCGACGGGCGGCCGATCCATTCCTCCAGCCGCATGCACCTGCTGCCCGACGGCGGGCTGGACGACTGCGGGCGGCCCGACTTCCTCATCGTCGTCGCCGGCCTGGAGGTGCAGCGCCTGCGCGAGCCCAACGTCATCGCCGCCCTGCGCCGCCTGGCCCGCAGCGGCTGCCGCCTGGGGGCGCTGTCGACGGGCAGCTACCTGCTGGCCTGGGCCGGTCTGCTGGACGGTTTCCGCTGTACCGTGCACTGGGAGAACCTGGACGCCTTCCGCGAAGACTTCCCGGACCTGGAAGTCACCGGCGAACTCTTCGAGGTCGACCGCGGGCGCCTGACCTGTTCCGGCGGCACCGCCTCCATGGACATGATCCTCAGCCTCATCGCCGAGACTCACGGCCGCGACCTGGCGGCCCAGGTGGCCGAGCAGTTCATCCACGAGCGCATCCGCGACACCCACGACCATCAGCGCATGAGCCTGCAGGGACGTCTCGGCATCAGCCATCCCAAGCTGCTGCAGGTTGTCTCCCTGATGGAGGAGCACCTGGAGGAACCCCTGGCGCGGGCCGAGCTGGCGCGCCGCGCCGGGCTCTCCACCCGCCAGCTCGAGCGGCTGTTCCGCCGCTACCTGGGGCGCACGCCGACCCGCTATTACCTGGAGCTGCGCCTGCACCGCGCCCGCGCGCTGCTGACCCAGACGGCCATGTCGATTCTCAACGTGGCGCTGGCCTGCGGCTTCGTCTCGGCCTCGCATTTCTCCAAGTGCTATCGCGAGTTCTTCCACAAGATGCCGCGCGAGGAGCGCCAGCAGGCCGAGAAGCGCGCGCCGCAGCCGGGTCCGCTGCAGCCGGAAAGCGCCCGCCTGCCCAAGGGCGGCTGACTCTCTTCAGGAAACAGGAAGGTGGCCGGAGCTCAGACGGCCAGACGCACGAAGGTCGCGTCGTCGGGAAGGATCTCCGGCTCGCCGCCGGCCTTGCGGTAGATGTCGCTGCCCAGCTGCGCGGCATCGCGGTGCCCGCTGAGGCTGGTCTGCGGCGCGGTGCCCTGGGGCCGCCCGGCCGTGGCCTGCTGTCCCAGCACCTGCACCATGAAGGGCATGGAGCTGAGGCGCGAGAAGTTGATCAGGCGCCCGCTGGCCGTTTCGCCGCGCGCCGGGGCGGCGCCGCTCCGGCCGCGCCCGATGCGCTCCTCGCTGGCCCGGCTGTCGTTGGCGGGACGCTCGTTGCCGAGCTGGCGGCGCGCCTGGTGCTCGTCGATGGTGGTCTGCTGGAACTCCGGCCGGCCGTGGCGGGTCGCCTTGGCCGCGACCACCGGCAGCACCCGCTGTTCGCCCTGGTCCGGCAGGGCGACAGCCGTCGTGCCCGGCGCGCTGCCGGGGGCGGGGAGAAGCTGTAACCTTGGAACGGTGGTCATGCCAGGGGTTTCCCAGGAGGCTCCACGGAATTCTATTCCTACCTTATACAATAGATGCATGTTGTGAAAAATTTATCAAGCATTGAATCTAATATGGTTTATAAATTAACCAAATAATTTCACCATATTTTCTGTGACTTTGTAGTGATTGTATTCTTTTACCAACTATACACCATGGATGTTGTTCGAATGGCAAGGTTCCCGCGACAGTATTTCACCGTTCTTTAAGGGCCGCCTGTCAAATTCGTTTAGTTGCGGACGTCAAGAGATGTCCAGGTCGGCTGGAACCCCGGGTTCACTTTCCGGGCTTCGACTTCAGGTAGGAGAGCGCAAGCCGTGACCAAGACCCCCGTCGACAAAGCCCCCGTCGACAGATCCGAGGCGAGGGATGATTGCCTGCAGGCGCTGGCGCGCCTGGAGACGGCGATCCGCGCCTCCGGCGATGTGGTCTACGAGTGGGATTTGGCGACCGACGAGATTGTCTTCCGCGGCGACATCACCTCGCTCTTCGATGCCGAGGGCAAGACCATGCCGCGCAGCGGCGAGGAGATGCAGGCGCGCATCAATCCCGAAGACGTGCCGCGCCGCCGCCGCGCCCTTTCCGACCACTTCGCCGGCACCTGCGACTACGACTGCGAGTTCCGTCTGCGCACCAGGCAGGGCGAGTTCCAGTGGCTGCACGACCGCGGCGCCGTGGAGTACTCGCCGGCCGGTACGCCGGCGCGCATGTCCGGCGTCATCCGTCTGGTCACCCTGCGCAAGCAGCAGGAAGAGCGCCTGGAATATCTCGCCAACTTCGACGACCTGACCGGCCACTTCAACAAGGTGCGCCTGCGCGAGGCGCTGGAGCACGCCCTGGCGCAGTCGATGCGCTTCGGTCAGTCCGGCGTCTACATGGTGGTCGGCGTCGACCACCTGGATCGCATCAACACCGGCTACGGCTACGAGACCGGCAACGCGGTGCTGGTCGAGCTGGGCCGCCGCCTCGACAACTACCTGCGTGCCGCCGACGTTATCGGCAGGCCCGGCGGCGACTTCTTCGGCGCCATCCTCAGCGCCTGCTCCGAGGACACCGCGCAGATTGCCGCCGAGCGCGTGCTGCAGTCGATGCGCGACAATCCCATCACCGTCGGCGCCGACCACGTGCACGTGACAGTTTCCATCGGCGCGGTCGTCTTCCCGGCCGAGTCCAAGACCGCCGTCGACGCCATGACCAAGGCGGAAAGCGCCATGCAGCAGGCCAAGGCCGCGGGCCGCGACTGCCTGCGCTTCTTCGCCCTTTCCGAGGAGCAGCGCCAGGGCTACCGCGCCAGCATGGACATCGGCGAGGAGGTGCAGCTGGCGCTGAAGGAGGACCGCATCGTCCTGGCCCACCAGCCGGTGGTCGACGCGGGTTCGCATAAGGTGACCTATTACGAGTGCCTGGTGCGCATGTACGACCGCGAAGGCAAGGTGGTGCCGGCGGCGCAGTTCGTGCCGGCCATCGAGCAGCTCGGCCTCATGCGCTCCATCGACAACCGGGTGCGCGACCTGGCGATCCTGGAGCTGGAGCGCAATCCCCAGGTTTCCCTGGCGATCAACATCTCCGGCCTCACCGCGACCGAGCGGTCCTGGTTCCGCGGCCTGGTGGCGCGGCTGAAGGAACGCCGCGACATCGCCAAGCGTCTGATCGTGGAAATTACCGAGACCGCGGCCCTGCAGGACATCGACGAGACCTCGCGTTTCGTCTCGGCGCTGCGCGCGCTGGGCTGCAAGGTGGCGCTCGACGACTTCGGCTCGGGCTTCACCACCTTCCACCACCTGAAGGCCCTGACGGTCGACGTGGTGAAGATCGACGGCTCCTTCGTCCGCAACATCACGACGGACACGGAAAACCAGATCTTCATTCACAACCTGATGGCCCTGGCGCAGGCGCTGGGCGTGTCCACCGTCGCCGAGTGCGTGGAGACGCGCGAGGACGCCGACTTTCTCTCCAACGCCGGTATCGACCTGCTGCAGGGCTATTACTTCGGGCGTCCGGAGATCGACGGCCACCTGCGCGAGGCCGGGCGGCCGGCCGGCCTGCTGGCCGCCGCCCTGGGCGCCGTCGGCGGCGACTGAACCGCCGCGAGCCCGGCCGGCGGCCGGGCTATTTTCTGCTGATCAAGGCTTGTCTTTGTTGAGGGTGTCGATCTGCTTTTGCAGCTGATCGATCTGCGCCTTCAGGGCGTCGAGGGATTCCTTGGCCTCACCGCCGGCGGGCTCTTCGGCGCCGGCCTGGGGGGCGGCGTTGCCTTCCCCGGGCTGGCCTTCGCCCCCCTTGCCTTCGTTCGCCCCGAAGGGCGAGAACATGCGCATCGCGCTTTCGAAGAGCGCCATGTTCTGCTTGCTCATTTCCTCCAGATTGCTGAAGGGGAACATGCCGCCGAAGGTTTCCTGCATCGACTGGCGCATGCGGTCCTGGTTCTGGGCGAAGGCGCCCATCATGTGCTCCAGGTATTGCGGCACCATCCACTGCATGGAATCGCCGTAGAAGGAGATCAGCTGCCGCAGGAAGTTGATGGGCAGCAGGTTCTGCCCCTTCGATTCCTCCTCGACGATAATCTGCGTCAACACCGAGCGCGTGATGTCCTCGCCGGACTTGGCGTCGTAGACGACGAAGTCGACGTTGTCCTGCACCATCTGACAGAGGTGGTCCAGCGTCACGTAACTGCTGGTCGCCGTGTTGTAGAGGCGGCGGTTCGCGTACTTCTTGATGGTGATCGGCCCGTCACCGTCACCCTGTTTCTTGCCGTTCTTCTCGGTGCCAGCCAAGTTCCAATGCCTTTCCCGTCGTTCGCATTTTTCTCCGCCTCCCGGTTTTGCGGAGCGGCGCCCTGCAGTGAGCTCTGCGAATGCGTGTTCCCTTGCGGTATCAGCCTCCGGCAATCTCCAGGGGGCAATCTCCAGGGGGCTATCCCCAGGGGGCAATCCCCTGGTCGGTAATTCCCGTTGCCGGCTAAAGAGGCCTGCGATCGTCGCCTTGCCGGCCCGCCAGAGGCCCGGAAATGCCGGAATTCTTTACCGCACGTGCTAAGGGGATATTGCTGCGCCGCGTCACGCACTGTCAACGACTAGTCTCGGAGGCTTCGGGAAGCTGCCTTCTGGGCCGATTTCCGGACCATTCCGCCCGCCGGGCGCGCCGGCCCGCTGGTCAGGGCGCGGCGCCGACAGCTATACTCCGCCGCGAAAACGGGGGCGTCGCCGCTCGGGCGCCGCTCCGGGCCGGAAAGTGGGCGGCCGGGAAGAAGGCGGCCGGGCAGAGGGCATGACGAAGGACAAGCAGGCACAATCACCCGAGGAGTTGGAAGAGCTGGCACGGCGCTACGTCGACCTCTGGCAGGACCAGATGACCGCCCTGGCCGCGGATCCGGAGTTCGCGGAGTCCCTGCAGAAGGTCATGGCCGCCATGGGGATGGCCGCCAGCGGCCTGCCGGCCATGTGGTCGGCCTGGCCCACCGCCATGTCGACCCTGATGAGCGCCGCCCAGCCGGGCATGACGAACCCGCACGGACAAGAGACAGATGAAAAGCCAGCAGGCGGAAAGCAGAACGGAAGCGGGACAGCCGCCTCGCCAGGGACCGGCAAGGCAGGGACCGGCAAGACTGGGGCCGAGGCCGCTGCCGCTGCATCTCATGGCGGCGGGCCTGACCTGGGCGTCCTCGAAGAACGCCTTGCCGCTCTGGAGCAGCGGGTCCTTAGCCTGGAAGGGGGATCTGGCCGAACGCGCAGCCGCTCTAAGGCAAAGCCTAAACGGGACTGAGCCCGCCGCCTTCGCGGCGGCGGTCGAGCGCGAGGTGACCGGCCGCATGGCGGCGCTGGCTGCCGGGCTGGAAGCCTACCGCCACCATCCCTACCACCGCGACCTCGCCGACCCGCCGGCGATCTGGCAGGAAGGCGCCTGCCGCCTGCTCGACTACGGCGCCCTTCCTGAGTTGGAGGGAGGGGAGACCGAGGCAGGCGGCCCCACGGTGCTGGTGGTGCCCTCGCTGATCAACCGGGCCTATGTGCTGGATCTTACCGCCGAGCGCTCGCTGCTGCGCTGGCTGGCCCGCCAGGGCGTGCGGCCGCTGCTCATGGACTGGGGCCGTCCCGGCGCCGAGGAACGCGGCTTCACCCTGACCGACTACATCGCCGGGCGCCTGGAGCGCGCCCTCGACGCGCTGCGCGCCGAGGCGAAGGGCAAGCCGCCGCTGGTCATGGGCTACTGCATGGGCGGCCTGCTGGCGCTGGGCCTGGCGCTGCGCCGCCAGCACGACCTCGCCGGCCTGGTCCTGCTGGCGACGCCCTGGGACTTCCACGCCGAGAACGCGCCGCACAGCCGCATGGCCGCCGCCACCCTGCCGCTGGTGGCGCCGCTGCTGGAGGTCGCCGGCGAGATGCCGGTGGATTTGCTGCAGGCCTTATTCGCCAGCCTCGACCCGCATCTGGTGGTGCGCAAGTTCCTCGCCTTCGGCCGCCTCGACCCCGACAGCCCCAAGGCGCGCGACTTCGTCGCCCTGGAGGACTGGCTGAACGACGGCGTGCCGCTGGCCGCGCCGGTGGCGCGCGAATGCCTGGGCCAGTGGTACGGCGAGAACGCGACCGCCGAGGGGCGCTGGCGGCTGGCCGGCTCCGTGGTCGATCCGAGGCAGCTCGAACTGCCGACGCTCTGCGTGGTTCCCGCGCAGGACCGCATCGTGCCGCCGTCCTCGGCCGAGGCGCTGGCCGAGGCCATCCCCGGCGCCGAGCGCCTCTGCCCGCAGGCCGGCCACATCGGCATGGTGGTCGGCGCGCGGGCCGAGAAGGCGGTGTGGCAACCGCTGCTGACCTGGATCAAGGCGCGGGCCGCGGCGGCCGGGTAAAGCGCCGGTGAAATTTTTGTCATCGCAGAGTCCCCAGGCACGGCTTGCACAGGCGGGTCGTCTGTTCTTATATCGGGGCTGAGATCAATGAAGCAGCGCGCAGGGCCGTCGCCTGGCGGGTGCGCGCCAAATTGCGGCTCGCCGCGTCACGGCACGGCGAATTCCGACCGCCACAAGGGAGATATCCGAAGATGACCGATGTCGTAATCGCAGGTGCTGCCCGTACCCCCGTTGGCTCGTTCAGCGGGGCCCTGTCCTCCGTTTCGGCGTCCTATCTTGGCGCGGTGGCGATCAAGGAAGCCATGAAACGCGCCAAGGTCGAGGCGGCCGAGGTCGACGAGGCGATTCTGGGCCAGATCCTCACCGCCGGTGCCGGTCAGAATCCGGCCCGCCAGGCTGCCGTCGAAGCCGGCATCCCCTACGAGAAGACCGCTTACCAGATCAACCAGCTCTGCGGTTCGGGCCTGCGCTCCGTCGCCATCGGCTCCCAGGCGGTGCAGGTCGGCGATTCCAAGGTCGTCGTCTGCGGCGGCCAGGAGAGCATGAGCCAGGCGCCCCACGTTGCCCATCTGCGCAACGGTCAGAAGATGGGCGACCTGAAAATGGTCGACTCGATGATCAAGGACGGGCTCTGGGATGCCTTCAACGGCTACCACATGGGCAACACCGCCGAGAACGTCGCCAAGCAGTGGCAGATCACCCGCGAGGAGCAGGACGCCTTCGCCGCCGCTTCGCAGAACAAGGCCGAGGCCGCGCAGAAGGCCGGGCGCTTCAACGAAGAGATCGTTCCCGTCACCATCAAGACCCGCAAGGGCGACGTGGTGGTGGAAGACGACGAGTACCCGCGCCACGGCGTGACGGCCGAGTCCCTGGCCAGCCTGCGCCCGGCCTTCGACAAGGAAGGCTCGGTGACCGCCGGCAACGCCAGCGGCATCAACGACGGCGCCGCCGCGGTGGTGCTGATGTCGGGTGAGGATGCCGCCGCGCGCGGCGTCACCCCGCTGGCGCGCATCGTCTCCTGGGCGACCTGCGGCGTCGACCCGGCGATCATGGGCACCGGCCCCATTCCCTCCAGCCGTCGCGCCCTTGAGAAGGCCGGCTGGTCGGTCGACGAGCTCGACCTGGTGGAGGCCAACGAGGCCTTCGCCGCCCAGGCCCTGGCGGTGAACAAGGACATGGGTTGGGACCCGGCCAAGGTGAACGTGAACGGCGGCGCCATCGCCATCGGTCACCCCATCGGCGCCTCGGGCGCGCGGGTGCTGGTCACCCTGCTGCACGAGATGGCCAAGCGCGACGCCAAGAAGGGCCTGGCCACGCTGTGCATCGGCGGCGGCATGGGCATCGCCATGTGCGTCGAGCGTGGCTAGAGGGCAACTCGACTAACCGGAAGCGCGACTTAGGCCGGGTGCAGAAAACGCTGCCCGCGACGACGTGACGCTGGGCGGCCCTGCCGTGTTGCGGTATTGATGACGCGCAGAGCGGCCCGCCTTCATGAGGGGCGGGCCGTTTTGCTGTTCGCCGGCCCCGGCCGCGGCCCCGCAGGGGGCGCATTGGCGGCATTGGTGAGCAAAAAGTTGGTTTTTTGCACTTGGGCAGCGGTGCAGCGGTTGGCGGTGTGGTGGTTCCGTGATTTGATTAGATCCGGCAACCAGACCGTCGTTCTAGACGGCTACGAACAGTCAAACGGGGAGGCTAGAATATGGCGCGCGTGGCTCTGGTGACAGGGGGAACCCGAGGGATCGGCGAGGCGATTTCCAGGGGACTGAAAGACGC
>JBNKHC010000285.1:0-13444 GCA_050290145.1 Kiloniellaceae bacterium | reverse complement strand
AGATGGCCCATACCCGCATCCGCAAGTTCAACACCAAGGACACCTATCCGGAACAGAGACTGGACAACGACCTCTGCCAGGCGGTGGTCACGAGCGGCGGCAGGACCGTCTGGCTGCGCGGTCAGTGTCCGCAGAACCTGGACGACGGGGTGAACATCGACAGCCGCGATCCCGCGGAGCAGACCCACAAGGTGATGCAGAACATCAGGCAGCTGATCGAAGAGGCCGGCGGCAGCATGGAGCACCTGGTGAAGATCGTCGTCTACATCACCGACGTGCGCCACCGCGAGGCGGTCTACCGGACCATTGGCGAATACATCAAGGGCGTGCACCCCGTCTCTACCGGACTGGTGGTGCAGGCCCTGGCCCGTCCCGAATGGCTGGTCGAAATCGACGGCACGGCTGTCATCCCGGACTGAACGGCGTGAACTTTCGCTGGTCGCTCTCACTCCACCGGCTGGAAGCTCTCCGCGCGGGCCATGTTCCAGAAGCGGGTGAACTCGCTGCGCTCGCAAGTCGCCGTTCTTCCGGCGCGCCCTGATGTGGCGCGGTTGCAGCTCGTCGGGCCGCTCGGCGCCGGGGTGCCGGACTTCCAATTGTCTTAGAAGATTCCCTTGGCGCAGGATTGACTGGAAGCGGCTCAAATCAGTCTTCACTTCCTTTGCGTGACCAATGCAGTTTTGGGTGGCCGCTGGCCGCCGCTGCCTGCTTCTTGACCTCCTTCGACTGCTCGAGCATCTCGCGCTCCGCTTGCCTCTTGAGGTCCTCAAGCTGCGCTTTCAGCCCCTCTGCCCGCGCGTGGTCGAGGCCCTGTGGCGCGTCCCCCAGCGCATCCAGTTCTCTTTGGACGGCGAGGGTCTCCCACAGGAGGCTCAAAAATCTGCGATCCGCTTTCGAAACCCCCGGCGCCTTCTCCGCTTCCCTGGCCATCGCTCTGGCGGAGGCCACCTTGTCGGCCGCCCGCGCCGGCACATCCGGCGTCTCCGGACTGGTCTGCTCACGCTCGTAGGTCGCATAGACGCCGAATACGTTCCGGATTGCCTCCGTATCCCGGACGCGTGCCGCCTCAAGCCCCATCTGGAGGACCCGCGCGTCCGACGTTGCGGTATCCTGCGTGGCCCAGTCCTCATACATCTGGCTTATCTGAGCTTCGCTTCTTTCCCGGTCTTTCTGCTCAAAGTAGTCTTCATCTCGTCCCATGATGATCTCCCCAACTCGAGAGTGTCGTCAACGCGGCCGCAGCGGCCGCAAGCGGCGCAATTCCTGCCAGACAACGGGGCCGCACCCGTTAGTCAGTTCATGATCCAATAGACGATGCGCACCTCGGTTCCCGGCGGCACCTTGCGGATCATGTGAAGATTGATGAAGCGGCCGCTGCGGTCAGAGGCATCCGGACGGGCGTAGTAGGAGACACTTGGAACACAGGGCCAGCTTGTGTGCGAGACGGCATGCACGATCGAGTTTTCATGCAGCAGCGGATTGAAGACCTGAACGTTGCGCAGTTTCTCCCGATCGCCACGTGCCGCCGGGTGCTCATGAGTGTACTCGATGACGCCGAAGCGCCCTTCGCTGTCGAAGCTCGACACCGCGCCTTCGTCGGTGGAGTAGCCTCCCGCCCAGCGAGCGCTCTCGGGCCCCTCCTTCGGTTTGAGCCCGCCCGTGAGGCGCACGTCGCCGCTGTCACCGTCCAGCCAGAGGTTCGCATCGCGGGGCTGGGTGGTCGAGATCGTCGCATCTCGAGGAAACAGCAGAATGTCCCCATCGCACCCGTTGCCGCCGAGCGCCATGTTGCCGTAGCCGCTGTCCAGCCAGATCGTCGCATCGCTATCAACCTGGATATCGCTCACGTTGCCCGGGAACAGCAGAAGGTCGCCGTCGCAGTTGGACCCTCCTGCCCTGATGTTGCCGCGCCCGCCGTCGAACCGCATGGTGACACGATCGCGCGCACCCGCGCCCGAGCCAATCGTCCTTCTGAGGAAGAGCAGCCCGGCGGAGCCTTCACCACCGACATAGACGTTGCCGGCTCGCCCATCCAGGCGCACATGCTCGCGTCCGTCATCGTCGCGCACAAAGACGTAGCCATCCAATCCGTCGCCACCGATCAAGGCCTGCCCGCGCGAGCCGAGGAGAGAAATCGAGACCCTGTGGTCCGTTTCGCTGACGGTCACGTCGGCGCGTTCGTCAATTTCCATCTTTAGGTCCTCCGGATGTTGCTGCGCACATCAAAGCGCCCTGGCGATCGGCAGTCGCGGCCGCATCTCCGCCAACCGTTCGCTTTCTACGGCCCGAAAATGACACCGCTTCTCTTCAGCGCTGAGATCGCGCGTTCACGAATGCCGCTTGCTGGGTCTTTATCTGAGGTCCGGGGCCTGAGCGGCAGGACGGTCTCGATCACGTACGACGAGCAACAGGAAGATGCCCATCACGAAGACTGAAAGAAGTTTGCCCGCCGGCCTGCCACGGCCCGCCTCATCGGAGCAACGCAGCCTGTTGTGCGATGTTGACCTTTGCTGCGCCGTGCGCCGCTTCTGTTCGACAAGAGCAAGCTGTAAATCTCATAGTCGCTCAACCCGAAAAGAGCATTGACTCACATCAAGTGCTTTGGACGGGGCGACTTCATAGCCCTTCCTTGTCACAGGGCGATAGAGCCGTCTGGAGCGCGGCCGCCAAAGGGCTCAGGTTGTTACCGCGCGGTTTTCCGCAGCCTCGACGCAGCACCTGTATTCGGCGGCCTTACGCCGTGGGCGCGAAGCTCTCCGCCAGGGCCATGTTCCAGAAGCGCGTGTAGTCGGACCTGTCGCAGTCGCCGTTGACGAGGACGTTCTTCTCCAGCGTCCAGTAGGCTTCCTCGGCGGAGAGGGTCTCGCCGTTCTTCTGGCGCACCATGATGTGGCGCGGCTGCAGGTCTTCGGGCTTGTCGAAGCCGGCGGCGCCGACGATCTCGGCCAGGGCGTGCAGGGTGTTGCGGTGGAATCTGGCGACGCGCTGGGCCTTGTTCTCCACCACCAGGGCACGCTGGCGCAGGGGGTCCTGGGTCGCCACGCCGGTGGGGCAGCGGTTAGTGTGGCAGGACTGCGCCTGGATGCAGCCGATGGAGAACATGAAGCCGCGCGCCGAGTTGCACCAGTCGGCGCCGAGGGCGTGGGCGAAGACCAGGTCAAAGGCGCTGACCAGCTTGCCGCTGGCGCCGAGCCTGATGTCGTCGCGCAGGCCGGCGCCGATCAGGGTGTTGCGCACGAAAGTGAGTCCCTCGGCCAGCGGCGTGCCCAGGTGGTCGGCGAACTCCACCGGTGCCGCGCCGGTGCCGCCTTCCTTGCCGTCGATGACGATGAAGTCCGGGCGGATGCCGGTCTCCAGCATGGCCTTGACCATCGCCATGAACTCCCAGCGGTGGCCGATGCAGAGCTTGAAGCCCACCGGCTTGCCGCCGGATCCCTCGCGCAGGCCCTGCAGAAAATGCATGAACTCAATGGGCGTGGAAAAAGCATTGTGGGCGGAAGGGGAAATGCAGTCCTTGCCCATGGGGATGCCGCGCGCCTCGGCGATCTCCGGCGTGATCTTGGCCGCCGGCAGCATGCCGCCGTGACCCGGTTTGGCGCCCTGCGAGAGCTTCACCTCGATCATCTTCACCTGCGGGGCCTGGGCCTGCTCGGCAAAGCGCGCGGCATCGAAGCGGCCTTCCGCGTCGCGGCAGCCGAAGTAGCCGCTGCCGATCTCCCAGATCAGGTCGCCGCCGCCTTCGCGGTGGTAGCGGCTGATGGAGCCCTCGCCGGTGTCGTGGGCGAAGCCGCCCAGCTTGGCGCCGCTGTTGAGCGCCAGGATAGCGTTGCCGCTCAAGGCGCCGAAGGACATGGCGGAGATGTTGTAGACCGAGGCGTCGTAGGGCTGCTTGCAGGCCGCCCCGCCGATCTTCACGCGGAAGTCCGGGTCGTTCGGCGGCTTGGGCGCCATGGAGTGGGTAAGCCAGGCGTAGCCCGCGCCGTAGACGTTCTCGCGCGTGCCGAAGGGGCGCTTGTCCTCCACACCCTTGGCGCGCTGGTAGACCAGGGAGCGCTCGGCGCGGCTGAAGGGCTCCTCGTCGCGCTCGCTCTCGATGAGGTACTGGCGGATCTCCGGGCGGATACCCTCGAAAAGCCAGCGCATGTGGCCGATGACCGGGTAGTTGCGCAGGATGGCGTGGCGCGGCTGCAGCACGTCCCAGACGCCGAGCAGGCTAATTGCCAGTAGCGGGAAGAAGCCGATGAGGAACCAGGCCTGCCAGGCGCTGAGGCCCGCGAAGACGACGGTCAGGAAGACGACGGCGGCAAAAACCAGGTAACGGGTCAGCATGAGGGCACCCCCGGCAGGAACTGGACCCCTTGCCGTCTAGAGCGATCTGTGAGGGCGGTCAAGGGGTGCGGTGCCGCTGCCTAGTCGTCGGGCAAGGCCTCCGGCAGCCAGGAAACCCGCTGCCGCGCTTCCTCCAGCGCCGCCTCGGCGCTGTCGAAGACCCTCTCCCCGAAGAAGCCGACGGGAAACCAGCCGCGCGCATCCTCCACATCGCGGCGGTATTCCTCGAAGCCGAAAGTCCCGTCCGGCCGCTGGAAAACATCGACGCAGCGGCTCTCGCCCGCTGCGTTGATTGACTGTATCACCTTGTTCTTAGGCGACATGGCCTGCGCCAAGCTCCAACGTCATGAAGGCGCTGAAGGGGTCGAGGACGTAGTCGGCGAAGGGCCCGCAAGTGGTGAAGCCGAAGCCGTTGTAGAGCCCGCGCGCCGCGGCGAAGTCCTCGGTGGCGCCGGTCTCCAGGCTGAGGCGCCGATAGCCGCGGCGCTGCGCCTCTTCCAGGATGTGCTCCACCATCTTCCGCGCTACGCCGCGGCCGCGCGCCGCCGCCGCCGTGTGCATGGACTTGATCTCGCCGTGGGTGGGATCGAGCTGCTTCAGCGCGCCGCAGCCGAGCAGCGCCGCGCCGTCCCAGAGCGTCCAGAAGGTCACCTCCGGCGCGCGCAGAGCCTCCAGGTCCAGCGCATGCACGCTCTCCGGCGGCGAGATCGACCGCATGAGGTCCAGGTGGGCTTCCAGCAGGGCCTTGATCTCGGGCCCGCTGAGGTCGTCTTCACGAATGAGCATGGTTCTTGAACAGGGAAGTGGCGTCGGCAGCCTTCAAAACTGCACCACTCCGCCCGCGCTGCGCAACCCTGTTGCCGCCTCTCAAGTCGTCACCCTCGGACCTGATCCGAGGGTCCATGGCAAAAGCCAGCGCCCGGCTCATCCATGGATGCTCGGGTCAAGCCCGAGCATGACACTGTGGAGGATGGCTAGGCAACCCTTCGCCCCGCCGTATAGACCGTGCGGATCACCGGGTGATCACCGACCTTGCGGACGCGCAGCAGGTCGGCGCGCTTGCCCGGCGCGATCTCGCCGCGGTCGTCCAGGCCGGCGGCCCTGGCGGCATTGAGGCTGGAGATTTTTACCGCCTCGGGCAGGCTCATGCCCACATCATCCTCAGTGAGGCGCAGGGTGGCCGCGAGCAGGGAGATCGGCACGTAGTCGGAGGCCAGCACGTCCAAGAGGCCCGCCCTGGCAAGCTCGAGGGCCGAGAGGTTGCCGGACTGGCTGCCGCCCTTCACCACGTTGGGCGCGCCCATGATGGTGGTCATGCCGCGTTCCTTCGCCGCCTCCGCCGCCGCCATGGTGGTCGGGAACTCGGAAAGGGTCATGCCCAGGCGCACGGCTTCCTCCACGTGCTCCAGGGTCTCGTCGTCGTGGGCGGCCACGGGAATGCCGCGCTCGGCCGCCATCTTGGCCACCGCCGCGCGGTATGTCGGCGCGAAGGTGCGCGAGGCCTCGGCGTCGCGGCGGAAACGCTCGTCCACCTGGTCCTCCGGCACATGGAACAGCTTCACCAGCACTTCGCGGTATTTCTCCGGGTCGGGAAACTGGCGCTGGCCGACGGTGTGCTCCATCACCGAGACCAGCTGCAGCAGTTGGTGGTCCATCAACGGGGCGATCTGGTCCAAGAGCGTCGGGTCGGTCACCTCGCAGCGCAGGTGGAGGAGGTGCTGGCTGCGGAAGACGCCCAGCTCCTCGCCCCTTTCCACCGCGCGAATGATCTGACCCAGCAGGTCGCGGCGCGTCTGGTCGGCATCGCGCAGGCCCACCACCAGGGAATCGAAGACCGTGGTGATGCCGGCCGCGGCCACCTGGGCGTCATGGGCGATGGCCGCCTGCAGCGGCTCCCAGTGGACGCCGGGGCGCGGCACCGCGTGGCGCTCGCAGTGATCGGTGTGCAGATCGACGAGGCCGGGGATCAGCAGCTCGCCGCCGCAGTCGATGGCGTCGCCCGCCACGGCGCCGCCTTCCTCCACCGCGGTGATGACGCCGTCCTCCACGGTGACGCTGCCGCGGAAGACCGCCTCGGCCGTCACCACCTCGGCATTGGCGAGGCGCAGGGAATTGTCCTCCGCCGTGGCCGGCCGTTCCAAGTAATTCTCCTGCAGCATCACATCACCCGTTTCGCATCACGCCAGACTGTCTTCACGATGGGCTGGTCCCCGATCACGGCCACCCGCAGCAGATCGGCCTTGAGGCCCGGCTCGATGCGGCCCCGGTCGGTCAGGCCCGCGGTCGCCGCCGGGATGGCGCTGACCGTGGCCACCGCCTGCGGCAGACCCAGACCGTGCGCCGGATCGGTGAGACGGAAGGCCGCCTGCACCAGGCTTGCGGGTACATAGTCGGAGGCCAGATTGTCGAGCAGTCCTTCGGCGGCCAGCTCCGCCACCGATACATTACCGGAATGGGACCCGCCGCGCAGCAGATTCGGCGCCCCCATGATGATCTTCATACCCTTGTCACGCGCCGCCTCGGCCGCCGCCAGGGTGGTGGGGAACTCGGCAACGGTGATGCCCAGTTCCGCTGCGTCTGCCACGTGCTCCGGAGTCTCGTCGTCGTGGCTGGCCAGCGCCAGGCCGCGCTCCCTGGCGCGCCGGGCCAGGTCGCGGCGGTTGCGCGGCACGGTGAATTCCTGCGCCGCCAGCAGGCGCTCGATATGGGCGTCGGCCTCGGCCTCGCTGAGCTTCAGGTTCTTCATGGTGCGCTCGCGGAAGCGCTTGATGTCGGGATACTGGCGATGGCCCGGGGCGTGGTCCATCAGCGACATCATGCCGACGGCGGCATGGTCGGCGACCTCGTCGAAGAGGTCGACCACCACTTCGTCGGTGACCTCGCAGCGCAGATGCACGATGTGGTCGGCACGCAGCATGTCGTTGTCGCGGGCAGCGCGCACCGCGTCGATCATCGGGCGGAAGATCTCGCGGCGCTCCGGGTGCTTGATGCTGACCCCGACGCAGACGCAGTCGAAGGCGGTGGTGACGCCGCCGGCGGCCATCTGAGCGTCGTGCGCCATGACGGCGGTGACCATGTCCCATTGGGTCCCCGGGCGAGGCAGCACGTGCTTTTCGAAGTGGTCGGTGTGCAGGTCGACGAGGCCGGGCAGGATGTAGTCGCCGCCCAGGTCCTCGGCCCCCGCGACGGCAGTGGCGCCGGAGGCCACCTCGGCTATTTTGCCGTCACGCAGCCGGAGCGAGCCGTGGACGACCTCCTCCGCCAGCACGATGCGGGCGTTGGCCAGAATTCTCTCGCTTGCCGATTCACCGGACATCAGGCGACAGCCCTTTCCCTGGAGAGGTCGAAGACCCGGTCGGCCACGGCCTCGCGCACTTCGTCGTCGTGGAAGATGCCGACGATGGCCGCGCCGCGCGCCTTGGCCTCGCGCATGAGATCCATGACCACGGCGCGGTTGCCGGCGTCCAGCGAAGCCGTCGGCTCGTCGAGCAGCAGCACAGGATAGTCGACCACGAAGCCGCGGGCGATGTTCACACGCTGCTGCTCGCCGCCGGAGAAGGTCGCCGGCGCCAGGTCCCACATGGCCTCGGGGATGTTGAGGCGCGCCAGCAGCGCCTCTGCCTTGGCCCGGGCCGCGTCCAGCTCGGCGCCCAGGGCGTGCAGCGGCTCGGCGACGATGTCGCGCGCCGGGATGCGCGGGATGACGCGCAGGAACTGGCTGACGTAACCGACGGTCCGGCGCCGCACCTCCAGCACCCGGTGCGGGGCGGCCCCGGCCATGTCGACCCAATCTTCTTCATGGCGCACCCAGATATGGCCGCTGCCGGGCTTGTAGTTGGCATAGAGCGAGCGCAGCAGCGTCGACTTGCCGCTGCCCGAGGGGCCGTAGAGCGCCACGCACTCGCCGGCGGCCACCTCCAGGTTGAGGTTGGAGAAGACCGGCAGGCGTGCGCCGCCCTGGACGTGCAGGACGAAGGCCTTGCTGAGGTTTTCGACGCGGATCACCGGCGCTTTCCGGGGGTTCTTCTTTTCTTCCGTCATGTCGCTCATACCTGAAGCACCGAGGAGACCAGAAGCTGGGTGTAGGGGTGGTGCGGGTCGTCCAGCACCTGGTCGGTGAGGCCCGTCTCCACCACCTTGCCGTCCTTCATCACCATCAGGCGGTCGGCCAGCAGGCGGGCGACGGCCAGGTCGTGGGTGACGATGATGGCAGAAAGCCGAAGCTCGCGCACCAGCCCGCGCAGCAGGTCCAGCAGGCGCGCCTGCACCGAGACGTCGAGGCCGCCGGTGGGCTCGTCCATGAAAACCAGGCGCGGTTTGGTCACCAGGTTGCGGGCGATCTGCAGGCGCTGCTGCATGCCGCCGGAGAAGTGCTTGGGCTTGTCGTCCATGCGGGAGAGGTCCAGTTCCACCTTGGTCAGCCAGTCCTCCGCCTCCCGGCGAATGGCGCCGTAGTGGCGCGCGCCCACGGCCATGAGGCGCTCGCCGACATTGCCGCCGGCGCTGACATCCATGCGCAGGCCGTCGCGCGGGTTCTGCATCACCACCCCCCAGTCGGTGCGCAGCAGCAGGCGGCGCTCCGGCTCGGAGAGGGCGTAGATGTCGGTCAGGCCGCGCCCGCGCAGGTCATACTCGACGATGCCGTTGGTCGGCGCCAGGCGCGCCGAGAGGCAGTTCAGCAGCGTCGTCTTGCCGGAGCCGGACTCGCCGACGATGCCCAGCACCTCGCCGCTGTGCAGCTCGAAGGAGATGTCGGAGCAGGCCAGCAGGTTGCCGAAGGCATGGGACAGGTTGCGCACGCGCAAGAGCGGAGTGCTCGTGTCCATGGATCAGGCTCCCTTTTCTTCCGCCGCGCCGTCCTCGTCCGCCCCAATCGCAGCGGCATAAGCCTTGGCGGCGGACTCCGAGAGCTTGCCCTCGTGCCCTTCGGCGCGCCGCCGGGCGCAGTAGTGGGAGTCCGAGCAGACGTACATCTTGCCGCCCTGGTCATCCAGGATCACCTCGTCCAGGAAGGTGTCCTCGGCCCCGCAGAGGGCGCAGTCCTCTTCCCACTGCTGGATCTCGAAGGGATGGTCGTCGAAATCCAGGCTCTTCACCTTCGTGTAGGGCGGGATGGCGTAGATGCGCTTCTCGCGCCCGGCGCCGAAGAGCTGCAGGGCCGGGAAGCCGTCCATCTTGGGATTGTCGAACTTCGGGATCGGTGTCGGCGACATGAGGTAGCGGTCGTTCACCATCACTGGGTAGGAGTAGGAAGTGGCGATCTCGCCGAAGCGCGCGATGTCTTCGTAGAGCGAGACCTGCATCAGGCCATACTCCTTGTAAGCATGCATCTTGCGGCACTCGATCTCGCGCGGCTCCAGTAGACGCAGCGGCTCCGGCTGGGGCACCTGGTAGACGATGATCTGGTCTTCGGCCAGGGGGTCTTCCGGGACCCGGTGGCGGGTCTGCACGATGGTCGCCTCGCTTGTTGCCTCGGTGGTCTCGACCTCGGCCACACGGGCGAAGAAGCGGCGGATGTTGACGGCGTTGGTGGTGTCGTCGGCTCCCTGGTCGATGACCTTCAGGGTATCGTCCTTGCCGATGATGCTGGCCGTGACCTGCATGCCGCCGGTGCCCCAGCCGTAAGGCAGCGGCATCTCGCGCCCGCCGAAGGGCACCTGGTAGCCGGGCACCGCCACGGCCTTCAGGATGCAGCGCCGGATCATGCGTTTGGTCTGCTCGTCCAGGTAGGCGAAGTTGTAGCCGTCTTCGCCGGAGGTCTGGTTTTCCGCTGTCTGGGTCATCATTCGGCGGCCTCCTGCTGCTCATCGTTGTGGCGCCTGCGCAGGGAGCGGATGAGCTGCAGCTCCGACTGGAAGTCGACGTAGTGCGGCAGCTTCAGGTGCTGCACGAAGCCGGAGGCCTCCACGTTGTCGGAGTGGTAGAGCACGAACTCCTCGTCCTGGGCCGGGTATTCCACGGTCTCGTCCAGCTCGCGTGCCCTGAGCGCCCGGTCGACCAGGGCCATGGCCATGGTCTTGCGCTCGCAGTGGCCGAAGGAGAGGCCGTAGCCGCGGGTGAACTGCGGCGGCCGCTCGGCGGAGCCGGCGAACTGGTTGATCATCTGGCACTCGGTGACGGTGATCTCGCCCAGCTCGATGGGAAAGCCCAGCTCCTCCGGCACGAACTCGACCGCCACCTCGCCCAGGCGGATCTCGCCGGCGAAGGGATGGTTGCGGCCGTAGCCGCGCTGGGTCGAATAGCCCAGCGCCAGCAGGAAGCCCTCGTCGCCGCGCGCCAGGTTCTGCAGGCGCAGGTCGCGCTCGGCGGGAAAGCGTAAGGGCTCGCGGGTCAGGTCCGCCACAGCGCCTCCGTCGCCGTCCAGGGCGATCTCCTCCTCGATCAGGCCTTCGTGGTTCAGGATGTCGGTGACCCGCGGGATGCTCTCGTCGACGCCGGCTTCGGCGGCCTCGGCCTCAGGCTCCCCGGCCCCCTCCTCCGCCGCCAGGGCGAAGTCGAGCAGGCGGTGAGTGTAGTCGTAGCTGGGCCCCAGCACCTGGCCGCCCGGCAGGTCCTTGTAGGCGGCGGAGATGCGCCGGCGCACCGCCATCTGCGCAGTGTCGATGGGCTCGCTCTCGCCGAAGCGGGTCAGTGTGGTGCGGTAGGCGCGCAGCAGGAAGATCGCCTCCACGAGGTCGCCCTGGGCCTGCTTGATGGCCAGCGCCGCCAGGTCGCGGTCGTAGAGCGAGCCCTCGGTCATCACCCGGTCGACGGCGAGCTGCATCTGCTCCTTGATCTGCGCCAGGGTCAGTTCCGGCACCGCGGTGTCGCCGCGGCGTTCCTCCGCAATCAGCTTGTGCGAGTTGAGGATGGCCTGCTCGCCGCCTTTCACTGCAACGTACATGGCTTCAGCCCTCCGCCCGGATGCTGCGCGGCAGGCCGATGACGGTTCGCCCGCAGGTGAGGAAGATGTCAACGCCCAGCGGGAACTGCGCCGCATTCAGCCGCCAGTCGTTCCAGAACCAGTCCGGCAGCCCGGCCGGCCGGATGGTCGCCGTCTCGCGGATGCCGGGGCCCGTCAGGCTCACCGCCGGCCCGTTGTCCAGGCTGGGCAGCTGCACCAGCAGGCTGGCCGAGCTGTCGGGATACTGGTCGTGCCCCTGGGCAAAGAGCGCCAGGCGCGGCATGTTCTCCGGGTCGGTCACCAGGCCGAAGGCGGCGTCCTGGCTGCGCTCCACGATGGGGCAACCGCAGTGGAACTTCAGGTAGGCGCGCAAGGGCGGCGTATCGGCGATCCAGTCGATCCACAGCGGCGTGTCGTAGTCGAGCAGGGTGAGCGCCGCGGCCGTGGTCGCCGGGTCCAGCGGCTCCGGCCCCGCGACGTCTCCGGGCAGGGTCATCGGCCGGCCGGGATGGGCCAGCGCGGTCAGCAGGGCGCGGAAGATGTGCTGGGAGTCGTGCACCGGATCGGCGAGGCCGGGCTTCAACTCCGCAGTGTCGATGCCGCCTGCGACGGCGTTGAGTGAAGATGCCAGTGCCATCACTCGTTCTCCCCCCTATTCATTTTCGCCGCGCACCATGGTGAAGAAGTTGACCTTGGTGGCGTTGGCCTTGCGGCTGCGCGCCGCGCGGCGCCCGGCATGGGCGGCCTCCAGGGGGCCGATCACCCGCACTTCCAGCTCTGCGCGCCGGCCCGCGTCCTGCAGCAGCGCGTCGAAGAGCGCCGCCAGCTCGGCGTGGCGCTTGGAGCGCCCCTGGATATAGCCCATTCCGGCTTCTCCGGAGGCCAGCCGCAGGGCGCAGCGCGTTACCGTCATCTGGCCCAGGTTGAAGCGGCCGCCGGTGCCGCCGGTTCGGGCACGCACCATGACCATGCCGACTTCCGGCTGACGCAGCCAGTCGTAGGCCGGCTTCTCCGCCAGGTCTTCCCAGGCGCTTTCCAGTTCGCTGAGCTTCGCCTTGACCAGAACCGACATCCAGCGCTGGCGAGCCGCCTGCGCCGAATCCCGCTGGCCCGAATCCCGCTGGCCCGAATCCCGCTGGCCTGAATCCCGCTGGCCGTCCCCTTGCGGGGAGGCTGACTGTGGGGCCGCATCCATTAGACAAGTCCCATATTCGTCTAGACGTCTGTATGTTTTGAGGTTAAAAGGGGTACCGGAGAGATGTAAAGCAGAACTTCGTGAAACTTGGATGACGGAACCGCGAAAAGAGGATGGCGGTGATGACCTTGCAGAGGCGTGACGGCGTGGCACTGTGGCGCCAGATCGCCGAGATCCTGGAAAGCGACATCAAGGCGCAGGTCTTCGCGCCCGGCAAGCAGCTGCCGACCGAGGCCGAGCTGGCCGAGCGCTTCTCCGTCAACCGTCACACGGTGCGCCGCGGCATCGCCTTCCTGGAGCAGGAAGGGCTGCTGCGCGTCGAACAGGGCCGCGGCACCTTCGTGCAGGAGCGCATGGTCGACTACAAGCTGGGCAAGCGCACCCGCTTCACCGAGAACATCGAAAAGCAGTCGCGCATCCCCTCCGGCGACCTGGTGCGCGCCATCGTGCTCAGCGCCGACGAGACGCTGGCCAGGAACCTGCACCTCCGCAAGGGCGCCCCGGTGGTGCTGATCGAAAGCGTCGGCAAGGTGGACGGCCGCCCGATCTCGGTCGCCGCGCACCATTTCCCGGCCAAGCGCTTTCCCGAGATGATCGAGGTCTACAAGAAAACCAAATCGGTCACCAGGGCGCTGGCCCGCTACGGCGTCGAGGACTACACGCGCAAGGAAACCCGCATCACCGCGCGCCTGCCCACCGCCAACGAGTGCCGCCTGCTGGAACTGCCGCGCAGCCAGCCGGTGCTGGTCACCGAATCGGTCAACGTCGACGCCGACGGACGCGTCGTCGAATACGGCTGGGGCCGCATGGCCGCAGAGCGCGCCCAGCTGGTCGTGCAGCCGTAAGACTCTGCCTCAGCCGATTGCTGCGTATTCCACCGCGATTTCCGCCGCCAAGCGGGCATTGTTCAGCACCAGGGCGACATTGGCGTCCAGGCTGGCGCCGCCGCTCAGTTCTTCCAGGCGGGCCAGCAGGAAGGGCGTGACCGCCTTGCCCTGAATGCCCTGCGCCGCGGCTTCGGCCAGCGCGCTCTCGAT
>JBNKHC010000284.1:0-2494 GCA_050290145.1 Kiloniellaceae bacterium | reverse complement strand
GTCGAAGATGACGTGGTCGTCCCCGGCGCCCAGGTAGAGGATGTAGGTCGGGGTGTCGTCCTCGTCGCGGATGATCTCGAAGAAGTCGGCGTCGTCGCTGCCGTAGTGGACGGCCGAGGGCACAAGGAAAGTGGGTGAAGGACCCATGGCGGCGCGCTCCCCTGCTGCTGGTCGCAAGGAGCTCCGGTCGAACCTGGCGCGCCGGGTCCCCGCGCCCGGTCCAGCATTCCCGACCCAAGCCCCTAATCTCAGCTACTATATGCAGTTCGCTTAAGGGGGGCCATGTCCTCCCTGTGGTGAGTGACCCGCGGCCTTCAACCGTTGGACGTCAACAGGGCGCCGTAGCGACAAAAAAGGGGTAGGGTTCGACTGGAAATCCGCCCCTAAAGGGCCGCCCGCATGACCTCGATGAGGTCATCGGCGAGCTTCGCGGTGGCGAACTCGCTCAGCACCTTCCGGCGGCCGGCCTCGGCGATGGCCTGGGCGTCGTCGAGACGCTCGCGGAAATAGGGCGCCAGGCCGCTGGGGTCGCAGTCGTCCATGAAGAGGATCTCCCGACCATCGCCGAAGCGCCCGGCCAGGTAGCTGTTCTTGTCGGAGATCACGCAACAGCCGAGCAACATGGCGTTGCTCACCCGCTCGGTCACGCAGGCGGTATAGGTCGGCGTCACGTTGACGGCGAACTTGGCATCGAGGAAAAGCCGGCGCGCGCGGGCGGCCTCCACCCCGTTGACCAGCTCGATGTTGGGGCGCTGCTCCAGCGCCGGCACCAGGTGGCGGCCTTTCGGATAGAGAGTTACGACCATGCGCAGCCCCGGGTCCAGCCGCGCCAGCCCGGCGACGGCCCTCAGGCGGCGGTCGAGGCGGATGCGCAGGTCGATGCAGGAAAGCACCAGCATCACCGAGAGGTCGGTCTTCGACATGGGATGGCGCAGGGTCGGCGCCTTGCCGAAGTGGCGCCTGCAGGACTCCAGGAACAAGCTCAGAATGGAGCCGTCGCGCAGGGTCAGCCCGGTCTCGTAGACCTCGTCGATCACCTTGACCATGGGGCTCCCGGCCTTGACGTAGCGCTCTCTCAGTTCCTCCACCGTGGGGGTCGTGGTGTTGAAGCCGCAGGACATGAAGACGTCGAGCGGGCGTTCGGCCAGGGGCCGGACTTCCTCTGCCGCCGGCGGGGCTTCGCTCACCACCGCCGCGACGGTGTGGAAATGGCGGAGCCGCGGATTGACGAAGCGGGCCTCCGCCTCGAATTCCGGCGTCGGCGCAACGAAGTGCGTGGTGGCCGAGGCCCCTTCGATGCGCGGCCACATGAAACGGGAGAAGGGATGGTCCTGCAGCATCGCGAAGACCGGGCGGTCCAGCACCTCGAAGAGGTTGCGGCGCTGGGCGCCGCTGGACTCTGAATAGATCAGGGAGAGGTCGTAGAAGCGGTGCCCCAGGTAGAGGGCGGTGTGAGGCTCGGTCACGTAGGTCAGAATCTGGCGCTGGAAATCGGCGTCCCTGCCGTCCAGGGTGACGTGCTCCAGCCCGCGCGCCTCGATGGCCGCGCCGAGCAGTTCGACCGCGTTGCGCATGACGTTGTGGTTGAAGGTGCCGTCCGGCAGGACGCTGACCACCCGCTGCAGGTCGGGCATTGCTTAGACTTCCCCAATTGACAGGGAGGGCGCCCGGCCGGGTCACGGCGGAGAACCGCGCACCCCCCGATATGTCGCGGCACCGCATGGGGCGTTTTCCCGGCGCCTTTGTCAACAACGCACAAGGCAGGGTTGCGGCGAGGCAGGCATTTCCGCGCGCCTGCGGCCGGCAAAAACTCTTAACCCGCCCGCGGCCAAGGGCCGCTAGACTGCGTGGGAAGATAGCGATTCGCCCTTGCCGGCCAGACGGCGCGAGCCCAAACAGAGAGCCCGGACCCAAGACCGATGACGCCTCCCGCCGCCTCAGCTCCCTCCCGAAGCGCCCCGCGCAAGGTGGTGCTGTTCGGTGCCGGCGACTTTGCGAGCCTGGTCTGGTACTGCCTGAGTCACGACAGCCCGCACGAGGTGGCGGGCTTCACCGTCGACGCTGCGGCCTTGAAGAACGGGCGGATGCACGGCCTGCCGGTGGTGCCCTTCGAAGAGCTGGAGCAGCAATTCGCACCGCAGGACCACGACCTGCTGCTGGCCGTCGGCCCGCACCGGGTCAACGGGCTGCGCGCCGAGCGCTATGAGGCGGCAAGGGCCCGGGGCTATGCCTTCGCCAGCTATGTCGCCAGCGGCGCGCGCACCTGGCCGGACCTGTCGTTCGGCCCCGGCAGCCTGATCTTCGAGAATGCCGTGGTCGAGCCCTTTGCGGAAATCGGGGCCAACTGCGTCATTCGCGCCGGGGTGCAGGTCTCGCACCACGCCCGCATCAGCGACCATGCCTTCCTGGCCCCCGGCGTGACCCTGGCCGGCGGCAGCCGGATCGGCACGCGGAGCTTCCTGGGGGTGCGGGCGACGCTGCGCGACGGGATCAC
>JBNKHC010000283.1:0-23381 GCA_050290145.1 Kiloniellaceae bacterium | reverse complement strand
ACGCGATGGTCTGGACCCTGCTGATCCGCCAGGCCGCCGATTTCGATCCGGCCTTGCTCAACGTCGCTTTCGTGTTCCTGCTGCTGGGCTACGGCACCAAGGTCGGCCTGGCGCCGCTGCACGCCTGGCTGCCCGATGCCCATGCCGAGGGGCCGACCCCGATCTCCGCCGTGCTCTCGGGGCTGCTGCTGAACGTGGCGCTCTATGCCGTCCTGCGCTTCAAGCTGCTGCTTGCCGCCAATCCCGCGGCCATCGCGCCGGGACCTCTGATGGTGACCATGGGGCTAACCTCGCTCATCTTCGCCGCCTTCATGCTTTACCGCCGGCGCGACATCAAGCGCATGTTCGCCTATTCCTCTATCGAGCACATGGGCATCATCGCCTTCGCTTTCGGCATGGGCGGGCCGCTCGCCAACTTCGCCGGCCTGCTGCACATGACCATGCACAGCCTGACAAAGTCGGCCATCTTCTTCGCCGTCGGCCATATCGCCCAGGTCAAAGGGACGCAGAAGATCGCCGATATCCGCGGGCTGACGGCGACCCACCCCTGGCTCGGCTGGTCGCTGGTGGTCGGCGTCGTCGCCATTGCCGGCCTGCCGCCGCTGGGCATCTTCATGAGCGAGTTCCTTGTGGTCACCTCGACCTTCGCCCGCGCGCCGCTGCTGGCGCTGCCGCTGGTCTTCGGCCTGCTGGTCGCCTTCGGGGCCCTGCTGCTGCGGGTCACCGGCCTCGCCTTCGGCACGCCGAGCGGCAGTACCGCGCCGGTCGAGGCTTCCTACCTGCCGATGTTCGCCCATCTGGCCCTTGTGCTGGCCGCCGGCCTCTACCTGCCGCCGCCTCTGGTGGAGTGGTTCCAGCAGGTCGCCGGGGCCCTGGGGTGAGGGGGAGGAGAACGCCATGGGCTTTCTGAACGATCTGCTCCTGCAGGGCCGGCCCGTTCCGGACCACCGGCCCTGGCCGCGCGCCATCGTCAGCGCCGCGGTCTGGCGGGCGGTCGTCGCCGGGCTGGCCGAACGCCGCATGACGCTGCTCGGCCTCTGGGGCGAAGCGGACACCGTGCACCTCGCCTTGCTCGAGCAGTCCTCCGGCGAGACCGCCCCCGAGATCGGCATCGTCAGCCTCATCTGCCCCGACGGCCGCTTTCCCTCCGTCGCCGCCCGGCATGCTCCGGCCCAGCGCCTCGAGCGCAGCCTTTGTGACCTCTTCGGGCTGGAGCCCGAAGGGCTCGACGACAGGCGTCCCTGGCTCGACCATGGCCGCTGGGGAGTGACCTCGCCCCTGGGTGCCGCGGCACCGGCTGCCGCCGGCGAGCCTTACAGCTTCCTGCCGGCCGAGGGCGAGAGCCTGCACCAGATTCCCGTCGGGCCGGTCCATGCCGGCATCATCGAGCCCGGTCATTTCCGCTTTACGGCCAACGGCGAGACCGTTGTGCGCCTGGAAGCACGCCTCGGCTATGTGCACAAAGGCATTGAGGGCCTGATGGCCGGGGCGGACCTCGACCGCGCCGCCAGGCTGGCGGGCCGCGTCTCCGGCGATTCGACCGTGGCCTATGCCATTGCCTTCGCCCGCGCCGCCGAGGCCGCCCTGGACTGCGAGGCGCCGGCGCGCGCGCAGGGACTGCGCGCGCTCATGGCGGAGCTTGAGCGTCTGGCCAACCATCTGGGCGACATCGGGGCGATCTGCAACGACGCCGCCTTCGCCCTCATGCTGGCCCATTGCGGCGCCCTGCGCGAGCGCGTGCTGCGCGCGTCGGAGGCCTGTTTCGGCCACCGCCTGCTGCGCGACTGCGTCGTTCCCGGCGGCGTGGCGGTCGATCTTACTCCCGACGGCCGGCGCCTGCTGGGCGGGCTGCTGGAGAACATCAACAGCCGCTTTCCGGCCCTGGTCAATCTCTACGACAACACGGCTTCGCTGCTCGACAGGACCGTGGCGACGGGCATCCTGAAACCGGAACTGGCCAGCCGGTTCGGCGCCGGCGGCTACGTCGGGCGCGCTTCCGGACGGGATTTCGACGCACGGCGTCTGCCCGGCAACGCGCCTTACGACGGCCTCGACTTCGAGGTGCCGCTGTTGGAGGAGGGCGACGTCAATGCCCGGGTCTGGATCCGCATCCGCGAGGTGGAGCAGAGCCTGGCGCTGATCTCGCAGATCCTGGCGCGCCTGCCTGAGGGCCCGCTGACCTGCGATCTGCCGCGCGGGGCGGGTGAGGGCCCGGGGTCGGAAGGCATGGCGCTGGTTGAGGGCTTCCGCGGCGATGTGCTGGTCTGGCTGCGGCTCGACGGCGAGGGCAAGGTCGCGCGCTGCCATCTGCGCGATCCTTCGTGGTTCCAGTGGCCGCTGCTGGAGGCGGCAATCGAGGGCAACATCGTCGCCGACTTCCCGCTGTGCAACAAGTCGTTCAACTGCTCCTATTCGGGCGTCGACCTTTAGAGGCTGAAGCATGCGCGATCTCCTGCTCCGCAACATTTTCCGCCGGCCGCTGACGGAGCCGGCGCCGGAAGGCAGCGATGCGGCGGTTGCCGAGCTTGCCGCCAGCGTCGAGCGCGCGGCGCGCCGGCGCCTCGGCCGCAGCCTGGCGATCCGCCAGATTGATGCCGGTTCGTGCAACGGCTGCGAGCTGGAGATCCATGCCCTGGGCAATCCCTATTATGACCTGGAGCGCTTCGGCATTCATTTCGTCGCCTCGCCGCGCCATGCCGACGTGCTGCTGGTGACCGGCCCGGTGACCAGGAACATGGCGGAAGCGCTGGAGCGCACCTACAATGCCACCCCCGCGCCCAAGTGGGTTGTCGCGGTGGGCGACTGCGCGCGTGACGGTGGCTGCTTTGCCGGCAGCTACGCCGTTGTCGGCGGCGTCGGGGAGCTTCTTCCCGTCGACCTGCACATTCCGGGCTGCCCGCCCAGCCCGACGCAGCTGTTGCAGGGTCTGCTCGCGCTGCTCGATGCTGGCGCTGCGCCGCTATCAACAAAGGTGGGCTGAGGCAACCTGGACCCTCAATCGAAGTCGTGCAGGTCCTCGTGCAGCTTTTCGATGTGCTGCAGGCGGCTGCGGCCGCCGGCGCCGAGCTTCTCCATCACCGCGACGCAGAGGAAGTGCAGCAGCGACATGGCCGCGGCATAGCGGTCGAAGAAGTCCATGCCGCGTACGCCGCAGGGGATGGTCCAGGTGGCGTGGGGTGACGGCTTGGCGGCGCGGTCGGTGATGTAGAGGATGCGCGTGCCCCCGGCGGCGGCGGCGGCCATGGCCTGCGGCAGCTGGGGCAGGCGGCGGCGGAAGCCGATGACGATCAGCAGGTCCTCGGCGGAGAAGTCGGCGATTTCCTCGGCGATGGTCTCGCCGGCGGCGGGCAGCAGGTAGACGTCGCCGCGCCCCTGGATGATCTGCCAGCGCGCATAGCCGGCCAGGTAGTGGCTGTTGCGGTAGCCGAGCAGGAAGACGCGCCGCGCCTTGCAGATCGCCGTCACCATCTCGTTGAAGGAATCGGCGCGCAGCCCCTCCAGGGTGAAGGAGATGTTCTGCATGTCCTGCTCGATATGGGCGCGCACCCGGGCGCTGAAGCCGGATTTCTTCGTCTCGCGCTGCATGAGGTAGAGCGGCGAGCCCCAGCTCTGGGCGTCGCGGGCGGCGCGGCGCGCCTCGTCGTAGTTGGCAAAACCGATACGCTGGACCAGCCGTGTCACCGCCGCTTTGGAGCCGCCGGAGAGCTCGGCCAGCTCGGTGGCGGAGTAGGCGGCCATCTCGCCGGGGAATTCCAGGATCAGGTCGGCGATGCGGCGCTCGCTCTCGGGCAGTTCGCCATAGCTCGCCTGGATGCGGCTCTCGACGGAGGCCCCGTGGGGCCCGCTGGAGCCGGCGTTGTCCCCGGCGTTGCGGGCGGGCGCCTTGCCGTTTGGCGGGCTGCGGCGGGTTTTCTTGGCGGCCATTCCTCTGTCTCCGGCCCTCTCTCTCGGGCGAACGCCATCCAGGCTAGGCGTCCCGTGGTTGAAACTCAAGTTTCAGTTTTCTTGACAATCCAAAAAATGAATTTCAGAGTACATGCTGCAAAGCAAAAACATAATTCACAGGGCTAGGCGGGTAGAGTGAGGGGACTGGACCAGAAAGCCATCCGGGCGAGCCGCCGGTTGAACTGGCTGGTGGAGCGCTTCTGCGTACTCCTCCTCGTACTGCTGATCCTCGACGTCTGGCTCGGCGTCCTGGTGCGCTACATCCTGCCGGTCAGCTGGACCTTCACCGAGGAACTGGCCCGCTACCTGATGATCTGGGCGGCCCTGCTGGCCGTCTCCAGCGGCATCAGCCACCGCGAGCACATCGGCATGCTGGTGTTCTTCGATCAGTTCCCGCCGGGGCTGCGCAAGTGGCTGGCGGTCGCCTTCGACATCATTGCCTTCGGCTTCTTCGCGATCATCGCCGTCTACGGCGTCGACTTCGTCGAACGCGGTTTCAGCCGCTACACCATGATCGGTGGCCTGCCCAAGGCCTACCCCTTCATCGGCGTGCCATTGGCCGCGGGCCTGGCCTGCGTCCAGCTGGTGCTGGTCGCCATCCATGACTTCTTTTCCGAGGACGGCGTCACCGCCGCCGAGCGGGCGGAGATCTAGTACCTACTATGAGGATTAGGTGCGCCATGAGATCGTCTTTTCGACCGCAGCCGGTAGAAGCCGTGCGCAGCGCGATGCGGCACATCGGGCAAGCGCCGCGCCGCCCCGGCTGCGGGTCGAAAAGCGACCCTTCGGGCGGCTGGGCGCGACCCGTGGACGTCGTCGCGCCGGCTTGCCGATGCGCCACATCGCCAGCACCGGCGCTCCTGGCCACGGGACGCGCCCACCCGTCTCATGACACACTTAATCCTCATAGTAGGTACTGGCTATGATATGGGTCGCTGTCGCCTTCTTCGGTCTTCTCATCCTCGGCATGCCGGTCGGCTTCGCGCTGGGCATCGCGGGCATGGTCGGCATCTTCGACATGGGCGGCGGGCGCTTCCTCATGATGGCGCCGGACCGCATGTTCGCCGGCCTCGACCTCTTTCCCTTCCTGGCCATGCCCTTCTTCATCCTGGCCGGCGAGATCATGAACCGCTCGGGCATCACCACCAGCCTGGTGCAGTTCGCCGCGGCGCTGGTCGGCTGGATGCGCGGCGGCATGGCGCACTCCAACATGGTGGCCTCGGTCATGTTCGCCGGCATCACCGGCGCGGCCACAGCCGATGCCGCGGCCTTCGGCAACACCCTGGTGCCGGCCATGGTGAAGCAGGGCTACACCAAGCCCTTCGCCTGCGCGGTGACGGCGGCCGGCTCCATCATCGGCCCGACCATCCCGCCCTCCACCCTGATGGTGATCTACGGCTCCATCATGGGCGTCTCCATCGCCGGGCTCTTCGCCGCCGGCATCGTGCCGGGCCTGCTGATCTGTGCCATCTGCATGGCGGTCATCGGGCTGCTGGGCAAGCGCCTCAACCTGCCCAAGGCCGAGGGCGGGCCGAAGCTGAGGGAGATCATCTTCGCCTTCCGCAAGTCGCTGCTGGCTTTGGTGCTGCCCATCTTCATCCTCGGCTCCATCCTGGGCGGCATCGCCACGCCGACCGAGGCCGCCTCCATCGCCGTGTTCTACGCCCTGGTGGTCGGCGGACTGATCTATCGCCGCCTGACCTTCCAGGACCTCTACGAGATGTGCGTGCGCACCGTGCGCATCACCGGGGTGATCTTTCTCATCATCGCCTCGGCCTCGATCCTCGGCTGGTGGATGACCTTCAACCAGATCCCCCAGGCGGTCGCCGAGAGCTTCTTCCTGCTGTCCGACGATCCGCGGGTGATCATCGGCCTGATCATCGCGCTGCTGCTGTTCATCGGCCTCTTCATGGACATCAACGCGACGCTGATCATCCTGGCGCCGGTGCTGGCGCCGCTGACCCTCAAGATCGGCATGGACCCGGTGCATGCCGGCATCATGATCATCCTGGCTTTGAACATCTCCCTCATGACGCCGCCGGTGGGCGCCTGCCTTTTCGTGCTGGCCTCGGTGACCAAGGAGAAGATCGAGAACATCACCCGCTCGCTGTGGCCCTTCCTGGTAGCCGAGGTGATCGTGCTCTTCGTGGTCGCCTACTGGGCGGACATGACCCTGGCCGTGCCGCGCCTGCTCGGCCTGTAGCTATCCGTTATCGCTGTCAACCGCGGGGGCTGAAACCCCCAAGAAACTGAACTAGGAGGCAAAAAAATGACTGTAATGAAAAAGCTGACGACAACCGCTGCGGCGGCCCTGGTCGCCGCCAGCTTTGCCGGCCCGGCGCTGGCCGCTGACGTGACCATCCGCGTCGGTCACCTGAACCCGGCCGATCCCTTCGAGAGCCACTCCGGCGCGATGGCCGCCATCTTCAAGTCGCTGGTGGAATCTGCCAGCGGCGGCGAGATCGAGGTGAAGCTCTATCCCAACGGTCAGCTGGGCAAGGACAACGAGGTCATCCAGCAGGTGCGCGACGGCATCGTCGAGTCCACCATTTCCTCGGCCGGCGGCATCGCCCAGCACTATCCGCTGGTCGGCGTCTTCGACATTCCCTTCGCCTTCCCGAACATCGCCGTGGCCAGCCGCGTCATCGACCAGCGCAGCGAGTTCGGCAAGAAGTTCACCGGCGACCTGGAGGCCAAGACCGGCCTGAAGGTGCTGGGCATGATCGACTCCGGCGGCTTCTTCGCCTTCTCCAATTCCGAGCATCCCATCGAGACGGTGGAGGACATGAAGGGCCTGAAGATCCGCACCATGACCCTGCCGACCCACAAGGCCATGGTCGATTCCCTGGGCGCCCAGGCGACCCCGCTGCCCTGGGCCGAGGTCTACACCTCGCTGCAGACCGGCGTGGCGCACGGCCAGATGAACCCCATTCCGATCATCGCCTTCGCCAAGTTCGACGAGGTCCAGAAGTATCTCTCGATCACCAACCACGTGATCACGCCTTATATCTGGACTATGAACCAGGACTTCTTCAACAGCCTGAGCCCCGAGCACCAGGAAATCGTGTTGTGGGCCTCCGAGGTCGCGACCGAAGCCGGCCGCGGCGTGTCCCGCGTCATCGAGGCTTCCGAGCGCGGCCTGCCCAAGCTGGCCGAGAAGATGGAAGTCAACGTGGTGACGCCGGAAGAGCAGAAGAAGTTCGCCGCCGCCGCCCAGCCTGCCGTGCGCAAGCTGATCGAGGAGAACCTCGGGGCCGAAGGCGTCGACATGCTGAACGCCATGATGGAAGCCATCGACAAGGCCTCCATGTAAGGCGCTTTGCCCTGCCACGAGGAGGAGACCGGGCGCCGCGGCGTCCGGTCCCGCCTCTGCAGGCGAGAAGACCAGAGACAACATGAGCAATCTGCGCATCGACCTCGACCGCCTGATGGACCGGCTGCAGCGCCTGGGGCAGGTCGGCGCCCTGGAGGGCGGCGGCGTCTGCCGCCTGGCGCTCACCGGGGAGGACAAGGCCGGACGCGATCTGGTCGTCGGCTGGATGCGCGAGCTGGGCCTGGAGGTCACCGTCGACCGCATCGGCAACGTGGTCGGCCTGCGCCCGGGCGAGACCGACGGCCCGCCGGTCATGACCGGCTCCCACATCGACACCGTGGCCACCGGCGGGCTCTACGACGGCAACCTGGGCGTCCTCGCCGGGCTGGAGGTCGTGGAGACTTTGAACGACGCCGGGGTGACCACCCGCCATCCGCTGGCCGTCGGATTTTTCACCAACGAGGAGGGCGCCCGCTTCGCTCCCGACATGATGGGCAGCGGCGTGCACCAGGGCGCGCTTTCCCTGGACGACTGCCTCGCCACCCTGGGCATCGACGGCACCACGGTGGGCGACGACCTGGCGCGCATCGGCTATGCCGGGGAAACCCCGGTCGGCGGCTTGCGCGCCAAGGTCTTCTTCGAACTGCACGTCGAGCAGGGCCCGGTGCTGGAAGAGGAGGGCGTCGAGATCGGCGCCGTCACCGGCGTGCAGGGCATCTCCTGGACCGAATACACCATCGCCGGCACCTCCAACCACGCCGGCACGACACCCATGCGCCTGCGCCACGATGCCGGCTACGTGGCCGCGGCCATTGCCACCACGGCGCGGCAGATCGCCCGCGACATGGGCGGCGACCAGGTCGCCACCTGCGGCGTCATCGAGCTGGAGCCCAACCTGGTGAATGTCATCGCGCGGCGCGCCAAGGTGACCGTAGACCTGCGCAACACCGACGAGGCGAAGCTGCAGCAGGCCGAGGCCATGATGGCCGAGAAGCTGCGCGAGCTGGCGCGGGAGGAAGGCGTCGAGATCACCGCGCGGTCCCTGGCGCGTTTCGAACCCGTCGACTTCGATCCGGGCATGATCGACCTGGTGGCCGAGACCGCCGCCGGCCTCGGCTGTTCGGTGAAGCGCATGCCCTCAGGCGCCGGCCACGACGCCCAGATGTTCGCGCCCAACTGCCCCACGGCCATGATCTTCGTGCCCTCCAAGGACGGCATCAGCCACAACGTGCGGGAATACACCGCGCCGGCGGAGATCGCCGCCGGGGCCAACGTCCTGCTGCAGGTCATGCTCTCCGCCGCATCGCATTAACCGATCACCAAGCCAGAAGAAGATGTCCCGTATCCTCACCGTAGCCGCCGCCCAACTGGGCCCCATCGCCCGCGACGAACCGCGCCAGTCCGCCGTGGCGCGCCTCTCAACCATGCTGCGCGAGGCCAAGGCCAAGGGCGCAGGGCTGGTGATTTTTCCGGAGCTGGCGCTGACCACCTTCTTCCCGCGCTGGTACTTCGAGGACCAGGCGGAGGTCGACGTCTTCTTCGAGCGCGAGATGCCCAACGCCGCGGTGCGCCCGCTCTTCGACCTCGCCGCCGAGCTGGAGATCGGCTTCAATCTCGGCTACGCCGAGCTGACGTCCGACGGGCATCATTTCAACACCTCGATCCTGGTGGACGCCAAGGGACGGATCGTCGGCAAGTACCGCAAGGTGCATCTGCCCGGCCACCGCGAGAACGAGCCCTGGCGGCCCTTTCAGCACCTGGAAAAGCGCTACTTCGAGCCCGGAGACCTGGGCTTTCCGGTCTTCGAGGCCTTCGGCGGGCGCATGGGCATGTGCATCTGCAACGACCGGCGCTGGCCCGAGACTTTCCGGGTCATGGGCCTGCAGGGCGTCGAACTGGTGAGCCTGGGCTACAACACCCCGGTGCACTATCCCCCGGCGCCCGAGCACGACCACCTGCAGGATTTCCACAACCACCTGGTCATGCAGGCCGGCGCCTATCAGAACGGCACCTGGGTCGTCGGCGTGGCCAAGGCCGGCAAGGAGGAAGGCTGCGACCTGATCGGCGGCAGCTGCATCATCGCGCCGACCGGCGAGATCGTCGCCCAGTGCGCGACCCTGGAGGACGAGGTCGTGGTCTACGACTGCGACCTGGACCGCTGCCGCGAGATCCAGGACAACATCTTCAATTTCGCCCTGCACCGGGAGCCGGAGAGCTACCGCCTGATCACCGAGACCAAGGGCGCGGTGAAGCGTTCTGCCTGATGCGCCCGTTCAGAAGGTCGGCGGCGTGTTGATCCACAGCACCCGCGTGGTGGTGTCGCCCGGGTTGTAGTAGCGGTGACGCAGGTCTGATCTGAAATAGAACGAATCACCGGCGGCGAGATCGAAGGTTTCGTCCTCGATGGTCAGCTCCAGCCGGCCTTCCAGAACGTAGCCGACTTCTTCGCCGTCGTGGGTGATGTCGCCGCCGCTGTCGGTCTTCGGATCGACGATGTGAATGTTGGCGTCCAGCAGCTGGTCGTCGCCGAAGGGAATGATGCGCTCCAGGCTGACGGCGCCGCCTTCCTCGGTGGCGCGGGTGACGACCACGCGGCGCTCGCCCTTGCGGAACACCGTGATCTCGTTTTCCCGGCGCGCGGCGAAGAGCTCGGCGATGGTGGTGCCCAGCACCGCGGTGATCCGATGCAGCACCTTCAGCGACGGCTCGACCTTATTGTTCTCGATCTTCGACAGAAGGCTTTCCGAACACTCGACCGCTTCGGCGACGTCCTTCAGGCGCATCTTGTTCATGCGGCGCATCATGCGCAGCTTCGTCCCGATATCGTGTTCCAGCGTCGACACCGTCACCGCCGAATGCTCCCTGGTTTATTGCGTCGCTCAATTGCGCTCACAAGTTACGGATGTGGTTTCGTTTGTCCACCAATTTTATTATCATTCAAGTAACTTGACTGAGTGTAAACCCTATGGAATGCTCCTGTCAGTGAAAACACGCCCAACGGCGAAAAATCAGACCAGAGGTAAGGCGGAATGGGAGCAGGGGCGAACAGCCCGGATCGGGACGTGCGGATTGCCTGCGTGCAGATGGAGCCCCACGTCGGCGCCAAGGACGACAACCTCGCCGCCAGCATCCGCTTCATCGAGACCGCCGCCGCCGCGGGCGCCGAACTGATCGTCCTGCCGGAGCTCTGCAACTCCGGCTACGTCTTCGAGAGCATGGAAGAGGCGATGGCTCTGGCCGAGCCGGTGCCCGGCGGGCCGACCTGCGACGCCTGGGCCGAAGTGGCCGCGCGCCTGAAGGTGCACATCGTCGCCGGCATCAACGAGCGCGCCGGCGACAAGCTGTTCAACTCCGCGGTGGTCATCGGGCCGGAGGGCTATCTCGCCACTTACCGCAAGGTCCATCTCTGGGATCAGGAGAACCTCTTCTTCACGCCCGGCGACCTGGGCCTGCCGGTGGTGGAGACGCCGCTGGGCAAGCTGGGTGTCTTCATCTGCTACGACACCTGGTTTGCGGAGTGCTACCGCCTCTGCGTTCTGCAGGGCGCCGACATCGTCTGCCTGCCGACCAACTGGGTGCCGATCCCGGGCCAGGACCCCAAGCGCGAGGCCATGGCCAACATCCTCTGCATGGCCGCCGCGCACACCAACAGCGTCTACGTCGCCGCCGCCGACCGCGTCGGCGAGGAGCGTGGCCAGCCCTTCGTCGGCCAGAGCCTCATCGTCTCCTACACCGGCTGGCCCATCGGCGGGCCGGCCAGCGCCGACCGCGAAGAGATCATTTATGCCGACTGCAATCCGGCCAAGGCGCACGCCGCGCGGAAATGGAACGCGCACAACAACCCTCTGCATGACCGCAGGACGGACGTTTATGACGAGATGCTGGGCGCCCAGGTCAAGCCCGGCAGCTATTGAGCAGCCTTAACGCACAACAGGGAACATCAGGGAGCTTCATGATGACTATGCGAGACAAGCTTCGAATTCTGGGTGGGGCCGCGGCCCTTGGTCTGACGCTGGCGCAGCCGGCGCTGGCGGCCGAAACGCTGAAGATCGGCGTGCCGGTCGGCCTCAGCGGTGCCAACAGCGTGGTCGCGCCTTCGGTGGTGCAGGCTGCGGAGCTGGCCGTGGCGGAAATCAACGCCGCCGGCGGCGTGCTCGGCAAGCAGCTGGAATTGGTGGTGGCCGATGACGGCAGCGGCGCCCAGGGCGCGCAGAAGGCCTTCGACTCCCTGGTCTTCCAGAAGGAGGTCGACGTTTTGATCTCCATGGAGACCTCGGCCGCGCGCAACGCCGGCCTGCCGATCGTCAACCGCGGCAAGGTGCCCTACATCTACACCTCCTTCTACGAGGGCCGCTCCTGCAGTCCCTGGATGTACGTCAACGCCTGGGTGCCGGAGCAGCAGGTGGCGCCGATCGTCGACCACTTCATGGGCGCGGAAGGTGCCAAGACCTTCTTCCTGATCGGCAGCGACTACGCCTTCGGCCGCGGCATGCTGGACTTCACCAAGAAGTACATCGAGACCAAGGGCGGAGAGGTTCTGGGCGAGGAGTACCTGCCCATGGACGGCACCGACTGGACGGCCATCATTTCCAAGCTGAAGTCCGAGAATCCGGACGCCCTCATCACCTCCACCGCGGGCGGCGCGCCGAACGTCACCCTCACCAAGCAGCTGCGCGCGGCAGGTGTCGACATCCCCTACGGCAACCTCGCCGTCGATGAAGGCACGGCGCGCAACATGGGCGCCGACGCCGCCGGCATCTACATCTCCGCCTCCTACATCACCGGCATCGACAGCAAGGAGAACAAGGATTTCCTCGCCGCCATGGAGAAGCACTTCGGCAGCGACCTGAAGACGCCGAATGATCTCTCGGTGCCGCAGTACGAGGCCGTCTACCTCTACAAGGCTGCCGTGGAGAAGGCCGGCAGCGCCGAGCCGGAGGCCGTCATCGAGGCCCTGGACGAGGTGAGCTTCAAGGGTCCGCGCGGCGAGATCTCCATGAGCAAGCAGCGCCACGCGCCGCTGACCATGTACCTCGCCCAGGTGCAGCCCGACGGGGGCATCAAGCTGATCAGCAGCTTCAAGGACGTCGATCCCGGCGAGCAGTGCCCCCACCTTTAGTCCCGTAACCTGCGGCCGCCCCCGCCCTCGCGAGGGTGGGGGCGGCCAGCGGCTTCAACCAAGGGGGCGCCCGTGAGCGTGCTAATCCTCGACATCGTGACCACGGCGGCCATCCTCTTCACCGTGGCCACGGGCCTGATGATCATCCTGGGCGTCATGAAGCTGATCAACTTCGCCCACGGCGCCTTCCTGACCATCGGCGGCTATGCCGCCTATATCGCCACCGTGGCCGGCTGGAGCCCCTGGGCCGCCATTCCCTTCGCCGCGGTCATCGGCCTGGCGCTGGGACTGGTGGTCGAGTACGTCATCGTCCGCCCGCTCTACTCCCGGCCCCTCGACGCCATCCTCGCCACCTGGGGGCTGGGCATCATCATCGGCCAGCTCATCACCATCGGTTTCGGGCGCGAGGTGCAGTTCGTCGAACCGCCGATCAGCGGTGCCGTCGAATTCCTCGGCCTGTCCTACTCCGCCTATCGCCTGCTGCTCATCGGCGTCGCCGCAGTGATCGGCGCGGGGCTGACCGGGCTGCTCTACTTCACCCGCTTCGGCCTCAACGCCCGCGCCGTCATTATGAACGAGGACCTGGCCCGCGGCCTGGGCATCGACAGCACCAAGGTGCGTCTCGCCACCTTCGGCCTCGGCGCGGCGCTGGCCGCCATGGCCGGCGCGCTGATCACGCCGCTGATCTCCGTCGATCCCAACCTCGGCCTGCCCTGGCTGGTGAACTCCTTCATGCTGGTGCTCGCCTCCGGAGTCTCGATCCCGGGCCTGATGGTCGTCTCGCTGCTGCTGGGCGGCGCCCAGGTGCTGGTCAGCACCTACGTCAGCCCCATCATCGGCGGCCTCACCATCGTCGTGCTGGCGGCGCTCATCCTGCGCATCCGCCCGCAGGGCATCAGCGTGGGAGGCGGCTCGTGATGGGGGAGGAGACCCTGGTCGCGGCCAAGAGCCCCGAGGCGCCGGCTGCCCGGCCCGAGTGGCAGCGCGTGCTGCGCTGGGGCGGCCTCGCGGTCGTCGTGCTGGCGGTCGCGCCCTTCGTGCTCGATACCTACACCGTCAACATCCTGATCCGCGCGCTCTTCCTCGCCGGGCTGGCGCTGACCGTCGACATCCTCTGGGGCTACACCGGCGTCCTGACTTTCGGCCAGTCGGCCTTCTTCGGCATCGGCGCCTATGCCTGCGCACTGGTCTTCAGCCACTACGGCTTCGGGCCGGGCTGGGCGGTGCTGGCCCTGATCATCGGCATCGTCGCCGCCATGGCCATCGGCCTGCTGGTCGGCTGGCTTGCCTTCTACCACGGGGCCTCGCCGCTCTACGCCTCCATCGTCACCCTGGCACTGCCCATCGTGCTGACCCAGGTGGTCTTCGCCGGCGGGCGCTTCACCGGCTCCAGCAGCGGCCTTTCCGGCTTCCCGACCTACTACTGGGACCTGGAGACCTGGTTCTGGATCGCCGGGGGCTTCCTCACGCTGGTCACCTGCCTGGCCTGGCTCTTCGTGCGCAGCGACATGGGCCGCGTCCTCGTCGCCATCCGCGAGAACGAGATGCGCTGCGCCTACCTGGGCATCCCGGTACCGAAGCTGAAGATCCTGGTGATGTCCGTCATGGGCGCCATCGGCGCCGTCGCCGGCTTCGGCTATGCCGCCTTCACCAACGTGGTGGCGCCGGAGCTGACCGGCTTCCTGCTCGGTACCGAGCTGCTGATCTGGGTGGCGCTGGGCGGGCGCGGCACCATCATCGGCCCGGTCCTCGGCACCATTGCCATCGACGTCACCAGCTCCTACCTCTCCGGCAGCCTGCCCTTCGTCTGGAAGCTGCTGATCGGTTTCGCCTTCGTCGCCGTCATCGTCGCCCTGCCGCAGGGTCTGCTGCCCGAGCTGGGCAAGGGCCTGCGCCGCCTGCAGGGAAAGATCCTGGGCCGCAAGCCGGCCGCCGTCCCGGTGCCGGAGCTGCGACCGGCGCCGCCGCGCAGCCATGTCGATGCCGAGCAGACGCCGCTGGTGGTGCGCGGCGTGGAACGGCACTTCGGCAGCCTGAAGGTGCTGCAGGGCATCGACTTCGACGCCGGGCGCGGCGAGCTGCTGAGCCTCGTCGGGCCCAATGGTGCCGGCAAGACGACCCTGATCCGCTGCCTCGCCGACGGCATGGAGCGCTCCGGCGGCAAGGTCGTGATCTTCGGTCAGGAGCTGGGCCGCTGGCCGCCGGAGAAGTGCGTCGCCCTGGGCATCGGGCGCAAGTTCCAGGCCGCCAACATCTTCGAGACCCTGACGGTGGCCGAGTGCCTGCGCATCGCCCGCTACCGCCTGGAGCCCTTCTCGCTGTGGAGCGCCTCGCCGGTGCTGGTGCTGCCCGAGGCGGCGCTGCGCATCGTCTCCGAAACCGGGCTGGCCGACCGCCTGGACATCGAGGTGCGCCACTTGAGCCATGGTCAGCGCCAGGCGCTGGACTTGGCCATGGTGCTGGCGCTGGAGCCGACCATCGTGCTGCTCGACGAGCCAACCGCGGGCCTCACCAAGACAGAGCGCGAGCGCATCGGCGGCATCCTCACCTCGCTGGTCGAGCGCGAGCGGCTCAGCGTGCTGCTGGTCGAGCACGATCTGGACTTCGTGCGCCAGATCTCCTCGCGCGTCATCGTCATGCACCAGGGCAAGATCGTCCTCGACGGCTCGGTCGCCGAGGTCGTCGATTCCGATCTGGTGCGCGAGATCTATGCCGGCAGCGGCCACGAACCCGCGCCGGCGGGGGGAGAAGGCGCATGAGCAGCGGCGAAAGCGTCCTGGAGATCAGTGGCGTCAGCAGCGGCTACGGCGAAGCCACCGTGGTGCGCGACGTCAGCCTGTCGGTGAAGGCCGGGGAGATCGTCGCCCTGCTGGGCAAGAACGGCATGGGCAAGTCGACGCTGCTGAAGACCGTGATGGGCTACCTGCCGGTCCAGCAGGGCTCCGTCTCCCTGCTGCAGCGCGACGTGACCAAGGACCCGCCGCACCGCATCGCCGGGCGTGGCGTCGCCTACTCGCCGCAGGCCGAGGCCATCTTCCACGACCTGACGGTGCGCGAGAACCTGGTGCTCGGCATGCCCGACCCGCGCAACTTCGATGCCGAGTTTGCGCGCATCTGCGAGGTCTTCCCCTTCATGAAGGAGCGCCTGGCCCAGCGCGCCGGGACTCTGTCGGGCGGCGAACAGAAGATGCTGATCCTGGCGCGGGCGCTGATGGCGCGCCCGCAGCTTATCCTCATCGACGAGATCACCGAGGGCCTGCAGCCTTCGGTCATCGACCGCCTGGGCCAGGCCCTGCTCGACGAGCGGGAGAAGACCGGCGTTTCCATCTTCCTGGTCGAGCAGCACATTCAGTTCGCACTGCGCGTCGCCGACCGCTGGGCCGTCCTCAAGCTGGGCGAGATCGACGACGCCGGCGACAGCAAGGCGCCGGGCGCCGCCGCGCGCATCGCCGATCACCTGGCGGTCTGAGGGGAGGCGGCGGTGGCGCTCTGCTTCAATACCTTTTCCGTCGCCGCCCGCTGCCCGCGCAGCGGCGAGCTGGGCGTCGCCATCTCGACGGCGCTGCCCGCCGTCGGTGCCTACTGCGTCTACATCGAGCCCGGCGTCGGCGCCGCGGCGACCCAGAGCTGGACCAATCCCTACCTCGCCCTGGATGCCTTGAAGCTGCTGGCCGGGGGACAGGCGCCGGCCGAGGCGCTGCAGGAGGTTCTGCGCGCGGATGGCGAGGCGGAGCTGCGCCAGATCGGGCTGGTCGACGCGGCCGGGCGGGCGCAGGCCTGGACCGGCGGCGGCTGCACCGAGTGGGCGGGGCACATCCTCGGCGACGGCTTCGCCGTGCAGGGTAACATGCTGGTCTCGGCGCAGACCGTCGAGGCCATGGCCGCGGCTATGGAGGCGACGGCGCCGCGCGGCTTGGCCGATCGCCTGGTGGCGGCGCTCATCGCCGGCCAGCAGGCCGGCGGCGACAAGCGCGGCAAGCAGTCGGCCGCAGTGAAGGTCTACGGCGGCGAGCCCTATCCGCTGATCGACCTGCGGGTCGACGATCACCCCGACCCGGTGGCGGAACTGGCCCGCCTGCAGGAACTCGCCAAGGCGCAGCTCCAGCCTTTCCTCGACTCCCTGCCGCGTCGCCGGGGGGCGGCGGCGGTGCCGCTGTCGGAAGCCGCCAAGACCATGATCATGCTGCCGCCGCAGGAGCGGCCCAAGACGGCAGGGGGCGCCGGATGACGTTCCCCGCTGCCGAAGGCGCGGCCTGGGACGGGATCGCGCGGGCCTGCGACAAGGTCAGCAGCGAACGCCTGTGGCGCATGCACGAGCAGATGGCCGCCTTCGGCGCCATTCCCGGACCGGGTGTCAACCGCCAGGCCTTTTCCGCCGAGGACATCGCCGCGCGCAAAGCCTTGCTCGCCTGGCTGCAGCCCTATGACTTCGAGGTCTACGTCGACGAGATCGCCAACCTCTTCATCCGCCGGCCGGGCCGCAATCCCGGCCTGCCGCCCATGGTGACCGGCAGCCACATGGACAGCCAGCCGCGCGGCGGCCGCTTCGACGGCATCTACGGCGTGCTGGCCGGAGTCGAAGTGCTCTTCGCGCTGGAAGAGGCGGGCCTGGAGACCGAGCACCCGCTGGAAGTGGTCGCCTGGTCGAACGAGGAGGGCAGCCGTTTTGCCCCGGGCGCCATGGGCTCCATGGTCTACAGCGGCGCGTGCCGGCTCGAGGAACTGCTGGACGTTCAGGACCGCGACGGCGTCGCCCTGCGCGACGCCCTGACGGCAACCCTGGCGGCGACGCCGCAGGCCCGCCCGCGCGCCATTGCCTCACCCTTCGCCGGCTATATCGAGGCACACATTGAACAGGGGCCTCTGCTGGAGCAGCAGAACACCACCATCGGAGTGGTGACCGGCATCCAGGGGACACGCTGGTTCTCCGTCGAAGTCAGCGGTGAGAGCGCCCACGCCGGCACCACTCCGCTGGCCGTGCGCCGCGACGCCTTTCAGGCCGCCGTCGCCGTGGTGAACGAGCTGAACGAGCTGGTCGCCGCCCAGCCCGACGACCTGCGTTTCACCATCGGCCGCTTCGACGTCAGCCCCAACACGCCGAACTCGGTGGCGGACAAGGTGTCCTTCTCCATCGACATCCGCCACCCGGACGCAGATCTGGTGAGGACTCTCGGCGACTCGGTGATGGCGCTGTGCCGGGGAACGCGCCTGGGCTGTCCCGTCGCCATCGACGAGAAGTTCAACCGGCCGCCCTGCGCCTTCGCCGCGCCGGTGGTAGACAGGGTCGAGGCCGCGGCCGGCGCCCTCGGCCTCAGCCATATGCGCCTGGCCTCGGGCGCCTTTCACGATGCGCTTTTCATGAACGACATCTGCCCCACCGGCATGGTCTTCGTGCCCTGCGAGCGGGGCATAAGCCACAATCCGGCGGAGAACGCGAAGCCGGAGGACCTCGCCGCCGGGGCGCGGGTACTGCTGGCCGCTCTGGCCGGCCTCGCCGCGCCCCGGAGCTAGGTCTTTACGAGCAGCCGGTGGTGCACTTGCCCTTGCCGTCGAACTCCATGGTGCGTTCGCTCAAGGAGGGATAGACCGGCACGTTTGTAGCTTCTGTGAAGATCGCGGTCTTGGTGCCGGGCTTCACCTCGCCGCCGGAGGTCGCTTCCTCGTTGGCATGAGAGGCGATGACCGCCTTGGGCTTCACCAGGTCGTTGATCACGAAGGCGGCCTCGACCGGGCCCGTGGTGAAGATGCCGCCGATGTTCATGACCACCAGCTCGGCGCCGAAGCGGCGGCGCACCACCGCGTCTTGCTCGGCGGTGTGGCCAGTGTCGCCGGAGAGATAGACCGTCAGGCCGTTGGTGAACTCCAGCACGTAGCCGCCCGGCGGGCCGAGGTAGGCGGTGAGGCCAGCTTCCTTCAGCGCCTCGGCGTGCGGGCCTTCCAGGAAGGCCGGGTTGAGGCCGTTGGAGTGCACGGCGGGAACGCTGTAGATCTTCACGCCGCCGACATCGCGCATGCCGCCATAGCGGGCGAGCTGCACCTGGCTGGCCTCGCCGCCGGCCGCGGCGACCTTCTTGGCGAAGAAGGAGGCCATCTCGGCGCCGACCACCAGCTTGGCCTTCTTCTCCACGGTGATCAGCACGGTGTTGGACTCCGGCACGACCATCGTCGAAAAATCGGGGCTGGCGCAGGTGCCGGCCCCGGCGCTGGGCTGGTGGCGGTCGCCCAGGTGGTCGCCGTGCACGTGGCTCAGCAGCACCGCGTCGATATTGCCCAGGCGCGGGTCCTTGGGGCCGCGCACCGTGCGCCCGGCGTCGTAGAGCACGCGCGTGCCGTTGGGGTCCTCCAGGACCATGGCGCGGTCATAGCGGCAGAACTCGCCCTCGTGGCTGCCCAGGGGCGTTATCTTCACGGTCTGCGCCGCGGCGGCGGAGGCCACGGCCAAGCCTGCCGAGACGAGGCAGGGGATCAAGAAGGCCCTCATGTCACTTTCCTCCCAGTCACTGCGGCCCTTGGCGGGCCTGATTATTGTCGACAAAACACATGGTGCCGGGAGGTTGTTTCCAATTCTCTCCGGCCACTCCGGCCCTTCCTGGACCTCTTCTCCTTGGCGGGCGAAATTATTGTCGACAAAGCCTAGCACATCGGCGGGGGGCGTCTACGGGTCCACTGGTCTGCACAGAAGGCCGGAAGATCACGGAATGGTGAGCATCGGGTCGGTGAATCCCCGCCGGCTGCCGGCAAGCTTTGCGGTGACGGCGCGAAGGACTCCGCTAGAATCGTGCTGCGAAGGCAGGTTCCAAAGGGAGTAGCCCCATGAGCGACAGCAGCGTCCCCTCGCAGTCCGTGAAACGCCGGGCTCTCGTGCTGATTCCCGGCATGATGCGCGAGGAGCGTTTTCGCCGCCGCGATATCCTCATCGCCAACCTGGAAACCGTGGAGCAGCATCCGCTGCGTCGCGGCGAGGAAGTCAGCGCCGGCGGCGAGACCGGGCAGCGCCTGAACCTGGAGCCGCTGCGCGGCGCGGCGGGCGCAGACCAGCCGCCGCCCTTCGCCAGTCTCGACGTCTTCGAGGCCTACTGGGCCGACATGATCCCGGAGCAGGTCGAGCTGCCGCCCTGGTCGAAGCTGCTGAAGGGGCTGGAGCTGGTCGGCTACTGGGTCTTCAGCCTGAGTTCCTGGCGTGCCGTGGCCAGCTCTCTGCGCAGCGGCTCCTCCATGATCGCCATCGGCCTCATCATGGGCGGCCTGACGCTCATCGCCTGGTACATCATGCTGGCGGTCCTGGTCGGCCAGGCGGTGGCGCCGGGCGGCGTGGTGCCCGACGAGCTGCAGGGCCTGCCGCTGATCAGCGATCTGGTGGCGCTCTTCGGGCGCACCACCGGCTGGCTCGCCGCCAACGTCTGGTGGGCGGTGCTGCCTTTCCTGCTGGCCATGCTGCAGGTCGACGCGCTGGTGCTGCTCGCCCGCTTCATAAAGGACTACTTCGAGAACCGCGTGGACGACAGCGGCGTCGGCCTGCGCGACCGCGTGCGCAAGCGCGTCTGCGGAACCCTGGAAGCCGTGCTGGCGGCCGGCTATGACGAGGTGGTGGTGGTGGCACACAGCTTCGGCACGGTGATCGCCACGGACATCCTGGCCGACTGGCCCCACGAGGCGGACCTGAAGCGCCTGTCGCTGGTCTCCATGGGCTCGCCCATCACCGTGCTGCGCTACCGCTCGGCCTGGCTGGAAGGGGAGCGGCAAGGGATGCTGAAACCGCAGCGTCTGGCCACCTGGATCGACTACTTCTCGCCCAGCGACTGGCTCTGCGGCGCCGTCACCGGCCACCGCGAGAGCTACGGGGAAGCGATGAGCCGCAATCTGGACTTCGAGGCGCCGTGGCGCCAGCGCGTCACCGGCCGGACGCACTTGTTGTACTACCGCGATCCCCGCGTGCTGGAGCAGCTAGCCGCGCCCTTGGCGGCGCTAGAGTCCTGAACCGTCGTGCCCGCTACTGCGTCGCCTGCTGGCTGCAGTAGCTGAGGGAGAGGGCGATGCTGCCCTGGCTCAGCAGCTCACTGCAGGTATCGCGCAGCAACTGGCGACGGTCCTCCTCGCCGCTCAGTTCCAGGGCCCTGTCGAGGTCCTGGCGCGCCGCCGAAGCCTGGCTCAGCTGGGCGAAGGACAGGCCGCGCGACCAGTGCGCCCAGAGGTTGCCGGGCAGCAGGTTGAGGCCGGCGCTGTAGTCGTCGATGGCGTCCTGGTAGGCGCCCAGGTCGTAGTGCACGTCGCCGCGCGCGAAGAGCACCTCGGCGTCCTGGGGGCGCAGCTTGGCGGCCTGGTTGAAGTCCTCCAGCGCCTCGGCGAGGGCGCGCAGCTCGTGATAGGCGAGGCCCCGGTTGTGATATGCGGCGTAGTAGCCTTTGTCGCGATCGATGGCGGCGGAATAGTCGACGATGGCCGCGTCGTAGTCGCCGCTGTCGGCATAGGCGAGGCCGCGGTTGTTCAGCGCCCAGGGGCTCTTGGGGGCCAGCATCACCGCACGGTCGAAGTCGGCCAGCGCGCGGGTGAAGCGTTGCTGGTCGCTGTAGACCTGGCCGCGGTAGACGAAGGCGTCGATGTCGTCCGGGTCGAGGTCGATGACGGCGTCGAGGTCGCTGAGCGCGGCGTCGTAGCGCGAGAGGGCGGCCAGCGTGCGTCCGCGCTGTAGCAGGAAGTCCTTGTCGCGCGGGTCCAGGGTCAGGGCGGCGGAATAGCTGTCCAGGGCCTGCGCGTAGTCGCCCATCAGGAAGTGGGCGTTGCCCAGGTGATAGAGCGCCACGTCATAGTCGGGCGCCGCGGCCGCCGCGGCGTCGAGCGCCGCAACGGCCTCCCGGTAGCGTCCCAGGTCGATGAGGGCTCGGCCCTTGTGGTTGAGGGCCCAGGCCATGTCCGGCTGTATGGCCAGGGCACGCTCGTAGTCCTCGAGGGCGGCTGCGAAGTCCTGCCGGTCGTGGCGCAGCAGGCCGCGCGCGACGTAGGCCTCGGCATAGCGCGGCGCCAGGGCGAGGGCGCGGGTGAAGTCCGCCTCCGCCGCCGCCGGCGCGCCGGTGAAATAATGCGCCCGGCCGCGCATGTAGTGCGCCGGGGCATCGCCCGGCAGGCGGCGGACCGCGGCGTCGAAGTCGTCCAGAGCGGTCTTGTAGTCACCCTGGCGGGCGCGGGCGAGACCGCGGTTGTAGTAGGCGATGCCGTAGTCGGGATCGATGGCCAGGGCGAGGTCGAAAACCGGGATCGCTTCCTTGTAGCGGCCCTGGTGGAACAGGTTGTTGCCGCGGTTGTTGTAGGCCCAGGCGTTCTTCGGCTCGCGCCGGATCGCTTCCTGGAAATCCGCATCGGCGCTCTCGAAGTCGCCCCTGTCCATGAAGACCATGCCGCGCTGGACGAAGGGATCGGCGCTCGTGGGATCCAGCTCCATGGCCTTCTCAATGTCGTGGACGGCGTCGTCATAGCGCCGCAGTTCAATGAGGGCGCCGGCCCGCCGGCTGAAGCCGACGATGTTCTGCGGCTCGATCAGGATCATCTGGTCGAAGTCCATTACCGCGCGCTCGTAGAGCCCCTGGTCCATGAAGATGTCGCCGCGGCCGATGAAGGCCCAGCCGTCGAAGGGGTTGAGTTCGATGGCCTTGCCGTAGTCGGCGATGGCGGCGTCCAGCCGGCCCATCTCGGCGAAGCTGCCGGCCCGGTAATAGAAGGCGTTGGCGGACTCCGCTTCGATGGCGATCGACTTCGACAGGGCCAGGACCGCGCCCTGCAGGTCCCCGGTCTCACGCAGCGCCAGGCCGCGGAAGTAGTGCGCCTCCGGATTCTCCGGGTCCAGCGCGACGACGCGGTCGAAGGCGGCGAGGGCGGCCTCTGCGTTGCTGTCGTAGAACCGCGCGCGGCCGAGCGCCAGGCGCAGCTCGACGTCGGCGCCGCCGATCTCCAGCGCGCGGGCGTAGTCTGCGGCCGCCGCCTCGTAGGCGTCGCTCTCGATGTAGGCATCGCCCCTGTCAGCGAGGACGGCGACGCGTTGCTCGGGGGAGAGGTCTTCCCGCGCCAGGCAGTCGCTCAGGCTGGCAATGGCGGCGTCGTAGTGGGCCAGCGCGAGCGCGCGGCCGCCGTCGCTGCAGGCCGCCGGCATCGCCGCTTGCGCCGCCGCAGGCAGAAGGGCGGCGCCGAAGATCGCCGCGGCGAAGAGGCGTGATGCAGGCATGGCCCTTGGCTTTCCCCGAAAACAACCGTCCCTGTCATGCCCGGTTTGGTGCGGCTGCTTGGCATCGCCGCCCGGGTCGTAGAGCCGATTTTATCGAGGAATCCGGCCCGCGCAAAGGCTCCGGAGCGGCTGCCTGACGCCTGGCCGCCAAAGCCGCGCAGGCCCTGGCGGAGATTGGTTAAGCCCGCCGGTGAAAGCCGGCGGCCAAAACGACGAAGGCCCCTTCAAGAAGGGGCCTTCGGAAGATTTTCGGTCTTGAGGGCGGTCGGGTCAGGCCGCGCGGGACCGTCCCTGGCTGCCGTTGTTGCCGGCCCCGCCGGGCTTGCCCCGGCGCGGGCCCTTGAAGGGCCGCTGACCGCCATTGGAGTTGCCGTTGCCGTTGGCTTCGCCGTTCTTCTTGGCGGCGCCGCCGGACGCGAGGCCCTTGTAGCTGCGCTTCTTCTGGCTGTGCTTCTTCTCGCCCTGCTTCTGGCCTTCCGCCTGCGCTGCGGGCTTGCGCCCGGGCCGGGCGCCACGGCCCTGCTTGCGCGGGCCCTGCTTCCTGGCGGGACGCTCCCGCGCGTAGTCGTCGTTGGCCGGTGCCTCGCCGACGACTTCCATGCGCTGCTTGATCAGGCGCTCGATGTCGCGCAGGTAGGCGCGCTCGCTGCTGTCGCAGAAGGAGATCGCCGCGCCCTCGGCCCCGGCGCGCGCGGTGCGGCCGATGCGGTGGACGTAGCTCTCCGGCTCGTTGGGCAGCTCGTAGTTGATGACGTGGGTGACGCCGGAGACGTCGATGCCGCGCGCGGCGA
>JBNKHC010000282.1:0-20517 GCA_050290145.1 Kiloniellaceae bacterium | reverse complement strand
GCGCAGGAGCGGTCCAACTGGGCGCAGGCCGGCGACAACCTCTTCCTCGACATGGATCTGTCGGAAGAGAACCTGGCGCCGGGCCAGCGTCTCGCCCTCGGCAGCGCGGTGCTCGAGATCACCGCCGAGCCGCACAACGGCTGCAAGCTCTTCATCGAGCGCTACGGGCGCGATGCCTTGGCCTTCGTCAGTACCCGTGACGCCAAGCGCCTGCGGCTGCGCGGCATCTACGCCCGCGTGGTGCAGGACGGGCGCATCGCCGTGGGTGATAAGGCGGTGAAGCTGGCCTGAACGGCGAGGTCAGCCGGCGTTGTTGTTCAGCGGGACCACGGCCTCGATGGTCGCAGAGGCGCGCTTGCCGTCCTCCGACAAGGGCAGCTCGAGATAGATGACCCGGTTGAAGCCTCTTCCCTTGATGTTGAGCGGGCCGCTGACGCGCGAGATCGTCAGGTTCCTGCAGTTCATTTCGTCGAATTCGTCCCTGACGTCTGTCTCCGCGTAGAGCTCGTTCATCTTCTGGCGGTCGAACCCCGTGGCGCCGAAGCCGTAGAGCTCGTCCACTTTCGTCCCGGAGAGCCGCACGACGTAGTCGAAGGGGTCCCACGTCACGTCGTAGAGGACGATCCAACCGTGCCATCCCTTGAAATCGTAGAAGTCGAAGTCCTTCTTCGAGGGCACGCGCCTGTCCTGCCGCTTGGACTGCCAGAGCCTCACCAGGTCCTCGAAATGCGGAAACGAAGAAGGGTCGGCGTCAGGCTCGAAGGATTCGTAGCGCCAACCGTTCTGTTGCTTCCACAAAGTCATGCGCAGAAATCTCCAAGTGGCCGAAGGCATTCCTACAGGTGTATGCAGGTTGAAGAACATCTTCGTATAGAAGTATCGGTTGTCCCCCGTCGAGATCAACCGCTCTGCAGGCACAAAAGGCTGCCCGGCCCGATTTCAGGCAGGGAAAATGGTCACCGGGTGGGTTCGGCGGCGCGCGACGGGCCAAGCTTTGCCGTAAGGTAGATTTGCCTCCGCGGCTCTTTGCGCCAGGCTTCTTACGCCCGCTTCGGCTTTATCGTGATCTGCGGCTTCAGGCGGCCTGGCCGGGCAGGGTAGGGCCACGGTGACCCGCGGCGCCTTCAGCCCTCGGGTTCTTCAAGTTGCCGAACCGCCTCTGGACTTCACGAGGCCCTGCAGCGCGCCCAACAACTTGTCCGTCGGCGGGCCGGGCGGGTCCTTGCTGGAGATCTCCTTGCTGTCGATGGCCATGACGGCGGCCAGGAAGTCTTCAAAGTTCACGCCTTTCCTGGCCTGGCCGCTGCCAAGCAGATAGCCCATCGCCAGGGCCCTTGCGCGGTAGTGCCCGGAAAGTCGCGAGTTGTAGCGGTTGAGCGACATCTCAAGCTGGACGAAATAGAAGATCAGGGCGATCACGACGATCCGCGCGGCGATTGTGCTCCAGAAGGCGATGTCGGATTCCGTGTCCTTGACCTTCTGCTGCGCCTCGGTGAGCTGAACGCGCGACGCCTGCAGACTCTCTTGGATCGTGTCGAAGGACCTCGCCGCGGTAGTGAAGGCCGCCAGCACTGGCTTGATGGCCTGAGCGCGCTCGGCCGTTGTCCGGTCCGCGTCGGGGATCAGCACATCGACCCCCTCCCAGCGCTGCGAGTCGGCGAAGACCTGTTCTTCAAGTTCCTTCGGCGGCTCCGCCTCGGTATCATCCCTTTCGAAGAGGGCGGCCACTCTGTCGACCCTGGCCGAATAGGCGGAGGCGACCGACTGCTGGATCGATGGTGACGGGAAGTTCCGCTCGCTGCTTCTCTGGAGAACAAGCTGGGTTCCCTCGCTCGCGCTGCCCTCTGCGACATAGAGCTCGGCGATCGGCGCCGGCTGGCCGGGCTCCGTAGTGGCAAAGAGCGGAATTAGCCTGCTCGCGTTGGCGAACGCCAGGATGGGCCCCTGGTCCTGAGCCGTGTTGAGCAGAGCGATCGCCTTTCCATTCCACTCACCGACGTCCCGGACGCTGTACTGCCTGCCGGCGATGATGTTACCGATGTCGCGCACCTCGGGTTCGAAGAGGCCGTTGCCCTCCGCGATCAGGTGCAGAACCTTCGCCGGGTTGCTGTAGTTGTCGCCGATCAGGAAGGCTTCTCCGCCCTTGACTAAGATGCGATCGATGCGGCCCTGAATGTCTAGGGCCTTGGCGGCCATGCGGACGTTCGGCAGACCGTTCTCATTCGTCTGCGTGTCGTCGACCTCGACGTAGAGCAGCTTGGACACGGAAGGTGCGAGGTCGACGATCATGCCGAAGCCCGTGCCCAGCTCGTTCATGCGGATATCGTAGAGGTTTACGCTTCGAACGGCGTCCGGCGCCTTTGCGAAGAGGCAGGGGAAGACGCCTTCGGTGGCTTCATCCTCGTTGAGGTCGCAGGCGATGATGCCCTCCAGAAAGCGAGAGGTTGAGCCTTCCGAATTCGACCCCTTCGAAGATACGGGAATTGCCACGCCTTTGCCGTCCGGAACCAGGCTGATGTGCCGGCGCTCGACCTCCAGCTCGAAACCCTCCCGGACGGATATTGTGGGCAGCTTCAGGGGCGTCAGGATGCAGTTGTCGTCGACAACGGTCACCAAGGCGGGATTCCCCCGGTAGCGCCTAGTGTCCGGCCCGATGCCGATGACGCCCGAATAGCGCCCTTCCGTCGAGGTGGCATAGACTTCCAGCTGGCCGCCTTCACATTGAGCTATCTGTTGTGCGCGCGTGTTGACGGTTGTCGTGGTCCCCACGGTGATGAAGGAGGCCCTGCGGAAAACGACGCTACCGAACCTGGTGTCCTGGGCGTGGCGAAGGATGTCCCGCTTGCGGTTCCTGTATGTTGAGAGCTCGTCGCGGACGACGGCGAAGTCTGCCGCGATCTTCTCGCTGGTCGGTGCCTGTGCCGCCGCGCCCTGGGTTTTCCAGTCGGCGAGTTGGCGGTCGACGAATGCATCGATGAGGGTGAAGGCGACCGGCAGCAGCAGGGCAGTGACGAAGCCAATGATAAGCCCGACCGCGGCGCGGACCAGATGCCGCTCCGCCGCTTTTTTGCAATCGTTGGCGAGGCTGGTGAGGGCGGCCTCGATGCCTCTCAGGGCTTCGATGTCGCTGGGTTCCGTCTGGGCTTCCTGCGCTGCGCTAGCCTCGGAGGGCGGACCGGCGGTCCTTTCGTCGTTCATGGCAGGTCATGCCGAAAATGATTCCGGCTCCTCCCCGTGCTTCTTTCCCCAATGGCAAGACTAAGGGGCTGGGCGGCGGATCGCTATGGCAAATTCGAGTAGAGGCCGGCGCGATTGGAGGGGTATGCGCTCCGATCGCCCTCACGCCCGCTTCGGCTTTATCGTGATCTGCGGCTTCAGGCTGGCGGCCTGGCCGGGCAGGGGCACGGTCCCCAGCATTCCCGGCGGCGCCGGGGCCTTCGCGCCCGCGGCGCCGGACAGGGCCACGGGGTCGAGCTCACCGCGAATCGAGGTGAGCAGGATCTTGTGGTCGGGCAGGACACGCGCCGCCTGATTGAAGCCGTGGCGCAGCTGCTTCACGTAGTCGCGCCAGAGCCGGCGGTTGAGGGTCCTCGCGCTTTCCGGCGGCGGAGCGTAGCCGGTCTCGTAGACCTGCTTGCCCAGCAGGACGGCGTGGTAGGTGCGGTGGCCGAAGAGCCGCGTCGATTCCAGATCGTTGCGTGTCGGCAGGGTGTGCTTCCAGAGCTCCAGGTTGGCGGCCAGGCTGTCCGGCGTTTCCAGCACCTCGCGGGCGTCGACCCAGTACTGGCTGTCCGAGCGGTTGTTGAGGACGTAGTGCAGGCTGATGAAGTCGCGCACCTCGTCGTAGAGCTGATTGGAAATCCTGTTGTAGCGATCGCGCAGCGGCGCGGCGAAGTCCCTGTCGGGGAAGTAGGCCAGCAGCCAGCGCACGGACATCTCGATCATGAAGATGGCCGTCGACTCCAGCGGCTCGATGAAGCCGCTCGAAAGCCCGATGGCGACGCAGTTCTTGACCCAGGGATTGCGCGTGCGCCCGACCCGGATGGGGATGATGCGCGGCTCCGACCCCTCGGCCGGCGGCTGCCCGCTGGCGCGCAGGTGGGCCAGCAGTTCGTCGCAGGCTTCCTCGTCGCTGCGGTGGGCGGAAGAGAAGACATAGCCGGTACCGACGCGGTTGTAGAGCGGCACCCGCCAGACCCAGCCGGCGCCGAGCGCCGTGGAGCGGGTCAGGGGCTCGATCCTGTTCGGGTCCGGGTGGGGGATCTGAATTGCCGCCGCGCGGTCGTTGGCCAGGTACTTCGAATAGTCGACGAAGGGCTCCCCGAGGGCCTGGTTGATCAGCATGCCGCGGAAGCCGGTGCAGTCGACGACCAGCTCCACCGGCTGGCTGCCGCGCTCCTTCAGCTGCAGGGCGGTGATGTAGCCGCGCTCGTCCTGCTCCACGTCGACCACGTCGTCGCGGATGTGCGCGACACCGCGCGCCGTGCAGACGTCGCGCAGCATCTCGGCGAAGAGGCCGGCGTCCAGGTGGTAGGCGAAGCCGGGGTTCTGGTCCTCGGACTTGGCGCCGATCGGGCGGGGGCCCTTGAAGACCCGGGCAAGATCCAGCGCCGATGTGACGATATCGGAGAAGGGGCCGCCCCCGGCGCCATACTTCAGATAGTAGTAGGCCGCCTCGACGCCGCCGACCATCCGCCCCTCGTTGAAGGAGTTGATGTAGGCGATGCGCTTGCCGTTCTTGTCGACGTTCCAGTTGTCGAACAGCACCCCCAGCTTGAAGGAGGCGTTGCAGCGCTGGAAGAAGTCCCTCTCGTTGAGACCGGTGTTCCTCAGCAGCATCGGCATGGAGGGAACCGTGGCCTCGCCGACGCCGACGGTCTTCACGTTGGGGGATTCGATGAGGGTGACCTGGAGTTCAGGGGCGCCGGCCTTGCCGTCCCGGCCGCGGCAGTAGGTCGCCAGCAGCAGGGCCGTCAGCCAGCCGGCGGTGCCGCCACCGACGATGGTCACACTCTTGATCCGTTCCGCCATCGGCCTTTTCCCCACAGATTCCCCGATGTGGTCCAGTCTGAGGCGGTGGCGGAATAGCCCGGCTTGCCCCCGCTGGCCACGGCTCTTGGGCAGAAGAGTGCCTTGATACAATCAGATGGTCAATTCCGACACCTGGGATTGTGCGAAGATGCCGATTGTGCCGGGGCGCCGGGCGGCAGCTTGCCCCGGACCTTGCCCTGGAGCCTTGCCCCGGGGTATAGCCACAGCGCCGCATTCTTCGGATTCCCTGCCATGACGCCGTCTTCCAGCGACCTTGGTGCCGGTGACGTCCCGGGAGTCGACGCCCCGGCGCACGGAGCGGTGAACCTGCCGCTCATGGTGCTGGCGCGGATCTGCACCTCCGTCATCTTCATGACCTATCCGGCCTGCCTCAACGCCCTGCTGACCCAGTGGCGGATGAGCGCGACGGAGGGCGGCCTGGTGCAGGGCGCCTTCACCGGCGCCTTTGCGGTCTCGCTGCTGGCGGCCTCCGTGCTCTGCGACCGCATCGGGCCGCGCCGCGTCTTCATCGCTTCCGTCCTGGCCGCAGCCGTCACGGCGCTGGCCTTCGCGCTCTTCGCCCGCTCCTTCGAGAGCGCCCTGGTTTTCATGGCGCTGGTCGGGCTGGCCCAGGGCGGCACCTACACGCCGGCCATCATGCTGGTCGCCGCCAACAGCGCGCCGGGGAAGAAGGCCTCCGGCATCGGCTGGGTGCTGGCCGGCATGTCGGCGGGCTACGTGATCTCGATCTTCCTCGCCTCAGCGCTGCTGTCGCTCTACGGCTACGAGACCGCCTTTCTGGTCACGGCGGGGCTGACCTTCTTCGGCGGCGCGCTGGGCTGGGCCGCCGTGCGGCGGGCGCTGGACCGCGCGCCGGAAGCCGCCGCGGGTGACGGCGACTTCGACGCCGCCATGAAGCGGCGCTCGCGCCTGCTGACCCTCGGCTACATCGGCCACTGCTGGGAGCTGTTCGGCGCCTGGGCCTGGCTTCCCGCCTTCCTGGCCGCCGCCGTGCTGACGCGCGGCGAGATGTCGGCCATCCAGCTCGGCCTCTGGACGGCGCTGGCGCTCCACCTCTCCGGCTTTTTCTCTTCCTTCCTCTCCGGCTATGCCGCCGACCGCTACGGCGCGCGCCGCGTGCTCATCGCCTTCGCGGTGCTGGGCGCGCTCTGCTCGCTCTCCATCGGCTGGCTGACGGGGGCCGGGGCGCCGCTGCTGCTGGCCGTCGCCGCGCTCTACGGCTTCGCCGCGCTGGGCGATTCCGCGGTGCTGTCCTCGGCCATGACCGATGCCGTGCCGACGCGCCAGCTGGGCCGTGTGCTGGGCCTGCGCTCGGTCCTCGGCGTCGGGGTCGGCGCGCTGGCCCCGGCCTTCTTCGGCCTGACCCTCGACCTTACCCCCGGCGCGGCGGGGTGGGGCTACGCCTTCTCCACGCTGGCCGCCGGCGCCCTGGTCGCGGTGATCTGCGCCGTGGCGCTGCCACGCTCGACCTAGAAGCCGCCGCGCAGTGTGAGAAGCCACACAGACTTTTGCGCCGTTTTCCGCGATCCTGCAGGCTGACAGGCGCGCGGCGCCAGCGCGATGCTCGCATTGCCGGGCTGTTTTCCTACCCCTGCGGTGGTTGCAGCGCGCAGCGATTGGGCGGACAATGGTGCTGCGCAACGAACCCATAAGGCCGGCAGCGGCGCAACCTATGGGGAGCGAATCATGAATTGTCCGGATTGCGGGGCCAACAACCCTGCTGGTGCGAAGTTCTGCGGCAGCTGCGGCAACCCGATGCAGGCGCCGCCATCGCCGGAGGGCGGCGGCAGCGACAACAAGTCATCCTGGGACAGCTTCTTCAAGTGGGTCGGCATCGTCGTCGTCGGGATGTTCGTCCTCGCGCTGCTGTCGAGCTTCTAGCCGCGCGGCGTCCCGGCGAGGAGCAGGGCCATGATCTCCGATCTGCTGGGTGAGAGCTTCCTGCAGGACATCGTCACGGCCTCCCTGAAGGAGGTCGTCGGGGCGACGCTGCCGGGCAGCCATCTCGCCCTGGCGCTGGTGCCCCATGTCAGCCACGCCTTCTTCGTGGTCCTGGATAAGTACAAGAAGGGGCGCGAGCAGCAGGACGCCATGGACTCCCTAACGAAGGTGCCCTTCAGCCGCGCCTACGACATCGCCGCGCGCGGCGTCGCCGGGACCGACCTGGACGAAGGCCAGCAGGCCGAGCTGGTGAAATACCTTTCGGCCATTCCCATGACTTCGCGCCAGGCGCTGCGCCGCTCCAACGACGGCGGCCACGTCACCACGCTGCTGGCGCAACTGCCGCGCAGTCCCGAGCAAATGGCGCGCTTCGTGCCGATTCGTCCGCCGCGTTTCCGCCCCGGCGACAAGGTGCCCGGCCATGACCTGCAGCTCGACACGCTGCTCGGCCAGGGCGGCTTCGCCGAGGTCTGGAAGGCCCACTATACCGAGCGCGAGGGCGCGCCGCCGGTGGCGCTGAAGTTCTGTCTCGACCCGGAGCTGATGCCGAGCCTGAAGACCGAGATCAAGGCGCTCGACAAGCTGATGGACTACAGCCCGGAAAAGGACTTCGTGCAGCCGATTTACACCGCCCTGACGACCGAGCCGCCTTTCCTGGTCTACGAATACATCGACGGCGGCAACCTGACCAACTGGCTGGAGAGCTTCGAGGGTGAACCACCGCCGCCGCAGGAGGTCGTCGCCGTGCTCAAGATGGCGGCACGCGCCGTCGCCGTGGCGCACGACCACGGCATCGTCCACCGCGACCTCAAGCCCGCCAACCTGATGGTCACCGGCGAGGGCCGCGTCAAGGTCGGCGACTTCGGCATCGGCCTGGTGGCGGCGGAGAGCGAGGCCGAGGGGCGCGGGGAGCAGCTCGCGCAGTCGCTCAACCCGACCCTGCTGCACGGCGCCTACACCCCGGTCTACACCGACCCCCTGCGCGACCGCTTCGCGCGGGCGACGCCGCAGGACGACGTCTATGCCCTGGGGGTCATCGGCTATCAGCTGCTGGTCGGCAACGTGGCCTGGCCCATGGAGGGCGGCTGGCGCCGCCACCTGGAGGCCCGTGGCGTGCCCGCCTCGCTGATCGAGGTGCTGGACACTTGCGTCGCCCCCGCCGACCAGCGCTACGTCGACGCCGGCGCGCTGCTGGCCGCGTTGGAGCACCCGCCCGCGGTGAAGAAGCCCGAACCCGAGCCGGACCCGCCGCGCGAACGCGGCAGCAGAAGGCCACCCCGGTCGGACCCGGCGGTGAAGTTCTGCCACCGCTGCGGCAGCGGCCTGCAGCCCGGCAACCGCTTCTGCACCAACTGCGGCTATCGCCTGCCGGAGGGCGGGGCGTAGTGCTTTCTCCTGCCTTTGCCCCAGCGCGGGACTTTCGGATTTGGCGAGGGCGGGCGCCGCGCTGCAACCGGCTCGTTGCTTTCCGCTTCCCTCGTTTCGCGATGGGGTCATAATGCTGTTGTGAGGTGTCTTGTCGCCTGGCGGGAGGAAGGGGCGTAGATGGAGGACACACACGATCGCCGGCGTCTGGCGACGATCTTTGCCGCCGATGTCGTCGGATACAGCCGTCTCATGGCCGAAGACGAGGAGGCGACGCTGCGCAGGCTGCGCGCCCACCGCGAGGTCATCGACCGGCTCATCGCGCGCCATGACGGGCGCATCTTCAACACCGGCGGCGATTCGGTGCTGGCCGAGTTCGGCTCGGCGGTGGAGGCGGTGCGTTGCGCCATCGCGGTGCAGGACGAGTTGCGCCTGCGCAATGCCGAGCTGGTGCCGCAGCGCCGCCTGGAGCTGCGCATCGGCATCAACATCGGCGACGTCTTCGTGCAAGACGGCGATCTGCTCGGCGACGGCGTCAACGTGGCCGCGCGACTGGAAGGCATTGCCCAGCCCGGCGGCGTCTGCATCTCCGGCAGCACCTTCGAGCAGGTGAAGAACAAGCTCTCGGTCGGCTTCGAGGATCTCGGTCCCCAGCGGGTCAAGAACATCCCCGACCCGGTCGCCGCCTTCTCCATCACCGCGGGCCCGGTGACCGTTGCGGGACGGGAGTCGGCAAAGGGCGCTGCCGGTGCCGGGCCGGCCCGGCGCGGAGCAATGGCGGCCGCAGCGGCGGCCGTCGTTGTAGCGGCAGCGGCGGCGGCCTTCTGGTTCTGGCCCCAGTCGGCGCCGGGGCCCAAGCCCCTGGCCGCCTTTCCGGAGAACGTCACCACCGATTCCCTGGCGGCCGACGACATTGTGGCCCTGATGGCCGGCGTGTCGATCTCCGGCCGCCGGGCTCTCGACAGCCAGCCCTTCACCATCATCCTCAATCCCGACCAGACCGCGAACTACTCCTTCAGCGGCGACGGTGGTGCGACCTTCAACGAGAGCGGCCGCTGGTGGGCCGAGGACCGCCGCTTCTGCCTGCAGGTGCCGCGCTTTGCCCGCGGACAGCGGGCCTGTCCGCGCATCGTGAAGAGCGGCGCGTCGCTGACGGCCGTGCGTCCGGTCGACGGCCAGGTGCTGCCCTGGACCCTGGTCAAATGAGGCCCTCCCAATGAAGCCGGCCGCAGGCCTGTCCTGGGGTGTCCTTTGCCTGGTGCTGCTGGCCGCACCTGCGATGAGTGCGCGCGGCGAGCGTTTGTCCCTGGAGACCCGGCCCGGTGCCACCGTCATGGTGGACCTCGATCTGCCCGCGCAGGCGACCGCCCTGGTTTTGCTCTTCGAAGGTGGCGGCGGGCGGATCGGCGATTCATCAAAGGGCTTCGCCTTTCTTGCGCATCAGCGGCTGGCCGGGTTCGGCATGGCCAGCGCCCTGGTCGACGCCCCCTCGGACAAGCGCAGGTTCATGGGTGGCATGCACCCGAATTTTCGCCAGTCCGAAGACCACTTGCGGGATGTCGACGCGGTGGTGACGGCCCTGCGGGAGCGCAGCGACCTGCCGATCTGGGTGCTGGGCATCAGCATGGGCAGCCGCTCGGCCGCCTGGTACGCGGCGAAGCGGCCGGAGCGGATCGACGGCGTGATCCTGATGTCGAGTTCGACCGATGATTCGAAAGGCCAGCCCGTCGACCGCTTCCCGCTGCAGCGCATCCGCGTTCCCCTGCTGGCGGTGGCGCACGAAGCCGACGGCTGCCCCGGCACGCCGCCGGAAGGCGCCGCGCGCATCGTGGCGGCGGCGAGCGGCTCGCGTGCCGCGGAGCTAAGAACCTTCTCCGGCGGCCGCAATGTCGGGCGGCGGGCCTGCGGGGTGCGCACCTACCACACCTTCCATGGCATCGAAGACGAGGTGCTGGCCGCCGTCGCCGCCTTTATCAGGAGTCATTCGCCTTAGGGCGGTGCCGCCGGGAGACGATTCATGATCGCTCGCCTTACCTACCTGGTGTTGCTGGCTCTCCTCGCCCTGGCGGGTCCGGTGGCGGCGCAGCAGGGCGGCGGGCCGGAGCAGATGCTGACCCGTATGGACCGCGACGGCGACGGCCGGATCGCCGCCGGCGAGTGGATGGGGCCGCCACGCGCCTTCACCCGCCTCGACAGCGACAGAGACGGTTACCTCACGGTCGAGGAACTGGCCGCGCGAGCGGCCGGCCGCTCGCCTGCAGCGGCGGCGCCGCGGGCGGGCAATACGACGTTCGCCTGGATCGACACCCACGTCCACCTGAGGAAGGGCAGCGGCAGCTACGCTGGCGCGCTGCGCCACGCCGTGGAACTGATGGACGAGGCAGGTGTCCGGGCGATGGTGCTTATGTCGCCGCCGTTTCCTGGCGCAGGCAACAAGGGCAACCGCTATGGCGTCGCGGAGTTGGCACGGCTCACGAAATCCCACCCCGGACGCTTTCATTTCCTCGGCGGCGGAGATCGTCTCAACGGCATCGTCGAAAGTACGCCGCCCGAGCAGGTGACCGAGGCGCTGCGCGCCGACTTCGCCCGCCAGGCCGAGGCAATCCTGGCCGCCGGGGCGCGCGGCTTCGGCGAGATTGGCATGATGCACTTTGGGCACTTTCCCGGGCATCCCTCTTACTGGGTCGCCCCCGACCACCCCCTGTTCCTGCTGCTCGCCGACATCGCCGGGCAGCACCGCGCCGTCATCGATGTCCACATGGACGTGGTCGAACATGAAGCGCCGACGCCGCACCATCTCAGCCGTGGCGACAATCCGCCGCGGATGCCGGCGAACGTCACTCTCTTCGAGCGCTTCGTGGCCCATAACCGCAGCGCCCGCATCGTCCTCGCGCACGCCGGTTGGGACGCCAGCGGCCAGTGGTCGGCGGCACTCAGCGGCCGGCTGCTTGCCGCTCACCCCAACCTCTACATGAGCCTGAAGATCGCCGATCAGGGGAGCGGTTCACGAAACAGACTGATGACCGATGACGGCCGCGGCGTGGCGGCGGACTGGTTGGCGGTTCTGGAAGCCTTTCCCGACCGCTTTGTCATCGGCAGCGACAGCTTCATCGCGGAGGTCGGCGCTAAGGGCCGCGCCCCTGGCGGAATGACCCGTTTCCACGGAGAACGGATCGCGGCTCTGCTCCAGGCGCTGCCGCCCGCTCTGGCCCAGCGCATTGCTTTGCAGAACGTTCTGGCCCTCTACGGTGCGCCCTAGTCAGTTTTTCGCGGTGCGGGTCCGCTTCTTCCCTTCCGGCTTCGCGCCCGCGGGCCGCAGTCCGGCCAGCGTCATCCCCTCGAGCCGCTTGTCGATCTCCTCGGCGAAGCGCGTCACCGCGAAGTCGGAGAAGGCCTTCACCCGCGCCGGCAGCAGGCGGCGGTGGGGATAGAGGACGCTCAAGGCCACCGGCTCCGGCGGGAAGTCCGCCAGCACCGGGACCAGGCGGCCGTCGCGCAGGTGCTCGGCCACTTCCCACAAGGGCTTCAGGACGATGCCCTGGCCCGCCAGCGCCCAGCCGGTCAGCGCGTCGCCGTCATCGGCGTCGAAGCGGCCCTGCACCGAATAGGTCTTGGGGCCGTCGGGCGTCTGCAGGGTCCAGCGGAACTGCTGGGAGCCGGGAAAGCGCAACAGCAGGCAGTTGTGGTCAAGCAGGTCCTCCGGCGTCTGCGGCGCGCCCTTTTCCGAGAGATAAGCCGGGGCGGCGCAGAGCAGGCGCTCGCAGTCGGCGATCTTGCGGGCGATGAGCGAGGAGTCGGAGAGGATCGCCATGCGCACGGCGACGTCGACGGTTTCGGTCAGCAGGTCCAGCAGGTGTTCCGAGCAGCGTAGCTGCAGCGTCACCTTGGGGTGCAGTTCCTGGAACTCCGGCACCAGGGGCGCCAGGACGCGCCGCGCGAAGCCCAGCGGCGCGGTCACCCGCAGCGAGCCCTGCGGCGTACCGCCGACGCCGGCCACCACGTTCTCCGCCCGCTCCACCGAGGCCAGCACCTCCTGGCAGGCGGTATAGAAGGCGAGGCCCTGCTCGGTGGGCTGCACCCGCCGGGTGGTGCGGTTCAGCAGGCGCACGCCGAGATGGCTTTCCAGCGCCTGGATGCGGTGGCTGACCACGGCGGGGGAGAGGCGCAGCAGCCGCCCGGCGGCGGACATGGAGTCCTGCTCCACCACGCGCACGAAGACCCGCATGTTCTCCAGAAGGGACATGGCCCGCTTGCTTCCCTGCTCTGCTTGTTTCCCTGGGGGCCTTATTCTTGCGGATAGTTTATTTCGTTTTCTTTGAAAGTCATAGCGCCCAGCCTCCCATTCCGCCGCCGCGCGGCGCGCGCTAGCATGAGCGGCGATTGCACGGAAATTCCGTAGGCAGGCGAAGGATTTAGAAAGGGGACGCCATGGCCGGGACCTTGTCGGGGGTGCTTTGGGAATGGGCCGAGATGGCGGTGCGCTGGCTGCACGTCATCGCCGGCATCGCCTGGATCGGCTCCTCCTTCTACTTCATCGCCCTGGACCTCAGCCTGAAGCAGCGCGACGGCCTGCCCGAGGGTGCCGGCGGCGAGGCCTGGCAGGTCCACGGCGGCGGCTTCTACAACATGGTGAAATACATGGTCGCCCCGGCGCGCATGCCCGATGAGCTGACCTGGTTCAAGTGGGAGGCCTACACCACCTGGCTCTCCGGCATGGGGCTCCTGGTGCTGGTCTACTACCTCCAGGCCGAGCTCTTCATGATCGACGCCCAGGTCATGGAGCTGACGCCCTGGCTCGCCGTCGCCGTCAGTCTCGGCGGCCTCGCCCTCGGCTGGATCGTCTACGACCTGCTGTGCAGGTCGCCGCTGGGCCGGAACGACACGGTGCTGGCCCTGGTCGGCTTCGTTTTCCTGGTGGCGCTATCCTTCCTCTTCACTCAGGTGTTCTCCGGGCGCGGCATGTTCATGCAGATGGGCGCCCTCATCGGCACGATGATGGTGGCCAACGTCTTCATGGTCATCATCCCCAATCAGAAGAAGGTGGTGGCCGACCTCATCGCCGGCAAACAGCCGGACCCCAGGCTGGGCCAGCAGGCCAAGCAGCGCTCCCTGCACAACAACTACCTGACCCTGCCGGTCATCTTCGTAATGATCGCCAACCACTACCCACTGGCCTTCGCCAGCGCCTGGAACTGGCTGATCCTCGCCGTGGTACTGGTGATGGGCGCGGTCATCCGCCACTACTTCAACACCAAGCACAAGACCGGCAAGGTGCCCCCATGGACCGTTGCTTGGACCTGGGGCGCGGCGGCCGTGGGGCTTGCCGCCATCGTCTGGCTCTCGGCCCAGCCGGCGACTTCCCTGGACGAGGCCGCCCTGCCGGAAGGGATCGACCTGGCCGGGCTGGCGCCCGAGGACCTGGGCGTGGAGGTGGAGAACGTGGTGCTGTCGCGCTGTTCCATGTGCCACGCGGCAGAGCCGCTGTGGGAGGGCGTCAGGGTGCCGCCCAAGGGCGTGATGCTGGAGACGCCGGTACAGATCCGCGCCCATGCCCGAGCCATCGGGATGCAGGCGGTCGCCACCCACGCCATGCCGCCGGGCAATGTCACCTTCATCGAGGACGGCGAGCGCCAGATCCTCGCCGCCTGGCTCGCCGCCGGCGCGCCGGCTTGGTAGGTTTGCCGGCATGACCACTGTGACACGAGCCCTGCGCGGGCGCCTCCTGAGCTTCCGGGACGATCCGGCAACTGCCGGCGACGGCGCCCATACCTACATCGAGGACGGCCTGGTGCTGCTGGCGGGCAGCCGCATCGCCGAAGTGGGGGAGGCGGCGGAGCTGCTGCCGCAGCTCGCCACCCAGGTGGCGGTCGACCACTTCCCCGGCGGCCTCATCCTGCCGGGCTTCATCGACGCCCATATCCACTTCCCCCAGACCCAGGTTATCGCCTCCTACGGCGCGCAGCTCATGGACTGGCTGGAGCGCTACGCCTTCGCCGAGGAGCTGCGCTTCGCCGAGCCGGCGCACGCTGCCGCGGTGGCCGGCTTCTTCCTGGACGAGCTGGCGCGCAACGGCACCACCACGGCGGCGGTCTACGGCACGGTGCACCCGCAGGCGGCCGAAGCCTTCTTCACCGAGTCCCACCGCCGCAACACGCGGATGATCGCCGGCAAGGTGCTGATGGACCGCAATGCGCCGCAGGGCCTGCTCGACACCGCCCGGAGCGGCTACGACGACTCCAAGACGCTGATCCAGCGCTGGCACGGCAAGGGGCGGCAGCTCTACGCGGTGACGCCGCGCTTCGCCATCACGTCGACCGAGGCGCAGCTCGAGGCGGCGGGCGCGCTGCTGGAGGAGCACCCGGACTGTTACCTGCAGACCCATCTGAGCGAGAACCGCCGCGAGATCGAGACGGTGCACGAGCTCTTCCCCTGGGCCGAGAGCTACACCCATGTCTACGAGCGTTTCGGTCTGCTGAGCGCGCGCTCGCTCTTCGGCCACTGCATCCACCTGAGCGACCATGAAAGGCAGCTGCTCAGCGAAAGCCGTTCGGTGGCCGTCTTCTGCCCGACCTCCAACCTCTTCATCGGCTCCGGGCTCTTCGACCTGGCCAAGGCGCACGACCCGACGCTGCGCCTTCGCGTCGGCCTGGCCAGCGACGTCGGCGGCGGCACCAGCTATTCCATGCTGCGCACCCTGGCCGAGGGTTACAAGGTGCTGCAGCTCCAGCACCAGAACCTGCCGGCGCTGCTGGGCTTCTACTGGCTGACCCTGGGCAATGCCCGGGCGCTGCAGCTCGACGACCGCATCGGCACCCTGGAAGCGGGCCGGGAGGCCGACATCGTGGTGCTGGACGCCCGCGCCACCCCGGCCATGGCCCACCGTGCCGAGCGGGTGGAAACCCTGGAAGAAGAACTCTTCCTGCTCATGACCCTGGGCGACGACCGCGCCGTGCGCGCCACCTACATCGCCGGCCAGAAGGCCTACGACCGGGTCTAGCCCTTCGGCTGCCGGTGGAAGACCGCCTCGATGCGGTTGCCGTCTGGGTCGCGCAGGAAGGCGGCGTAGTAGGCGGGGTGATAGTTGCTGCGCAGGCCCGGCGGCCCGTCGCAGGTGCCGCCGTGGGCCAGGCCCGCGGCGTGGAAAGCGTCGACCGCAGGGCGGCTCGGCGCGCGGAAGCACCAATGGCGGTTGTCGGGCACCAGGTCCGGGCCGCGGCTCTCAAAGATCGAAAGGTAGCTGTGGCCGTCGTCATGGGGCTGGTTGCGCAGGCCGTAGCCGAGCTGCCGGTCGCTGCGTTCGACGCAGGGCACCAGCAGCACCCCCATGACCGCGTCCCAGAAAGGCGCTGCCCGGGCGATGTCCGAGACGGTGATCGAGATATGGTCCAGCATGAGTGCCTCGTGGTTCCGGGACGAGTGATTGGAGTGCGATGAGGTCCACCAACTGTCCAATACTCGCTGTCGTCCCGGGGCTTGACCCCGGGACCCATTGACGCCAGTAGGCGCTGATTGGGTGAACGCCCGCATCTTCGCCAGCCGCAAGCACGGTACGCAGTGTTTCAAGTGCTGATCAAGCGGATAGGGCATTGGGTCCCGGCAACAAGTGCCGGGACGACATCGGGGGACCTTGCCAGGGTCGCGTGGCTCAGCCGAGCTCGAAGGTGGTGATGCCGAAGGTGCGGGCGGTGGGCAGCTCGGGCGCCGGGCCACGGTACATGCGCGCGGTCTCGAAGACCGGCTGCAGGCCGAAGCGCTCGGCCAGGGCGACGGCCGCTTTGTTGTCCTCCGGCGTGTCGAGGGCGACTTCCGCGCCCGGCTGGGTTTCGCAGAGCGCCAGGAAGAGGGCCGTGGCGGTGGCCTCGTCCTCAGCGAAGAGGGGGCCGATCTTGCAGCCGCTGCGGCACTGGCGGATGACGCCGTAGCCGCTGACCTCCCCGTCCTTGAGGGCAAAGCGCGCGCTGCGGCGCGCGCCGTCCTCCGGCAGGACCCAGGGGCGGGTGAAGACCGCGCGCGGTCCGGCGAAGAAGGCCCCGTCGTAGGCCACCACCGCCGGCAGCTCCAGCTCGGTCACCGGGCGGATCTCTACCGCGGGGGCCCCGGCGCCTGAGGCGTCCGCGACGGCCGGCACCCCGCTGTGCCGGATGTTGCGTCCGGCCAGCACGAAACCGCTTTTGCGGTAGTTGTCCTGCTGGTCGACGACGCCGTCCAGGCCGACGGTGCGGCCCTCCAGCGTGGCCATGCCGTGGTTCCAGGTGGCGATGCCGGCGCCGCTGCCGCGATGGTCCGGGTGCACGATGTAGAAGCCCAGGAAGCCGAAGTCGGTGCCGTAGCGGACCACGGAGATGGAGGAGACCGGCGTGTCGCCGATCCAGCCCATGAAGTAGCCGCCGGGATCGGTGGCGTGGAAGACGGGCAGGTCGTCCAGGCCGGGGTTCCAGCCTTCGGCGGCGGCCCAGTCGATCGCGGTGCGGAACTCTTCGGCCGAGGCGGCGCGGATCTGCAGGTCGCTCATGGGGAGGTGAGGGGTTCCGGCGCCGTGCTGCGGTTGCCGGTGCCGTTGCGGTGCAGGGCCTCGCAGAAGGTGACGGCCGCCGCCACGCCGTCGATCACCGGAGCTCTGAACCGCACCGTCATCTCTTCCGCCATATCCGCCATCCCCGCGCAGCCCAGCACCACCGCGCCGCAGCCGTCTTCGGCCAGGGCCCTGGCGACCTCGCCAGCGATGGTCTCTACCACACTACTCCCCGCGCCTTCCAGATCAAGCACGGGAACGCCGGAGGCGCGCAGCCGCGCACAGCGTGCGGCCCAGCCGTAGGCGGCCAGGTTGGCCTCGATGACAGGCAGGGAAACCGGCAGGGTGGTGACCACGGAAAAACGCTCGGCCACCATCATGGCGGCGAGGAAGGCCGCCTCGCCGATGCCCAGCACGGGGACCGGCGAGCGCGCCTTCAGCTCCTTGAGGCCGGTGTCGTCGAAGCAGGCGATGATCGCGGCATCGAACTCGCGCTTGCCCAGAACCTCTTGCTCGAAGAGGGCGAAAAGGCCGGGCAGGGCGGCTTCGCCGTCGGCCGGACCCTGGATCGCCGGCGGCCCGCCTTCAGGGTTGAGGGCGGTGATCTGCGTGCCCGGCAGGGCCGCGCGGCGTGCCGCCGCGCCGATCGCCTCGGTCATGGCGACCGTGCTGTTGGGGTTGATAACCAGAATGTTCATGGAAAAGCCGCTCAGACCATACCCTTGCCGGCATCGGAACCCAGCTTCGCGCGGCGCCGGCGCAGCACCACGGCCAAGGCGATGAAGCCGGTGATGATGAGGAAGGAGAAGACGGTCGTCAACGTGCCCAGCGCATAGAGAACCGGCGAGGTGACGTTGGTCGTCATGCCGAAGATCTCCAGCGGCAGGGTGTTGTAGGTGCCCGCGGTCAGGAGGGTGCGCGCGAACTCGTCGTAGGAAAGGGTGAAGCCGAAGAGGGCGACGCCGATCAGGCTGGGCCCGATGATCGGCAGCACCACGAAGCGCACGGTCTGCCAGGGCGACGCGCCGAGGTCGCGCGCCGCCTCCTCATAGGCTTTGTTGAAGCGGTTGAAGACCGCGAACATGATCAGCAGGCCGAAAGGCAGGGTCCAGGTGAGCTGCGCGCCGAAGCCCGAGGTCGCCCAGTGAACCTCCAAGTCCAGGATATTGAAGATCAGGCCGACGCCCAGCGAGATGAGGATCGAGGGAATAATCAGGCTGGCGATGATCAGGTAGAAGAGCGCGCCCGCGCCGATGAACCGTCGGCGGAAGGCGAGGCCGCCCATGACCGAGAGCACCACGGTGACGACCATCACCATGAGGCCGAGGGCGAAGGAGCGGCGGAAGGCGCCCCAGATGTCGCCCACCGCCTGCTTCTCGAAGAGATCGTAGAACCAGTGCAGCGAGACCCCGTTCATGGGGAAGGTGAGGCCGCCCTGCGGGCCCTGGAACGACAGGATGGCGATGGTGATGACCGGCCCGTAGAGGAACAGCACGAAGAGCGCGAAGAAGAGCGCCAGCAGGTAGAAGGAGCCGGGACGTGGTTCACGGGTCCTCATGCCTAGAGCTCCTTCCTGATGTCGACGAAGCGCAGCATGACGGCGATCATCAGCAGCACGGTGCAGAGCAGCACCACGGCGCTGGCCGCGGCGGCGGGATACTGCAGCAGGGCGATCTCGTTGGAGATGACGCGGCCCACCGAGGCGCTCTGGCCGCCGGACATGAAGCGCACGGTGATGAAGTCGCCCATCACCAGGGTCACGATGAAGATCGAGCCGATCATGATGCCCGGCTTGCTCAAGGGGATGACCACGTTGGTCAGGATCTGGAAGCCGTTGGCCCCGGCGTCGCGCGCCGCCTCGATCAGCGACTTGTCGATGCGCATCATGGTGTTGAAGACCGGCACCACCATGAAGAGGGCGTAGAGGTGCACGAAGGCCAGCACCACCGCGAAGTCCGAGAACAGCAGCCATTCCAGCGGTTCGTCTATAACGCCGAGGGATATCAGCGCGGAGTTGGCCAGGCCGTTGCGCCCCAGGAAGGGAATCCAGGAGATCATGCGGATGATGTTGGAGGTCCAGAAGGGGATGGTGCAGAGCAGGAAGAGCGCGACCTGCGCGCCCAGGCTGCGCACGTGGAAGGCCAGGAAGTAGGCCACCGTGAAGCCGATGACGGTGCAGAAGATCCAGGTCAGCGCCATGAACTTCAGGGTCTTCAGATAGGTCGACAGCGTGACCTGGGAGGTCAGCAGGTAGAGGTAGTTGTCGAGGATGAAGTCGGGGAAGAAGGTGAACTCGTTGTAGTTCCAGAAGCTGACGACCCCGATGGTGAGGATCGGCAGCACCAGGAAGAAGGCAAGGATCAGCACCAGCGGGCTGACCAGCAGCCAGGAGGTGCGCTCGCTGGCGCTGATGAGACCTTTGATCGTCATAAATCCGAATCCGGCGCGGGGGCGCCCGCCCGGCGCCGCAGCGCCGGACGGGCCCTTTCCCACGATCCCTAGGCCGCGATGAACTCGTTCCACTTGCGGACCATGTACTGGTTCTCGTCCATGACCGCGTTCCAGCAGGCGACCGCGCCCATGCGGTCGTAGAAGGAGCCGCCGTCGCGCACGGCGCCGGCCTTCTCCATGACCTGGCCCTGCGGGTTGACGATGTCGCCCTGGGCCGGCTTGCCCTCGAACCAGAAGCCCCACTCGTCGGCGGTCATGAAGTTCTTGGAGGTCTCCGGCACCGCGGAGTAGTAGCCCTGGCGCATCAGGAAGCCGCCGACCCAGCCGGAGAGGTACCAGTTGATGTATTCGTAGGCGGCGTCCAGCTCCAGTCCGGAGAGGTTCTTCGACAGGCCGATGCCGCCGCCCCAGGAGCGGTAGCCCTCCTTCAGCGGCTGATAGACGCAGGGGATGCCCTTGGAGCGCACGGCGGTGATGGCCGGCGACCACATGGACTGGATCACCACCTCGCCGGAAGCCATGAGGTTGACGCTCTCGTCGAAGGTCTTCCAGAAGGCGCGGAACTGGCCGTTCTTCTTGGCCTCGGTGAAGATCGCCATGGTCTTGTCGATCTCCTCGCGGGTCATGTTGCCCTTGTCGCCGTATTTGATCTCGCCCATGGCCTCGCAGACCATGGCGGCGTCCATGATGCCGATGGAGGAGATGTCGAGGATCGAGGCCTTGCCCTTGAACACGGGGTTCAGCAGCTCGGTCCAGCTCTCGATCGGACGGCCGATCAGGTCCGGGCGGATGCCCAGGGTGTCGGCGTTGTAGATCGTCGGGATGAGGGTCATCCAGCCGGTCTCGTGATCCGCGAAGCTGGTGCCGTCGGGGCCGTCGACGAAGCCGACGCTGTGCGGCGCGGTGCCCTGGGCGATCGTCGACTCGGGCGTCAGCTTGCCGCTTTTGAAGATGCCGACGATCTTGTCGTAGTTCTTGATCTTGGAGACGTCCATGGCCTGCAGGTTGCCGGCGGGCCAGACCTTCTTGCAGATCCAGTACTCGATGTCGGCGATGTCGAAGGACTTGGGCTGGGTGGCCGCGCGCTGGGTGACGCTGTCGGAATCCAGCGCCGTCATCTCCAGGGTGAAGCCCAGGTCTTCCTTCACCTTCTCGGCCACCTCGTTGAGGTTGGACACGCCGGTGCCGAACTGGCG
>JBNKHC010000281.1:0-4137 GCA_050290145.1 Kiloniellaceae bacterium | reverse complement strand
CAGAGCCGGAAGACCTTGCCTTGATACATGGCGAGTTTTCGGCCCATTCCGGCAGAGCCTACGTCTGGAATCCCGATCTCGGGGAAAGTTCCTGCCAAAGTGCCTCCTCCTGGTCCTGGGGAGTTCGAATAGAAAGCTTTAACATGGCCGGTATCGTCCACCGTCCCGCTGATGGGATATTTTCTGCCGCGAACCTCGAAGTTGCCACCGACCCATTTCTCGTCGATCACGAGTGTCAGCGTGGCGTTGTGCTGTGCCGCCTGCCAGTAGCCCTCCCAGGGTCGCTCCGGGTTCTTGGGATCATCGCAGTCCGTCAAATTCTGATGAGGAGAGTAGGCTGCAGCCTGGACCGCGCTGTCCGCCGTAACCGGCCCGTCGATCGTCACGACCGTTCCGGGTTCGGGCGGTTTCTTCTGTTCAGCGCCTTTGCTGACATACAAGTCGTTCACGATACGGGAAGCGATGTGACCAACGGCGCTGTCAAGGTCACGACGGAGAAGCTGGGCGTCATCTGCCGCCGCCTCGAAATAATTCTGCGTCTGGCCGTAGTACAGCCAAACCCGCTCATAGAAGGGGTCGCCATCCGGAATTGACAGCATTCGCGCTTCGGCGACGATCACGGGGCGGAGATCCGGATCGATGTCCCCGATCACCTCGAGGCGCCTGGTCCTGACCCTGACCTCGATGGCGGAGTCGAATCCCTCTTCGACCAGGGGCTCAAAGTGCCGGGGCCAGCCTTGCTCCCAGTCGCGAACTTCCAGGTTGACCCCGGCGATCATCCGTCCCTGTTCGGACAGGGCATCCGCAAAGGCCTCATCCGGCGCAGCCGTAGCCAGCGCACTCAAAAGACTCTGTGTGGCTGCTACGACCTCTTCTTCCGAATGTGCGCTGGCCCCGCCGATTACCGCACCCCCTATCGCGAAGGGCACCGCCAGACCAATAGCTATTGCGCCGCCGACCACGCAACTCAGGCCGTCACCTGCCGAGCAGGCGCCGGCCCCGAAGCTCAGGGCCGCTCCCGCACCCCGCCCGGCGCCTAACAGAGAGCCTTCACCCGCGCCCTTGACGGGCTCGTCAATGGCCTCCGCCGCTTGATACGGCGCCACCAGCAGGGCTGACGATTTAAACCGCTCTCGGGTTTCGCTGTCGGGAGGCACAAAGTAGGTGGAACTGCAGCCTGAGACGGCTGCCGCCACCATGAGACAGAGAATGCGCTTGGGTTTCCACATTGGCCGATGCCGATGTCATCCCAGCAGGGTTGCGAAGCATAACATAACCCTCACCGCCGGCCGAACATCCATCTGCGAATTTCCACAGGCTGCAGTAGAACAACCAATCCAAATACGCGTTCCAGCACGAGGTGAATGGTCGAAGCCTGCCGATGCCGGTATCGGATCGACGAAGGCCGGCTGCCTTCAGCGGACATCGCTCGCGCCGGGGTCAGGCCGGTCACTCAATACTGGCTTGATTGTCAAAATCTCCGGCTGCAGATTCATCGCAGGGAGTACATAGGGGGCGTATTTTCCACAGATGGACCAGTTCCTAGACCTGCTGCGGCAGGTTTCGATTGACTACGTACCGTCGGCCTTCGCCACCCTCGCAGTCGCGGCCGCCGTGTTCCTGGTCTTCGTCCTCACCTATCACAAGGTAACGCCGCTCCTCAAAGAGGCGAGGTGGCTCTGGTTTCTCCAGGCCGCGCTCTTCGTCGGGCTGCTCGCACTCTTCGACGCGGGGCTGTCGGCCGCCGCCGCCGTTGCACCGGCACTCTCGAGCATACTGTCGCCGGTGCCGGACATCCTCTTCTGGCTGGTCGGTGCATTGCTGCTGCATCAGGTGATGCGCCTGTATGTTTGGGACGATCTGTTCCTCAGAAGGTACGGCACCTCGCCTCCCGGCCTTCTGGTGGGCATAACCAGCGCGCTGTTCTTCGTGGTCGCCGCCTACGGGATCATGACCTTCGTCTTCGACCGCCCTGTCACGGGACTCGTCGTGTCATCGGGCATCGTCGCCGGCATCATCGGCCTGGCGATGCAGAGTTCCCTCTCCGACCTGGTGGCCGGTGTCGCGATCAGCTTCGAGCGCCCCTTCAAGCTGGGCGACTGGGTGGAGCTGGATGACGGCACGGTCGGCAAGATCATCGACGTGAACTGGCGCGCCACCCACATCAGGTCGCTGCACAACAGCATCTACGTCATCCCCAACGCCCGCATCTCTAATGCGCGCATCCACAATCACGACTTCGGCGACCCGCGCTACCGCCACTGGGTCTACATCCATGTGCCCTCGGCCGCGCCGCCGGACCTGGTACGCCGGGTCCTGCTGGAGGCCTGCCTCGACAGTCCGCTGGTGCTCGACGATCCGGCGCCGGCGGTGCGGGTGGTCGAGGCCGGCAGTTCCTTCAAGTACAAGGTTTTCGTCTACTTCCGGGATTTCCCGACCCACTTCGCCGGGGTCGACGACCTGCTGGCGCGGGTCTGGCAGCACTGCGCGAAGCACGGCATCGTTCCGTCGGCCATAACCAGCGATGTCGTCTACCGGCGCGGCAGCACCCCGGAGGTTGAGGAGCCGACGCCTGCCGACCTGATCGAGAGAATCCCGCTGTTCTCCGAGCTGGACGAGGCGAGCCGGCAGAATCTGGTCGGCAGCATGAAAGTCCACAGCCTGCCGATGGACGTGCCGGTCGTCCGCCAGGGCGAGGAAGGCGACTCGCTCTTCGTCGTGTCCGCCGGCAAGGTCCGGGTGATGATCGACGTGCCCGACCGGGGGACGGAGGAAGTCGCCAAGCTCGGCGTCGGCAACTATTTCGGCGAAATGTCCTTGCTGGCCGGCGAACCCCGATCGGCATCGGTGATCGCCCATACCGCCTGCCAGCTTCTGGAGATCGACAAGGCGGCGCTGGCGCCGATTTTCGACAGGCACCCTCAGCTGATCGACACCATGGCACGGCAGGTCGCCGAGCGTCGCCTGAACAATCAGGCACTCGAGGCGATGCCCGACAAGAAGGCTCTTGGACGCAGGATCAACGACCTCGCCGCAAATCTGGCGGGGCGGATCAGGGGCGTCTTCGGAACCGGAAGCTAGGCGCCGTACCCCGGCGTGACCCGCCCAGTCGCCCGGTCTGGAGCGGTTGATCGTCCATGACCGGCCGCCCGTCCGTCGGGATGGCCGCCTGTGGGCCGGGCGTCGCTTTCCTCAATCGCCGCCCTTCTCCGCCTTGTAGGCCCTGAGTCGCGCTTCGATGTCCTCGACGCTGCCGCCGTCGTCGACGGCCTGGCGGATGATCGGGATCGGCAGTCCCGCGGCGGCCTCGAAGTCGGTGGCGCCGCCGCCCTGCTTGGCGTAGTCGGGCGGCACCTTGAAGCGCGGGATGTCGTCGCGCAGCGACGTGGTCAGCACGCTCTCGAAGGTCGGGGCCACGGCGACGCGCTTGCCCAGGCCGGCGCCGGCCGGATCGACGCCCTGCCACTTCAGGATGCTGGCGATCAGCGAGGTGTGGTCGTAGGGGTATGTGCTGTCGGCCGGCGCGCGGAACACCGTGCCCGCGGGGATCCAGGGCGAGGCCAGGACCGTCGGCACGCGCACGCCGTAGCGGTCGAACTGGAAACCGTTGGGGCCGCTGTGGTCGTCCGGCTTCACCGCGCCCCAGCCGGGGTCGACGTGGTCGTAGGTGCCGCCGTGCTCGTCGAAGGTGACGATCAGCAGCGTGCTGGCCCAGGCCTTGGGGTTGGCGCTCAGCGCGTTGTAGATCTCATTCAGGAAGGCCTCGCCGGGACCCACCCACGACGGCGGGTGGTAGTCGTCGCCCTGCTTGCCGATGAAGTGGCCGTCCAGGCTGGTGCCATAGCCCCAGGCCGGCTCGATGTAGGTGAAGGCGGGCAGGGTGGCGGCCTTGGCCCGCTCGAAGAAGCGGTCCATCGTGGCGATCTCGCTCCAGCCGGCGGTCTTCTTCGCGTCGTCGATCTGGGGGAAGGTGTACTCGGTGTAGCACTTGCCGTGTTTCCAGGGGTCCTTGTAGTAGATCCCCCAGCTCACGTTCTTGGGCAGGGCGTTCCAGATGGTCCTGGTCTTGAACTGCTCGACCGCCGAGGTGTGCAGGTTCTTCACCCGTCCCAGCGAGGTGCCGCAGAGGCTGAAGGC
>JBNKHC010000280.1:0-6222 GCA_050290145.1 Kiloniellaceae bacterium | reverse complement strand
CATGCCAGCGTCGGCGTGCCCGACATCGCGACCGCCCGCAAGTTCTACGACCCGGTGATGAAGGCCCTGGGCTGCGACTGCCTGGCCGCCCTGGACGGGCTCGCCGCCTACGGCACCAGCGTGCCGCAGTTCGTCATCATCCTGCCCTACGACAAGCAGGCCGCCGGAGCCGGCAACGGCACCCACATCTGCTTTGCCGCCGCCAGCCGTGACGCGGTCGACGCCTTCTCCAAGGCCGCCCTCGACAACGGCGGCAAGGACGAAGGCGCGCCGGGCCTGCGCCCGGGCTATCCCAAGGCCGACGTCTATGCGGCCTTCGTGCGCGATCCTTTCGGCAACAAGCTGGAAGCCATCCACAATGGCTTCACCGCCTGACGGCGGCAGGGGCTTCACCGCCTGAGGGCTGAATGAGGTGGAGCTAGAAGCTCTCGATCCAGGGGCGCAGCTCCACCTCCCAGGTCCAGGCCGAGCGGTGCTGGCGGGCGACCTGGAAATAGGTCTCGGCGATGGCGTCGGGATCCAGCAGGGCGTCCCGGCCGTCGTCCGGGCGCGCCGCCGAGCGGATGCCGCCGTCGATGACGAAGTGGGCGACGTGGATGCCTTCGGGCTGCAGCTCGCGGGCCAGGGACTGGGCCAGGCCGCGCAGCCCGAACTTGCCCATGGCGAAGGGCGCCGAGCGCGGGTAGCCCTTCACACTGGCCGAGGCGCCGGTCAGCAGGATGGTGCCGCTGCCGCGTTCCAGCATGGCCGGCACCACGGCGTTGCAGACCAGGTAGCCGCCGTAGCAGGACACCAGCAGGGCCTGCTTCACGGCCTCGGGATCCAGTTCGGTGAAGGGACCGCGCTGGCGGCCCGAAGCGTTGAACAGCACCACATCCGGCACGCCCAGATCCTGTGTCACCTCAGCCACCAGGGCGTCGACCGCGGCGCGGTCGGTCACGTCGCAGGCATAGCTGCGGGCGTTCAGCTCGGCGGCCAGGTCGCCCAGCTTCTCCGTGTTGCGCGCCGCCAGGGCGACTTGCGCCCCATCCTTGGCGAAGCGCCGCGCCACCGAGGCGCTGAGCCCCGCTCCGGCGCCGACGATGAGAACGGTTTCGGCCATCGCGCAGTCCTCCCTTCAGATAACGGCAAATGACGGAAAACCGGGGCAGGCCTCGGCCGCGCCCCGGTATTGCGCTTGTCCGTCTGCCATTAACTTAGGAAGCCTGCCGCCTCTAGGCCAGGGTCACGCGCACATCCAAGCCGTTACGGGTGGCGTGGGAATAGGGGCAGACGATGTGCGCCTGGTCGACCACCGCCTGGGCGACGTCGCGCTCCAGGCCCGGCAGGCTGACCGCGAGGGCGACGTCCAGGCCGAAGCCTTCGCCGTCGTCGCGCGGACCGATGCCGACCGTGGCGGTCACCTTGCTGTCCTCGGGGATCTTCACCTTCTTCTGGGCGCCGACGAACTTCACCGCGCCCAGGAAGCAGGCCGAATAGCCCGCGGCGAAGAGCTGCTCGGGGTTGTTGCCTTCGCCGCCCGGCCCGCCGAGCTCCTTGGGCGTCGTCAGGGCGACGGCAAAAGCGCCGTCGCTGGTGGCGGCGGAGCCGCTGCGGCCCCCGGTGGCGCTGGCTTCGGTGCTATAGAGAACCTTCATCTCGCGTACTCCCTTTCTGCCTTTCCGGCGGACCCTTCCCGCCGCGTGATGGAGCACATATATGTCGTGCACGATAAAATCGTGCAACATGTTAAATGGAACTTTCTCACAGTGCCCTGAAAAACAACATACTTTTTTGCACGATTAGCTTGTGCACGACCTAATTCGGCCTATATTTGGAGCATAAGAAGGATTTCGGGAGAGGGTTCATGGCCACGAGCAAGACCGACCACCTGGGGCTGGACGAGCAGTTCTGCTTCGCCGTCTATTCGACGGCGCATGCCTTGAACCGCGCTTACAAGCCGCTGCTGGACCGCCTGGGGGTGACCTACCCGCAGTATCTCGTCCTCTTGGCCCTGTGGGAGGAGGACAGCCGCAGCGTCGGCAGCCTGGGCGCGCAGCTGATGCTGGAATCCAGCACCCTGACGCCCTTGCTGAAGCGCATGGAGGCCGCCGGCCTGCTGCGCCGCGAACGCAGCCGCGAGGACGAGCGGCAGGTCACCATCCGACTGACCCCCAAGGGCCGGAGGCTGCGCGAGAAGGCAAAACAGGTGCCGAAGTCGGTCCTGGCGGCGACGCAATGCAGCGCCCGCGAGCTCGGTCAGCTGCGCGACCGCGTCGCGGCGGTGCGCGACGCCATCCTGGAGACGGTCGAGGCGGCTTAGGCGATCACCCTTTGGGCCGGATGCGCTGCAGCAGGTCCCAGACCGGGATCGCGCTCAGGCCGCCGACCATGCCGGCGACATAGGGCGGCAGGGCGAAGCCGAAAACGGCGTTCCAGATCAGGCCGGCGATATAGCTCGCCGCCAGCATCACCAGGACCGTGATGAGAAGACGCTGCCAAAGCGGCAGGCGTGGCTGGGACATGACAAGACCTCTCGGCGAGAAAGGGGTTCCTCTTTGTCCGATGCTTTGCCCCCGCGTGTCAAATGGGCCTGTCAAATGGGCCGGTCAAATGACCTTGTGAGCCGGGGGGCGGCGGCAGGACCAACGTGGCAATCGCCGCGCCCGCGCCTATATTTTGGAGTCGTCCCGCCGCGCGAGGTCCCATGCCGCAAGATACCGCCACACCGCTGCCCAGCTTCTTTCTGCCACACGGCGCCGGCCCCTGCTTCTTCATGGACTGGACCCCGCCGGATGCCTGGGACCGCATGGCCGCGTACCTGCGCGGGCTTGCCGAGGGGCTGCCGGCGCGCCCCAAGGCGGTGCTGGTGGTCTCCGCCCACTGGCTGGCGCCCGCCTTCACCGTCACCAGCGCCGCCGCGCCGGAGCTGATCTTCGACTACTACGGCTTTCCCGAGCACACCTATCGTCTGACCTATCCGGCGCCGGGCGACCCGGCCCTGGCGGCGCGGGTCGTCGAGCTGCTGCAGGGGGCCGGGCTGCCGGCCGCCGAGGACGCCGGGCGCGGCTTCGATCACGGTGTCTTCATTCCGCTGAAGCTAGTGCTCCCCGAGGCGGATGTGCCGGTGGTGGCGCTGTCGCTGCGCGCCGACCTGGACCCGGCCGCGCACCTGGCCGCCGGGCGCGCCCTGGCGCCCCTGCGCGAAGAAGGCGTGCTGATCCTCGGCTCCGGCATGAGCTTCCACAACATGCGCGGCTACGGCGACCCGCGCTTTACCGCCCCCTCGGAGAGCTTCGACGCCTGGCTGACGGAAATCACCGCGGATCCGGCGGCCCGCGACCAGGCGCTTGCCGCCTGGGCCGAGGCCCCGGGCGGCCTCCAATCCCACCCGCGCGGGCAGGAGGAACACCTGCTTCCCCTCATGGTGGCGGCCGGCGCCGGCGGGCCCGGGCGGCGCGACTTCACCGACCGGATCATGGAAGTGGCGCTCTCGGCCTTCCGTTTCGACTGACCTGCTGCCGATCCCGACCGGCGCATAGCCGCCCTGCGTCGCGTAGGCGATGCAAAGGCAGGCCAAGTCGTGCTATCGAACCGCCGCATCACAAGCGTTGCGGCCGGGAAGGGCCGACTGCGCGACATGGCCCGTGTTCTGGGAGTTCCAACGTGACCGAGACCCTCTGCATTTCCCCCGTCGACAACAGCGAGTACGCCCGACGCCCGGTGGCCGGCGACGACCAGGTGGAGGCGGTCTTCGCGCGCGCCCGCCTGGTCCAGCGTGACTGGGCGCGCCTGCCGATCGCCGAGCGCGCGCGTTACTGCACGGCCCTGACCGAGGCCATGCTGGCGATGAAGGACGACATCATCCCGGAGCTCGCCTGGCAGATGGGCCGCCCGGTGAAGTTCGGCGCCGGCGAGCTGGGCGGCTTCGAGGAGCGCGCGCGTGGCATGATCGGCATCGCCGAGAGCGCGCTGGCCCCCGTCGTCCCGGCGGAAAAGGACGGCTTCAAGCGCTACATCCGCCGCGACCCCCTGGGCGTGGTGCTGACCATCGCGCCCTGGAACTACCCCTACCTGACGGCGGTGAACTCCATCGTCCCGGCGCTGATGGCCGGCAACGCCGTGGTGCTGAAGCACGCGGCCCAGACCCTGCTGGTGGGCGAGCGCTTCCAGCAGGCCGCCGACAAGGCCGGCCTGCCCGAAGGCCTCCTCACCAACCTCTGCCTCAGCCACGCCCAGGTCGGCAAGATCATCGCCGCGCGCCTGGCCGACCAGGTGAACTTCACCGGCTCGGTGGAGGCCGGCAAGGTGATCGAACAGGCCGCCGCCGGCCAGTTCATCGGGGTCGGGCTGGAGCTGGGCGGCAAGGACCCGGCCTACGTGCGCGCCGACGCCGACCTGGACTTCGCGGTGGAGAACACCGTCGACGGCGCCTTCTTCAACTCCGGCCAGTCCTGCTGCGGCATCGAGCGCATCTACGTGCACGACAGCCTCTATGATCCCTTCGTCGAGAAATTCGTCGAACTGACCCGCGGCTACGTGCTGGGCGACCCGCTGGACCCGCAGACCACCCTCGGGCCCATGGTGAAGACCTCGGCCGCCGACTTCGTGCGCGGCCAGATCGCCGCCGCCGTGCAGGCCGGCGCCACCGCGCACCTCGATCCCAAGGACTTCGCCGCCGACGAGCCGGGCACGCCCTATATGGCCCCGCAGGTGCTGACCAATGTCACCCACGACATGTCGGTCATGACCGAAGAGAGCTTCGGCCCGGTGGTCGGCATCATGAAAGTCTCGGGCGACGAGGAGGCGGTGCGCCTGATGAACGACTCCGCCTATGGTCTCACCGCCTCGATCTGGACGAAGGACCTGGCCGCGGCCGAGGCCATCGGCGGCGAGGTCGAGACCGGCACGGTGTTCATGAACCGCGCCGACTACCTGGACCCCATGCTGGCCTGGACCGGCGTGAAGGACACCGGGCGCGGCGCCACCCTGTCGCAGGTCGGCTACGAGATGCTGACCCGGCCCAAGTCGTTCCACCTGCGCCATACGATCTGAAGGCGGGCGACACCCGGAAACGCAAAAGGCGGCCCGAAGGCCGCCTTTTTTGCATTTATCCCGCCCGAAGGAGGGAAATTGGAGCGGGCGATGAGATTCGAACTCACGACCCCAACCTTGGCAAGGTTGTGCTCTACCCCTGAGCTACGCCCGCACCGGAGAGCGGGTGGATACCCGCTTTCTGAGGACTTTGCAAGCCCCTCTTTGAAGGGACCTGAGGCCACCCCCGAAGGGGCCGGCGGCCAGACTAGACGGTCTTTGCTACCCAAGGCTTAAAAGCCCGGAAAATGGTGGGAAAACAGGCTCCAAAGCGACCCGAATCGGCCCCGGCAGGGTGACAAACGGGCGCCAGTCTGCTACGGCCCCTGCCTGCAAGATGGTTCAGGAAAAGGTTGAAGATCATGTCCGAGACTGAGAGCGCCGAGGCCGCCCTGCCGACCTCGCCCGAGGCGCTGCTGGCGCGCCTGGAGGAACTGGGCATCGCGGCGAAGACCGTGACCCACCCGCCTGTCTACACGGTGGAGGAGGCCAAGGCCCTGCGCGGCGAGCTGCCCGGCTCCCACATCAAGAACCTCTTCCTGCGCAACAAGAAGGGCAGGATGTGGCTGGTCACCTGCCTGGAGGACCGGGAGGTCGACCTGAAGGCCCTGGGCGAGCGCCTGGAGGCGGGCCGCTTCTCCTTCGGCAGCGCCGAGCGCCTGATGACCTATCTGGGCGTGCAGCCGGGCTCGGTAACGCCCTTCGCGGTGATCAACGACAAGAACCACGATGTCACCATGGTGCTGGACCAGGGCGTCATGGAGGGCGGGCCAGAGGGGGGCCCGGTGAACTGCCACCCCCTGGTCAACACCATGACCACGGCGGTCTCGCCCGAGGACCTAGTCCGCTTCCTGGAGGCCGAGGGGCACGCACCGCAGATGCTGGACATGGGCGCCGCCGGCCAGGCCTGAAAGGCCCGGGCAGCGGCCCAGGAAGACGCCGCCGGGGGCGGGTGGGCTTGCCCTCGGACCCGAAAGCCGCCATTTATGGTGTGGAACTGCCCGCGGCGGCCGGAAAACCGGCTGGCGGGGCAGAGATTCAGCAGTCAGGACGGAAGATCTCTATGGAACCGATCATCGGCGGACCGCACGGCCCTGGCGGGCCCGGGGGCCCGGGACAGGCCGGCGCCGACGCTATCAAGGACAGCGA
>JBNKHC010000279.1:0-1978 GCA_050290145.1 Kiloniellaceae bacterium | reverse complement strand
CACCGCCACCGGCGAGGCGGCGCAGGACGGCTTCGACTGAAAGAAGCCGAAGCCCTTGGAAAGCTCCCCCGGAACGAGGTTCCTCAGGCTGACGTCGTTGACCAGCAGCACCAGGCGGATGGCGGCGGCGGCCTGCTCCGGTGTGGCCCCCATGGGCACGTCGTCGAGAATGACCGCCACCTCAGCCTCGAAGTCGATGCCCCAGGACTCCTCCGCCATCTGGATGGGCTCGCGCGCGCCGAGGAAGGCGTCGGAGCCGCCCTGGTACATCAACGGCTCGCTCCAGAAGCTCTCCGGCATCTCGGCGCCGCGCGCCTTCCTGACCAGGGCCACGTGGTTCACATAGGCCGAGCCGTCGGCCCACTGGTAGGCGCGCGGCAGCGGCGCCATCAGGTGGTTGGGATCGAATGCGAAGGCGTCCTCGCGGGCATGGCGGGCCAGGGCGTCGGCCTCGTGCGCCAGCTTCGGCGCGACCTCGGCCCAGTCGTCCAGTGCGGCCTGCAGGGTATGCACCGTCTCGGCCATGACCGCGCGCTCCAGGTCGTCCCGCACCACCAGCAGGCGGCCGTCGCGCGATCCGTCCTTGAGACTCGCCAACTTCACGAATTCAACCTCTTAGGGCTTTCCGTTGAAGCGTTTTTCCAGATCTGCCCAGCAATCCTGATACTCCGCATCAAGAGTTTCCAAAGTTGCTGCGAATTCAGTTATTTGTTGCGGCAACCTTGTCTCGAACATGAATGCCAGCGTGCCGCTCTGCTTCTCCGGCTGCAGCGTCTCGGTAGAGGCCTTCTCGAAGGCCTCGTGGTCGGGTCCGTGGGGCAGCATCGAGTTGTGCAGGCTCATGCCGCCCGGGACGAAGCCGCCCGGCTTGGCGTCGTAGACGCCCTCGATCAGGCCCATGAACTCCGACATCACGTTGCGATGATACCACGGCGGGCGGAAGGTGTTCTCGGCCACCATCCAGCGTTCCGGAAAGATCACGAAATCGACATTCGCCGTGCCCGGCACCGCTGTCGGCGCCGTCAGCACCGTGAAGATCGAGGGGTCGGCGTGGTCGAAGAGCACCGCGTTCATCGGGCAGAAGCGCTTCAGGTCGTACTTGTAGGGCACGTAGTTGCCGTGCCAGGCCACCACGTCGAGGGGCGACTGGGCGATCTCGCAGGCATGGAAGGCCCCGCCCCACTTCACCGTGAGAATCGAGGGTTCTTCCCTGTCCTCGTAGGCGGCGACGGGCGTCAGGAAGTCGCGCGGGTTGGCCAGGCCGTTGGCGCCGATCGGCCCCAGGTTCGGCAGGGTCAGCGGCGCGCCATAGTTCTCGCAGACGTAGCCGCGTGAGGCTCCATCGATGGGCTCGGCGCGGAAGGTCACACCGCGCGGGATGACCAGGGCCTCCCCCGGCCCCGCTTCCAGCACCCCGAACTCGGTGGCGACGTGCAGGCCGCCCAGCTGCGGCAGCACCAGCAGTTCGCCGTCGGCGTTGTAGAAGTACTCCCGCTCCATGGCGGCGGTGACCAGGTAGACATGGGTGGCCATGCCCGTGTGGGTGGTTACGTCGCCCGCTGTGGTCATGGTGCGCAGGCCGGTCAGGAAGGTCAGTTTCTCCCGCTCCGGCAGCGGCACCGGCCCCCAGCGCAGCTGGCCCAGCGGCAGCCGGCCCTTCATGTGCGAAGGCGCCGACCTCCAGTCAGGCATTTCCCGGCGGGCAAAGCGTCCCTGGTGCTTTACCGAGGGACGGATGCGGTAGAGCCAGGAGCGCTGGTTCTCCACCCGCGGAGCGGTGAAGGGCGAGCCGCTGAGCTGCTCGGCATAGAGCCCGTAGGGGCAGCGTTGCGGCGAATTCTGGCCCTCCGGCAGGGCGCCGGGCAGCGCCTCGCTGGCGAACTCATTGCCGAAACCGGAGAGATAACTGAGCGGCATGGCGGACTCCCAATAATGCGGCAGCGGCTTGCTGGCGACGGCCCCCTTGTGATAGTTACGT
>JBNKHC010000278.1:0-15899 GCA_050290145.1 Kiloniellaceae bacterium | reverse complement strand
ATAGGCCGAGAACGTCGCTCCGCCCGTCTCCGCCAAGACCTTCGTAATCGCCGCCGTCAGCGTCGTCTTACCGTGGTCGACGTGCCCAATCGTCCCAATGTTGCAGTGCGGCTTTGTCCGCTCAAACTTTTCCTTGGCCATCGGTCCTACTTCTCCGTAACTCGGCTTGTCTGCTCGTCTTGGCTATTGCTCGGGCCTAACTTCAGGCCAACTTGGAAACCACTTCGTCGGCAACCGCCTGCGGCACCTTCTCGTAGTGGTCAAAAACCATGGTGTACTGGGCGCGGCCCTGGCTCATGGAGCGCAGGTTGTTGACGTAGCCGAACATGTTGGCCAGCGGCACCATGGCGTTGATCACCTGGGCGTTGCCGCGGCTGTCCATGCCCTGAACCATGCCGCGCCGGCTGTTCAGGTCGCCGATGATGTCGCCCATGTACTCTTCCGGGGTCACCACCTCGACCTTCATCATCGGCTCCAGCAGAACCGGGCCCGACTTCGGCACGCCCTCGCGGAAAGCGGCACGCGAAGCGATTTCGAAGGCCAGCACGCTGGAGTCCACGTCGTGGCTCGCACCATCGGTCAGCGTCACCTTGAAGTCGATCATCGGGAAGCCGGCCAGGACGCCCGTCTCCATGGCGGCGGTCAGGCCCTTTTCGACGCCTGGGATGAACTCCCTCGGCACCGCGCCACCGGTGATGGCGTTCTCGAAGACGAAGCCCTCGCCCGGCTCCAGCGGCTCGAAGACCAGCTTGATGCGGGCGAACTGACCGGAACCGCCGGTCTGCTTCTTGTGGGTGTAATCGATCTCGGACTGGCGGGTGATGGTCTCGCGGTAGGCCACCTGCGGGGCGCCCACGTTGGCGTCGACCTTGAACTCACGGCGCATGCGGTCGACGATGATGTCGAGGTGCAGCTCGCCCATGCCCTTGATGACGGTCTGGCCGCTCTCGGCATCGGTCGAGACGCGGAAGGAGGGATCCTCCTGCGCCAGGCGGCTGAGGGCCACGCCCATCTTCTCCTGGTCGCTCTTGGTCTTCGGCTCGACCGCGACCTCGATGACGGGATCGGGGAACTCCATGCGCTCCAGGATGATCGGCTTGGTGGCGTCGCAGAGCGTCTCACCCGTGGTCGTGCTCTTGAGGCCCGCGATGGCGACGATGTCGCCGGCATGGGCCTCCTTGATGTCCTCACGGTGATTGGAGTGCATCTGCAGCATGCGGCCGACACGCTCACGCTGGCCCTTCACCGAGTTCAGGATCTGGGTCCCCGTGGTGATCACGCCGGAGTAGACGCGCACGAAGGTCAGCGAGCCGACGAAGGGGTCGGTCATGATCTTGAAGGCCAGGCCCGCGGCCGGGGCGTCGTCGCTCGACGGACGGGTCTCGACCTCTTCGGAGTCCGGCTTCACGCCCTTGACGGCCGGCACGTCGACCGGCGACGGCAGGAAGTCGACCACGGCGTCCAGCAGCGGCTGCACGCCCTTGTTCTTGAAGGCCGTGCCGTTCAGCACCGGCACGAAGGCCAGGCCGCAGGTGCCCTTGCGGATGCACTTCTTGAGGGTCTCCTCGTCGGGCTCGTTGCCCTCGAGGTAGGCCTCCATGGCGGCGTCGTCCTGCTCGACGGCCAGCTCGATCAGCTTCTCGCGGTACTCGGCGGCCTTGTCGGCCAGGTCGGCCGGGATGTCCTGGTATTCAAACTGGGCGCCCAGGGACTCGTCCAGCCAGACGATGGCCTTCATGGACAGCAGATCGATGACGCCCTTGAAATCGGCCTCAGCGCCCAGCGGCAGCTGCAGCACCATTGGCTGCGCACCCAGGCGATCGACGATCATGTCGACGCAGCGATAGAAGTCGGCGCCGGTGCGGTCCATCTTGTTGACGAAGCAGATGCGCGGCACCTTGTACTTGTCCGCCTGACGCCAGACCGTCTCCGACTGCGGCTCGACGCCGGCCACGGAGTCGAACACCGCCACGGCGCCGTCCAGCACGCGCAGCGAGCGCTCCACCTCGATGGTGAAGTCGACGTGGCCAGGGGTGTCGATGATGTTGATCCGATGGTCCTTCCAGAAGCAGGTGGTCGCCGCGGAGGTGATGGTGATACCGCGTTCTTGCTCCTGCTCCATCCAGTCCATCGTGGCATTGCCATCGTGGACCTCACCGATCTTATGGGAGACACCGGTGTAGTAGAGGACCCGCTCCGTGGTCGTGGTCTTACCGGCATCGATGTGAGCCATGATGCCGATGTTACGGTAGCGGTCGAGGGGGGTCGTGCGTGCCATGACGGTCTACTCTTCGTGGATTACCAGCGGTAGTGCGAGAAGGCCTTGTTCGCCTCGGCCATACGGTGGGTGTCTTCCCGCTTCTTGACTGCCGAACCCCTGTTATTCGACGCATCCATCAATTCACCGGCCAGACGCTCGGTCATCGTCAGCTCCGAGCGGGCGCGCGAGGCGCCGATCAGCCAGCGGATGGCCAGAGCCTGGCCACGGTCGTGGCGCACCTCGACCGGCACCTGGTAGGTGGCGCCGCCGACACGGCGGGAGCGCACCTCGATTTCCGGCTTCACATTGTCCAGGGCCTCGTGGAACACACGAACCGGGTCCTGGCTGCCGCGCTCCTGGATGCGGTCGAGCGCGCCATAGACGATGCCTTCGGCGACGGACTTCTTGCCGTCATACATGAGGCAATTCATGAACTTGCTGAGAACGATGTCGCCAAATTTCGGATCGGGAAGGACTTCCCGTTTTTCGGCGCGATGACGGCGAGACATGCCTCTTCTCTCCTACCTTACTTCGGCCGCTTGGCGCCGTATTTCGAACGGCGCTGACGGCGATCCTTCACGCCCTGGGTATCCAGCGTGCCACGGATGATGTGGTAGCGAACGCCAGGCAGGTCCTTCACGCGGCCGCCACGGATCATGACCACCGAGTGTTCCTGGAGGTTGTGACCCTCGCCAGGAATGTAGCTGGTGACCTCGAAACCGTTGGTCAGGCGCACACGGGCGACCTTTCGAAGGGCCGAGTTCGGCTTCTTCGGCGTCGTGGTGTAGACGCGGGTGCAGACACCGCGCTTCTGCGGGCAGGCCTCCAGGGCCGGCACTTTGTTGCGCGCAACCTCAGGTTTGCGCGGCTTACGGATCAACTGGTTGATCGTTGGCATTAGCTTTCCTATGCGCCCGGTTTTCGAGACAAAGCACCGCAAAGGCCGAAGGCTCGGCCCTGCGGATGCGAAAACGCCGTCGAAAACAGCTTGCCTAAAATTTCATTACCGTAATCGTCAGGGGCTGCGTCTAGACCGCAACGGGCCTACCACCAGCCCCCCGAAAGGTTGGCGCAATATATTGATGCGCCTATGCCCCGTCAAGCACGTTAAGCCAGGGAAACCTTACTTTATCGGAGGCTTCCAAGGATGCGCCGCAACCGGGATCGACGGCAATTTAATTTCCCGATTGCGGCGTTACTTGAAACAAATTTACTTAGCCGACCGTCAGGCCACCGAGGTCTCCTCCTCGGAAACCTCCGACTCCGCCCCGCTGGCCAGGGCCGCCTGCTCGCGTTCCTCGATCAACTCGCGATCGCGCGCGGCGGCGATTCGCTTCAGGCGATTCATGACCGAGCCGGTGCCCGCCGGGATCAGACGGCCGACGATGACGTTCTCCTTGAGGCCGATCAGGCGGTCTTCCTTGCCGTGGGTCGCCGCCTCCGTCAGCACCCGGGTGGTCTCCTGGAAGGAGGCCGCCGAGATGAAGGAGCGGGTCTGCAGGCTGGCCTTGGTGATGCCCTGGAGCACCGGGCTGCCGGAGGCGGGCTTGCCGCCGTCGGCGATCACCTTGTCGTTGACCGCGTCGAACTCGTCGCGGTCGACCTGCTCGCCGACCAGCAGGGTCGTGTCGCCGCCGTCGTGGATCTCGACCTTCTGCAGCATCTGGCGAACGATCACCTCGATGTGCTTGTCGTTGATCTTCACGCCCTGCAGGCGGTAGACGCTCTGGATCTCGTCGATCAGGTAGTCCGCCAGGGCCTCGACGCCGAGGACCTCCAGGATGTCGTGCGGTACCGGGTTACCGTCGAGCAGCATATCGCCGACCTGGACGAAATCGCCCTCCTGGACCGAGATATGCTTGCCCTTCGGGATGAGGTACTCGCGGGGCTCGGCATCCTCGCCCTCCGGGACCACGACGATGCGGCGCTTGGTCTTGTAGTCCTTGCCGAACTCGACGCGGCCCTCGATCTCGCTGATGATGGCGTAGTCCTTCGGCTTGCGGGCCTCGAAGAGCTCGGCCACCCGCGGCAGACCGCCGGTGATGTCGCGCGTCTTGGAGGATTCGCGCGGGATACGGGCCAGCACGTCACCCGCCTTCACGTGGGCGCCGTTGTCGACCGAGAGGATGGCGTCGACCGACATGAAGTACCGCGCCTCCATGCCGTTGGCCAGGGTCACCACCTCGCCCTTCTCGTCGCGCAGGGTGATGCGCGGCTTCAGGTCGTTGCCCCGCGGCTGCTGCTTCCAGTCGATGACCACGCGGTTCGAGATACCGGTGGTCTCGTCCATGACCTCGCGCATCGAGGTGCCCTCGATGAGGTCGACGTAGTTCGCCGTGCCCTCGCGCTCGGTGATGATGGGGATGGTGTAGGGATCCCACTCGGCCAGCTTGTCGCCGATCTTGACCTCCGCACCGTCGTCGACCAGCAGCTTGGCCCCGTAAGGCACGCGGTAGCGGGCCCGCTCGCGCTCCTTCTCGTCCAGCAGCACGACCTCGAGGTTGCGGCCCATGACGACGGGGATGCCGTCGGAGTTCATGACCACGTTGCGGTTGGCGATCTTGATGGTCGCGTCGGAGCCGGCCTCGACCGAGGACTGCTCGGCGCCGCGCTGGGCGGCACCGCCGATGTGGAAGGTCCGCATGGTCAGCTGGGTGCCCGGTTCGCCGATCGACTGGGCCGCGATCACGCCGACCGCCTCGCCCACGTTGACCTTGGTGCCACGCGCCAGGTCACGGCCATAGCAGGCGCCGCACATACCGCCCACCGACTCGCACATCAGCGCGGAGCGGATGAAGATGGTGTCGATACCGGCACGCTCGATCTGGTCGATCTTGTCTTCCTCGATCAGTTCGCCGCGCTTCAGGATGACGTCGCCCGTCAGCGGGTCGACGATGTCCTCCTGAGCCGTACGGCCCAGGATGCGCTCGCCGAGGGAGGCGATGACCTCGCCGCCGTCGACCACCGCGGAGACACTAAGGCCCTTCTCGGTGCCGCAGTCCTCCTCGATGATGATGGCGTCCTGCGCCACGTCGACCAGGCGACGGGTCAGGTAACCGGAGTTCGCGGTCTTCAGGGCGGTGTCGGCCAGGCCCTTGCGGGCGCCGTGGGTGGAGTTGAAGTACTCCAGCACGGTCAGGCCTTCCTTGAAGTTCGAGATGATCGGCGTCTCGATGATCTCACCCGACGGCTTGGCCATGAGGCCGCGCATGCCGGCGAGCTGCTTGATCTGGGCCGCCGAACCACGGGCGCCGGAGTCGGCCATCATGTAGACGGCGTTGACGTCACGCCCGGCGGTGCCGGAGATCACCTTCATCATCTCGTCGGCCACCCGGTCGGTGCACTGCGACCAGACGTCGACCACCTTGTTGTACTTCTCGCCCTGGGTGATCAGGCCGTCGAGGTACTGCTGCTCGAACTCCTTCACCTTGGCCTGGGCCTCTTCCACCAGACCCTGCTTGGCGTCCGGGATCATGAGGTCGTCCTTGCCGAAGGAGATGCCGGCCTTGCAGGCGTAGCCGAAGCCCAGCGACATGATGCGGTCGCAGAAGATGACCGTGTCCTTCTGGCCGCAGTGGCGGTAGACGATGTCGATCAGCTCGGTGATTTCCTTCTTGGTCAGCACCTTGTTGAGCAGGCTGAACGGCACGTTCGGATGGCGCGGCAGCACCTCGGACAGCTTCATGCGGCCCGGGGTGGTGTCGACGATCACGCGGATCGGGTTACCCTCGGGGTCGACCGTATGATAGCGCGCCTTGACCTTGGCGTGCAGGCTGACGGCGCCGCTGGCGAGCGCGTGCTCGATCTCGCCCATGTCGCCGAACATCATGCCTTCGCCCTTCTCGCCCTCGGCCTCCATCGACAGGTAGTAGATACCCAGAACGATGTCCTGCGACGGCACGATGATCGGCTTGCCGTTCGCCGGCGACAGGATGTTGTTGGTCGACATCATGAGGACGCGCGCTTCGAGCTGGGCCTCCAGCGACAGCGGCACGTGGACCGCCATCTGATCGCCGTCGAAGTCGGCGTTGAAGGCGGTGCAGACCAGCGGGTGCAGCTGGATCGCCTTACCCTCGATCAGCACCGGCTCGAAAGCCTGGATGCCGAGGCGGTGCAGCGTCGGTGCGCGGTTCAGCAGCACCGGATGCTCGCGGATCACCTCTTCCAGGATATCCCAGACCTCGGGACGCTCCTTCTCCACCATGCGCTTGGCCGCCTTGATGGTGGAGGCCATGTTGTAGAGCTCGAGCTTCGAGTAGATGAAGGGCTTGAACAGCTCCAGCGCCATCTTCTTCGGCAGGCCGCACTGATGGAGCTTCAGTTCAGGTCCGACCACGATGACCGAACGGCCGGAGTAGTCGACGCGCTTGCCGAGCAGGTTCTGGCGGAAGCGGCCCTGCTTGCCCTTGAGCATGTCGGACAGCGACTTCAGCGGGCGCTTGTTGGCGCCGGTGATGACGCGGCCGCGGCGGCCGTTGTCGAACAGAGCGTCGACGGCCTCCTGCAGCATGCGCTTTTCGTTGCGCACGATGATGTCCGGCGCGCGCAGCTCGATGAGGCGCTTCAGACGGTTGTTACGGTTGATGACCCGGCGGTAGAGATCGTTGAGGTCGGAGGTCGCGAAGCGGCCGCCGTCCAGCGGCACCAGGGGGCGCAGCTCGGGCGGGATCACCGGCACGACGTCCAGGATCATCCACTCCGGACGGGCGCCGGACTCGAGGAAGGCCTCGATCAGCTTCAGGCGCTTGACCAGCTTCTTGCGCTTGGCCTCGGAGCCGGTCTCGCGCAGCTCCTCGCGCACGTCGACGCGCTCTTCCTCCAGGTCCAGGGAGGAGAGCATCTTCTTCATCGCCTCGGCGCCGATCATCGCCTCGAAGGAATCCTCGCCGTACTCCTCCTGGGCGGTGAGGAACTCCTCCTCGCTCATCAGCTGATGCATCTTCAGCGGCGTCAGGCCGGGCTCGACCACGACGAAGTACTCGAAGTAGAGCACCCGCTCCAGATCCTTCAGGGTCATGTCGAGCAGCAGGCCGATGCGGCTCGGCAGCGACTTCAGGAACCAGATGTGCGCCACCGGGCTGGCCAGCTCGATATGGCCCATGCGCTCGCGGCGCACCTTGGAGAGGGTGACCTCGACGCCGCACTTCTCGCAGATGATGCCGCGATACTTCATGCGCTTGTACTTGCCGCAGAGGCACTCGTAGTCCTTGATCGGACCGAAGATGCGCGCGCAGAACAGGCCGTCGCGCTCCGGCTTGAAGGTGCGGTAGTTGATGGTCTCCGGCTTCTTGATCTCGCCGTAGGACCAGGACCGGATGCGCTCAGGGCTGGCGATCGAAATGCGGATCTGATCGAAGCTCTGAGGGCCGGTCGGCTGGCCGAAAATGTTCATCAACTCTGACATCGGTTTCTCCCGATTAGGTATTTGGTTGAGCAGAAGTCGTAAGCAGCAGCGGGATCCGCGCGACTACGACGTCTGCTTCAAGTCCACGTTGAGGCCCAGCGAACGCAGTTCCTTCACCAGCACGTTGAAGGACTCAGGAATGCCGGCCTCGAAGTTGTCGTCGCCCTTGACGATGGCCTCATAGACCTTGGTGCGGCCCGAGACGTCGTCCGACTTCACCGTCAGCATCTCCTGCAGGGTGTAGGCGGCGCCGTAGGCCTCCAGGGCCCAGACCTCCATCTCGCCGAAGCGCTGGCCGCCGAACTGGGCCTTACCGCCCAGCGGCTGCTGGGTGACCAGGCTGTAGGGACCGATGGAACGGGCGTGGATCTTGTCGTCGACCAGGTGGTGCAGCTTCAGCATGTAGATGTAGCCGACCGTGACCTGGCGGTCGAAGGCCTCGCCGGTACGACCGTCGATCAGGGTGACCTGACCGGAACGGTTGAGGCCGGCCTGCTCCAGCATGTCGGAGATGTCCTCCTCGCGCGCCCCGTCGAAGACCGGGGTGGCGATGGGAAGGCCGCGACGCAGGTTGCCGCTCAGCTCCTTGAGAGCCTCGTCGTCCATGTCGGCGATGTCATCCTTGAAGATCTGATCGCCGTAGACGTCCTTCAGCGTCTTCTTCAGCGGATCCACCTTACCGCCGCGCTCGTACTCGTCCAGCATCTGGCCGACCTGCTGGCCCAGGCCCGCACAGGCCCAGCCCAGGTGGGTCTCCAGAATCTGACCGACGTTCATGCGGCTCGGCACGCCCAGCGGGTTGAGCACGATGTCGACCGAAGTGCCGTCCTCGGTGTAGGGCATGTCCTCGACCGGCACGATCTTGGAGATGACGCCCTTGTTGCCGTGGCGGCCGGCCATCTTGTCGCCCGGCTGCAGCTTGCGCTTCACCGCAACGAAGACCTTGGCCATCTTCATGACGCCCGGCGGCAGCTCGTCACCGCGCTGCAGCTTGTCGACCTTGTTCTCGAAGCGCTTGTTCAGCTCGTCGATGGATTCCTCGAACTGCTTGTTCAGGGCTTCCAGGTCGAGCTGGCGCTTGTCGTTCTTGATCGCGATCTGGCGCCACTGGCCCGGGGTGAAGTCGCTCAGCACCTTCTCGGTGATCTTGGTGCCGGACTTCAGGCCCTTGGGCCCGGAAACCGCGGTCTGGTTCATGACCAGATCCTTGAGGCGGCCGTAGTAGCTGCGCTCCAGGATCATCCGCTCGTCGTCGCGGTCCTTGGCCAGACGCTCGATCTCGGCACGCTCGATGGCGAGCGCACGCTCGTCCTTGTCGACGCCGCGGCGCGAGAAGACACGCACGTCGACGACGGTGCCGGTAACGCCCGGCGGCACCCGCAGCGAGGTGTCGCGCACGTCGGAGGCCTTTTCGCCGAAGATCGCCCGCAGCAGCTTCTCTTCCGGGGTCATGGGGGACTCGCCCTTCGGCGTCACCTTGCCGACCAGGATGTCGCCCGGATTGACCTCGGCGCCGATGTAGACCATGCCCGCTTCGTCGAGGTTGCGCAGGGCGTCCTCGCCGACGTTCGGAATGTCGCGGGTGATTTCCTCCTGGCCCAGCTTGGTATCGCGGGCCATGACCTCGAACTCCTCGATGTGGATCGAGGTGAAGACGTCATCGCGCACGATGCGCTCGGAGATCAGAATCGAGTCCTCGAAGTTGTAGCCCTGCCACGGCATGAAGGCGACCAGCACGTTGCGGCCCAGGGCCAGCTCGCCCAGGTTGGTGGAGGGGCCGTCGGCGATGATGTCGCCGGCCGCCACCACGTCGCCCACCTTCACCAGCGGGCGCTGGTTGATGCAGGTGTTCTGGTTGGAGCGCTGGAACTTCAGCAGGTTGTAGATGTCCACCGCCTGCTCACCGTGCGAGGTTTCCTCCGTCACCCGGATCACGATGCGGGTGGCGTCGACCTGGTCGACCACGCCGGCGCGGCGCGCGCCGATGGCGACGCCCGAATCGCGCGCCACGGTGCCTTCCATGCCGGTGCCGACCAGCGGCGCCTCGGACTGCAGCAGAGGCACCGCCTGGCGCTGCATGTTGGAGCCCATCAGCGCGCGGTTGGCGTCGTCGTTCTCCAGGAAGGGAATGAGCGCCGCAGCGACGGAGACCAGCTGCTTCGGCGAGACGTCGATGTAGTCGATGGCATCCTTCATCGCCATGATGTACTCGCCGCCCTGACGGCAGGAGATCAGGTCGTCGACGAACTTGCCGTTCTTGTCCAGCTCGGCGTTGGCCTGGGCGATGGTGTAGCGGCCTTCCTCCATGGCGGAGAGGTAGCGCACCTCGTCGGTCACCTTGCCGTTCTCCACCTTCCGGTAGGGGCTCTCGATGAAGCCGTACTGGTTCACCCGGGCATAGGTCGCCAGGGAGTTGATGAGGCCGATGTTCGGACCTTCCGGCGTCTCAATCGGGCAGATGCGGCCGTAGTGCGTCGGGTGCACGTCGCGCACCTCGAAGCCCGCGCGCTCACGGGTCAGGCCGCCCGGGCCCAGCGCCGAGAGGCGGCGCTTATGGGTGATTTCCGACAGCGGGTTGGTCTGGTCCATGAACTGCGAGAGCTGCGAGGAGCCGAAGAACTCGCGCACCGCCGCGGCCGCCGACTTGGCGTTGATCAGGTCGTGCGGCATGACCGAGTCGATCTCGACAGAGGACATGCGCTCCTTGATCGCACGCTCCATGCGCAGCAGGCCCAGGCGGTACTGGTTCTCCATCAGCTCGCCGACCGAACGCACCCGGCGGTTGCCCAGGTGGTCGATGTCGTCGATCTCGCCGCGGCCGTCCTTCAGGTCCACCAGGATCTTCAGGATCGCCAGCATGTCTTCCTTGCGCAGGGTACGCAGCTGGTCGTCGGTCTCGAAGCCCAGGCGCGCGTTCATCTTCACGCGGCCCACCGCGGAGAGGTCATAGCGCTCGGAGTCGAAGAACAGGCCGTTGAACATGGCCTCGGCCGTCTCCAGGGTCGGCGGCTCGCCCGGACGCATGACGCGGTAGATGTCGATCAGCGCTTCCTCGCGGGAGGTGTTCTTGTCCACCGCCAGGGTATTGCGGATGTAGGCGCCGACGTTCACGTGGTCGATGGCGAGGATCGAAATCTGCTTGATGCCGGCCTCGGACAGCGTCTCCAGCAGCTCCTCGGTCAGCTCGTCGCCGGCCTCGCAGATGACCTCGCCGGTCTGCTCGTTGATGAAGTCGGTGGAGATGTAGCTGCCGACCAGCTGCTCGTTGGTGACGAAGACGTCCTTCAGGCCGCCCTCGACCAGCTTCTTGGCCAGGCGCGGGGTGATCTTCTGGCCGGCCTCGACCACGACCTTGCCGCCCTTGGCGTCGACCAGGTCCTGGGCCAGCTTGACGCCGCGCATGCGGTCCTGATCGAAGGGCGTGCTCCAGCCGTTGCCAGAGCGCTTGTAGGCCACGTGATCATAGAAGAAGTCGAGCACGTCTTCCGGCGACATGCCCTGAGCCTCGTGCGGCTCCAGAACCTGGCCTTCCTTGGCGCGCTCGGCGCGCAGCTTCTCGGTCTCGTCGGAATCCAGCGCCAGCAGCAGGGTCGTCGCCGGCAGCTTGCGGCGCCGGTCGATGCGCACGTAGACGAGGTCCTTGGCGTCGAACTCGAAGTCCAGCCAGGAGCCGCGGTAGGGAATGACGCGGGCGGCGAAGAGGTACTTGCCCGAGGAATGGGTCTTGCCGCGGTCGTGGTCGAAGAAGACGCCCGGGCTGCGATGCATCTGGGAGACGATGACGCGCTCGGTGCCGTTGATGACGAAGGTGCCGTGACGGGTCATCAGCGGCATGTCGCCCATGTAGACGTCCTGCTCCTTGATGTCGCGGATCGAGCGCGAGCCGGTGTCCTCGTCGACGTCCCAGACCACCAGGCGCAGAGTCACCTTCAGCGGCGCGGCGAAAGTCATGCCGCGTTGCTGGCACTCCTCGACATCGTACTTCGGCTCTTCCAGCTCGTAGCGCACGAACTGCAGCTCCGCCCGCTCCGAGAAGTCACGGATCGGGAAGACGCCTGTGAAGACTTCCTGCAGGCCCGTGTTGCTCCGCTCCGCGATCGGCGTGCCCAGCTGAAGAAACTGGTCGTAGGAGGTCTTCTGGACCTCGATCAGATTGGGCATTTTGGCCACTTCGGCAATCTTGCCGAAGCTCTTACGGATGCGCTTGCGAGCAGTCAGGGAATTCGCCATGTTTCGTCGTGTCCTCGTTCACGTCGCTGGGCCGAACGCTTCGGCCATGAGCCCTCTCGACCCCTTCGGGCCGGCCGGCATTCGTCCTTTGAGCCGGACCCCCAGCTTTGGCCCGGCACAGAGATCATCGTTTAGCGGCCCGATCTCCTGAGCCGTAATCGTCCACCGGAGACGCCGGCGCCCGGCTCCTTCTAGAAGAAGGCCGGAACGCCCGCATCCGGTATCACAGACGCGGATAGCCGGCGCGGCGCACCCCCTTGGCGGGGGCCGCCGGCCGGTACCAAAACGCGCTTGCAGACGGTCAAACTACTTGAGCTCGACCGTCGCACCAGCCTCTTCGAGCTTCTTCTTGAGCTCTTCGGCTTCGTCCTTGCTGGCGCCTTCCTTGACAGCCTTCGGCGCACCTTCGACCAGATCCTTCGCCTCCTTGAGGCCCAGGCCGGTGATGGCGCGAACCTCTTTGATGACGTTGATCTTCTTTTCGCCGGCGGCAGCCAGGATGACGTCGAACTCAGTCTGCTCGGCAGCAGCGCCACCGCCGTCGGCCGGAGCCGCAGCAGCCGCAACCGCGACCGGAGCCGCAGCGGAGACACCCCAGGTGTCTTCCAGCTTCTTGGCCAGCTCGGCCGCCTCGATCACGGTGAGCTTGGACAGCTCATCAACCAATTTATCCAAATCAGCCATTTCTTACTTTCTCCTAGGCTTGAACTCTCGTCCTTGACGAGGCTTACGCGGCCTCTCCCTGAGAGCCAAAGGCACTGAAAACACGAGCCAGCTGCGATGCCGGCGCCTGCACCACGCCCGCCACCTTGGTGGCCGGGGCCTGCAGAACACCGATCAGCTTGCCGCGCAGCGCGTCGAGCGACGGCAGGGAGGCCAACGCCTTGATCGCATCCGCGTCAAGCGTGGTCTCGCCCATAGCGCCGCCGACGATGGTCAGCTTCTCGTTCGCCTTGGCGAACTCGACGCAGACCTTGGCAGCCGCCACCGGGTCCTCCGAAACGGCAATTGCCGTCGGTCCGGTGAACAGCTCCTTCAGCGCCTCGTACTTGGTACCCTCGAGGGCAAGACGCGTGAGCCGATTCTTCGTCACCTTGTAGCTGGCACCCGCCTCCAGCATCTTGCGCCGCAGATCAGAAGCCTCGGCCACCGTCATGCCCGACTGCTGGGTGACGACGACGAGATTCATCTCCGAGAACGTTTGATGCAGACTGGCGACCAGCTCTTCTTTTTGAGATCGGTCCACGAGTCACTTCCGCTCTAGTTGGCCGGTCCGCCAAAACGGCGAACCGTCCGGTTTCAACGAGGACTACCGGTAAACGACCCGGTGGTCCGGCTCGCCTGTCCCGGAAGTTCAAGCCCCACGACCCCGGATCCTCCGGGGCCTTGAAACCCGTTGCTCCCGTCTATGCAGGCCCTCTCTCGGCTTAGACCGGCACCCTGGGGTACCGGCACCTGCAGTCTCGGACAGGTCAGGCGGCAGCTTGCCGCCCTTCCCCGGCCGCTCCCCGACAAAGGAGAAACGGCCAGAAACCCTCTCTGGCGCCCCGGGCCCTCAGGCCTGGATGCTGCCCAGATCCACGCGCACGCCCGGCCCCATGGTGGAGGACAGCGCCACGCGCTTGATGTAGGTGCCCTTGGCGCCGCTCGGCTTGGCGCGCGAGATGGCGTCGACAAAGGCCTTGATGTTCTCGACCAGCGCGTCTTCGCCGAAGCTCGCCTTGCCGACACCGGCATGGACGATGCCCGCCTTCTCGACGCGGAACTCCACCTGGCCGCCCTTGACCGCCTGGATGGCCGCAGCCACGTCGGCGGTCACGGTGCCCAGCTTCGGGTTCGGCATCAGGCCGCGCGGGCCCAGCACCTTACCGAGGCGGCCGACCACCGGCATCATGTCCGGGGTGGCGATGCAGCGGTCGAAGTCGATCTCGCCGGCCTGAATCTTCTCGGCCAGGTCTTCCGCACCGACCACATCGGCACCGGCCGCCTGGGCCTCCTCGGCCTTGGGGCCCTTGGCGAAGACCGCCACGCGCACCGACTTGCCGGTGCCGTGCGGCAGCGAAACCACGCCGCGCACGTTCTGGTCGGCGTGACGGGGGTCGACGCCCAGGTTCATCGAAATCTCGACGGTTTCGTCGAACTTCGCCCTGGCGCCTTCTTTGATCTTCTTCACCGCTTCGCTCAGGTCGTAGAGAGCCTTGCGGTCGATGCCTTCATAGGCGGCCTTGAGCCGCTTTCCTTGCGCTGCCATGGCCCTACTCCACCTCGATGCCCATCGAGCGCGCCGAGCCCATAATGATCTTGGCGGCAGCGTCGATATCGTTGGCGTTCAGGTCCTTCATCTTCGCTTCGGCGATCTCGTGGACCTGCGCCATGCTGACCTTGCCGACCTTGTCGCGGTTCGGCACCTTGGAGCCCTTGGCCACCTTGGCCGCCTTGCGCAGATACCAGCTGGCCGGCGGGGTCTTGGTCTCGAAGGAGAAGGAGCGATCCGAAAACGCGGTGATGATCACCGGGGTCGGCGTGCCCTGCTCCAGGTTCTGGGTGGCCGCGTTGAAGGCCTTGCAGAATTCCATGATGTTGAGGCCACGTGCACCAAGCGCAGGTCCCACCGGCGGCGAAGGATTCGCCTGACCGGCCGGGATCTCCAGCTTGATGTAGCCTTCGATCTTCTTTGCCACTTTACTGTCCCTTTCTTCTCTCTAGGGTTTGCGGTGCGGCCCCACCAGTGGACTTCTAGGCGGCGGCCTCCCGCAGTGCCGGCCCCGGAGGCCCGGCGTAAAACTCGTTACAGCTTCTCGACCTGCGAGTACTCCAGCTCGACCGGCGTCGCACGCCCGAAGATCGACACCGCGACCTTGAGGCGGGCGCGCTCCTCGTCGACTTCCTCCACCAGGCCGTTGAAGGAGGTGAAGGGGCCGTCGGCCACCCGCACCTGCTCGCCGATCTCGAAGACGATCGAGGGCTTCGGCCGCTCGACCCCTTCCTGCACCTGCTTGAGGATGCGCTCGGCCTCCTTGGCGGAGATCGGGGTCGGCTTGCGGTTACCCAGGAAGCCGGTCACCTTCGGCGTGTTCTTCACCAGGTGCCAGGACTCGTCGGTCATCTCCATGCGCAGCAGGACATAGCCGGGGAAGAACTTGCGCTCTGCGTTGACCTTCTGGCCGCGGCGCATCTCCACCACCTCTTCCGTCGGCACCAGGATCTGGTCGAAGAGGTCTTCCATGCCCTTCTGCTGGGCCTGCTCGCGGATACCCTCGGCGACCTTCTTTTCGAAGCCGGAGTAAACGTGCAGGACATACCAATGCATCGCCATGGCGTCAGCCTCCCAGCCCGAGGACGAACTTCACGGCGGCAGACAGCGCCAGATCGAGGATGAAGAAGAAGATCGCGGCCAGGACGACCATGATGAAGACCATGATCGTGGTCACCGTGGTCTCCTTGCGCGTCGGCCAGGTCACTTTCTTGACCTCGCCGATCACCTCACGCACGTACTGGGCCGGGTTGATCGTTGCCATTGGCTTGAACTGTTTCCTACTACGCCTAAACCGCGCCAGGGGGCGCGGTCGCACTTTCTGCTCGATTTGTCGCGGCGGTTCCGCGCTACTCTGCCCGCTCTACTTGGGGCCGCACTGCTGTACTTTCCAGGTCCGAATGCCGCCTATGCTGGCAGGAGTGGAGGGACTCGAACCCCCAACCCCCGGTTTTGGAGACCGGTGCTCTGCCAGTTGAGCTACACTCCTTGACGCCTCACGGGCCACTGGCCTGCCCGCCGTCCGGCCATCGCGGGGCCCCGAAGGGCCCCGCAACACCGGCTTCTCTTACTTCTGAATACCGGCGACGACGCCCGCGCCGACGGTGCGGCCACCTTCGCGAATGGCGAAGCGCATCTGCTCCTCGAGCGCGACGGGCGCGATGAGCTCGATGTGCATCTTGATGTTGTCGCCCGGCATCACCATCTTGACGCCCTCGGGGAGCTGGCAAGCGCCGGTCACATCCGTGGTG
>JBNKHC010000277.1:0-24803 GCA_050290145.1 Kiloniellaceae bacterium | reverse complement strand
ACATCACCCATGCCCTTGGGCGATCCGCAGGACCGGCATTCCGCGCGCGGCATCGTCGCCGAACTGGGTGATCGCGCGCAGGTTCTCGCCGCTGCGGATCCGGAAAACGGCACCTCGGTGCTGGGTTGCGTGGTCGGCGTCGTCCTCGACGGCGACCTTATCGATGCCTACAGACTCTCGGACTTCGGCGCGCAGTCCGGAGACGGACTGCTGGCCTACATCGGCATCCGGCCGGAGGTACAGGGCGGTCGCGCTGCCCGTTTGCAGGATGACACCTTCGAAGTCCGCCGGGGCCCCTCCGGCGACCCGAGCCTCGCAAGCCTTCTGTTCGAACGCTGGCTCGAATTGCCGCAGATCAGCGCCTGCCCCAGCCTCTTCGTCCGCACGAGAAGGGCCATCGCGCCGGTTCTCTATCTCCTCGAGAAGCACGAGTTCACCTATCGCGGCGAGTTCCGCCTTTCCTTCAGGGGCATGAGCCAGACGCGGCTGGTGTTCGGGCGCAGCGGCAATGGTTCCCTGCCCCTTCAATACCGCAGTGACGGAAGGGACGGCTGATGGAGTCCGGCTGCTACTATCTGCGAAATCCGGACTGGGTCACGGTGACCAGTGGAGACGGCGTCGCCTTCATCGGCCCCGAGGACGAGAAGCTGTATCACCGGACCGCTTCCGCAACGCGCTGGTCGCACCTGATGCAGAAGCTCGCGAACCCCGCCGCCGGTGCTTCCGTGCTGGAAGGGTCGGGCGGCGGGGTTTCCGACGGGGACCTTGGATTTCTCGATGCGCTCGTCGAAGGCGGCGCCATCCTGGAGGACCGGGAGATGCGCGCGCTCGAAGTGCGCCGCGACCGGGTTTTTTCCGCGAATACCGGTTTCCACATGGCGCCGTCCGACACCGCATTGCGCCATCTTGTGGTGGCCTGCACCGGCAGCATCGTCGCCGGGCTCGTCGCCCCGACGATACTCAGTCTTTGCTATTCCGGGTTCCAGACCGACCTCGACATCGTTCTGACCGAGTCGGCCCTCTCCTTCGTGTCCCGCGACCTTTTCGAGTCCTACGGGATCCGGACCTGGGTGGATGCCTTTGAGAAGCGCGACGGCACCTATGTGCCTCATGTTCACCTGGGGCGGTCGGCGGACTGCATCCTGGTTCTGCCGGCATCGGCGAATTCGCTTCACCGCCTTGCGGTCGGCGCCTGCACGGACCTGCTGTCGATGATCGTCACCGCCACGACCGCGCCCGTGGTCGTCGCGCCGGTCATGAACAACGTCATGCTCAACAATCGCGCCGTTCAGCGCAACCTCGATACCCTGCGGGGCGACGGGATCTTCGTAATCGAGCCGACGTTGATTTTCGGCGCGGCCGACCTGGCGGCCAAGGGCCAGCCGATGTACGGCGGCCACGGGACCCTGTGGTCCGGCCCCCTGTCGCTGATGCGCACCCTGTCGCAGGTCCGGCGCTGGCACGAGGAGAGGCCGCACGATGGCCCCTAAGAACGGCGCCGCCGCCCGCGCCCGAACGTCCTAGCCCTGCACCCCCAGGCGCTGGTGCAGGAAGACCACGCTCATGAGGAACAGCAGGCGCGGTTCCGCGATCCGCCGCTCCTCCGGCGTCGCCCTCAGGAGCGAATCGGCGACCGCTCGGACGCGCGGGGCGTCGAAAAAGGGAACGCTGTCGACCGCAGGGCTGCGCAGCGTGTCCTGGGCCAGATCGAAAAGACGGCTGCCGTTCGCGAAGGAGCCGTGCGGCGCCAGAAAAGGGTGCTTCTGGCGCCGGTACACGGTCTCCGTCAGAACATCGCGGGTCGCCTCGCGCAGGAGATACTTCTCCACCTGGCCGCGGATCTTCATGTCCAGCGGAACCCGCTGCAGGAACTCGCCCACCTTGTGATCCAGGAAAGGCAGGCGCCCCTCGATGGAGTGCGCCATTTCCATGCGGTCACCGAGCATGGCGAGGATGTAGTTGGGCAGCATCGACTTGGCCCAGAGATAGAGCGCCTGGTGCACTGCGGGGCGGCCCGCGAGGCGGCGCGCGGGGTCAAGGCCGTCCAACAGCAGCTCCGCCGGGTCGCGGGCGGCGAAGGGCGCCAGGCGGTCGTGGGCCAGGGGCAGGTGACGCGATTTCAAGGCGGCGAAGCGGGACATTACCCAGGACGGCGTGTAGCCGAGCAGAGCCTCCATCTTGGCCGACGAGCGGTCGGCCCTGGTCGTCAGCAGCCGCCCCCTGGAGATCCGGTTGGCCTCGTCGAGTGCCGCCAGCTGCTCAAGAACCTCGGCGCGGTTCTCTTCGGTCGCACTGCTGATCAGCATGTCCTGGCGAAAATGCGGATAGCCCGCCAGCACCTCGTCGGCGCCCTCGCCCGTCAGGACCACCTTGAAGCCGGCATCCCGCACCCGCCGGCTGAGCAGGAACTTGGCGACACCGTGGGTGTTCCTGCAGGGCCCCTCCGCATGATAGATCGCATCGGCGAAATTGTCGGCCAGGTCGTCCTCGCGCATCATGTAGGGCAGGTAGTCGGCGCCGGCGCGGGCCGCCATCTCCTGGGCCACATCGCCTTCATCGTAGTCCGCGTCCTCGAAGCGCAGGGTGAAAGCGCGCAACGGCGCGGCGCTATGCCGCGCGGCCAGCCCCAGGATGCAGCAGGAATCCAGGCCGCCGCTCAGATAGCAGGCGACCGGCACGTCGGCGCGCAGGCGCAGCCGCACCGAGTCCTCGAGCAGCGCGCGGAACTCCGCGCGCAGCTCCGCCTCGCTGCCGGGCAAGGCCGCCTCCCCGGCGCGCGGATAGTCGATGTCCCAGTACTGCCGCAGCCGGATGCCCGCGGGCCCCGACTCCAGGTAGCAGCCGGGCGGCACCGCGAAGACGCCTTCGAAGGGCGTACGCCGCGCGCCGCGCAGGCCGACGCCGAAGTAGACGCTCTCCAGGTCCCAGCGCGCCGGCACGCCGGCGGCGAAAAGCGCCTTCATTTCCGAGGCGATATAAAGAAGGCCGTCGTGCAGGCTGTAGAACAGCGGCTTGACGCCGTAGCGGTCGCGGAAGGCGTAGAGCGTCTGCTTGCGGTCGTCCCACAGCGTGAAGGCGAACTCGCCGCGCAGCTCGCGCACCGCCTCGACGCCGCGGTCCTCGTAGAGGTGCAGTGCGATCTCGCTGTCCGAAAGGGTGCGGAAACGGTGGCCGGCGGCCTCCAGCCGGCGCCTTACCGTCTCGTAGCCGTAGAACTCACCGTTGACGGCGATATGGATGTCGGCGGTCTCGTTGGCGATGGGCTGCGCACCGCCCTCCAGGTCGATGATGCTGAGGCGGGCGTGGCCCAGCCCGACCCGGCCGTCCGGGGCGACCCAGATGCCCTGGCCGTCGGGGCCGCGATGGTGCAGAGCGGCGACCGCCCGGCTGATCGCTTCCGCCGATACGGGCCGCCCGGGGGAATGGATGGCGACGATTCCACACATCGGCCCCTCATAGCCGATAAGTCTTAAAATTGCGACTGCCGCGCGCGACCGGAGGACAGGCACGGCGGGAGGAAGGCCACCGCCCCTGGTCATTCCGCCGCCGCGAAATAGTTTCTACGAACGGGGTCAAGAAACAACGGATTTGATAGAGAAGTATGGCCACAATCGCTTGCCTCGTGGCGCTTCCGCGCCGAGTTCTTGCACCCGTTGCGGCGCTGCTCCTTGCTGTGGGCAGCCTCACCGGCTGCGCCACGCAGCAGGCGGTCTACAGCGACGGCCGACCTTACCAGGAGCGGGCCGAGACGAAGTCTGCAGATGACTTCACAGTCACGGCTGCCGCCCTGGGGCGCGAGGAGAGCCTGGAGGTCTTCGGTGCCCCTCTGAACGACGTCGGTATTCAGCCGGTCTGGCTACGGATCGCCAACGACACCAACCGCCCCCAGTGGCTCTTTCCTATTGCCATAGACGAGAATTATTTCCCGCCCTTCGAGGCCGCCCGCCGCGCCGCCGGCTTGTCCGCCATGACCCAGGCCGAGCTCTACGAGCAGCTTAACGCAAAACTCTTCCCGCGCCTGGTGCCCGCCGGAGAGGTGGTGAGCGGCTTCGTCTACACCCATAGCGACGAGGGTCTGAAGGCATTCAACGTGGAGCTTCATGGCAGGACGGAAGTGCACAACTTTCATTTCGTCGTATCGGTGCCTGGGCTGCCGACGGACTACATCGACGTGGATACAGCGCGCACCTACGAACCCCACCAAAAGACGAACCTGACGCGCGATGAACTGCGTCGCTGGCTGGAAGGCATCATCTGCTGCACCGTCAACCAGGAAAACCGCCTGGGCGACCCGCTCAACATCGCTTTCGTCGGTTCGCTGGACCAAGTGCGCGGGGCCCTGATCTCGGCACATTGGGACGTCACCGCGCCGGTCACCTCGGCGTCGCTCTGGCGCACCTTCACCAGCTTCCTCTTCGGATCACGCTACCGCTATGCGCCGGTCTCGGCGCTCTACCTTTTTGGCCGCGAGCACGATCTCGCCTTCCAGAAGGCCCGTGCAGTCATCGACGAACGCAACCACATGCGCCTGTGGCTCGCGCCGGTGACCGTCGAGGGAGAGCCGGTTTGGATGGGCCAGATCAGCCGCGACATCGGCGTGAAGTTGTCCGGACGCTTCTGGCCGCCAACGACCCACGTCATCGACCCCGATATGGACGACGCCCGCTTCTATGTGCTGCAGGAACTGGTCGACGACGGCGCCGTCAGTCACTTCGGCTACGTACGCGCCATAGCCCCGGCGATGGTCTCCCTGCCGCACCGCAATGCCGAGGACGACCCCTATTTCACCGACGGCCTGCGTGCCGTCTTCTTCCTCTCCGACGTGCAGATCACGGCAACCGATATCGAACTGTTGAACTGGCATCGCCCTCCGGTGCTGGCGCAGGAACTGCTGCAGCGCTAGACGCTTAGCGCCTGAACGTCTCCGTCGCCATGAAGATGCGCACCGCGGTGGTCAGCCAGCAGAGACCGCCGAAGATCCAGGCGAACCAGGCGAAGAGGTCGGGGAAGAGACAGATGGCGACGAAGAGGGCGATGGTCTCCGTGCCTTCCGTCAGGCCGCCCAGGTAGTAGATCGACTTGGTGCCGCGCGCCGCCGTGGTGATGCCGCGCTTGGCGGCCAGGGCGGCGAAGGCGAGGAAGGAGGCCCCGGTGCCGACGAAGCTGAAGATCAGGAAGGCCGCCGGCAGGGCCTGCTCGGGCCGGCCCACGGCGAAGAAGAAGGCCACGCCCGAGTAGAAGAGGAAGTCCAGGACGATGTCGAGATAGCCGCCCAGGTCGCTGATGCGGCCGTGGCGCGCCACCGCGCCGTCCAGACCGTCGGCCAGGCGGTTCAGCAGGATACAGGTGAGCGCCAGGGGGTAGCTTTCCAGCGCCAGCAGCGCCCAGGCGCCCATGCCCACGAAGAAGCCGGTCCAGGTGACGCTGTTGGCGGTGACGCCCAGATGCGCAAGGCGCCGCCCGAGGCGGTCGAGTGGCGGGTCGATGATCTTGCGCAGGCGGGCATCCAGCATGCCTTTCCTTACCCCGCCTGCCCCGCAGAGGCCAGCGGGCTGACGGTCACGCTTTCGTCAGCCCCAATCCGCCGGCCCCAATTCGTCAGCCCATGTCCACGTAGCGCCCCAGGCGCACCGCCGAGGCGCCGGGATTGAGGCGGCGCGACGGCATGATCAACACGCAGTCGTCGTAGGGCGTAGTGACGGGCTTGTCGCCGTCGTAGCCGATGACGCTGCCGGCCTCGCGGATCACCTCCAGGCCCATGTAGTTCTCGACGAAGCGGAAATTCTCGGTCTCGATGGTCACCGGCCCGGTTACCTCGATGAAGCGTTGCCGCGGCAATTCGACGCCGGCCAGGCCCTCGGCCGCCCAATCGGCCTCGACCATCTCGTTGACCAGCAGGAAGCGCAGGGCGGTGTGGATCGCCAGCGGCCCCGCGGCCGCCTCCCAGTGCTGGCCGCATTCCACCAGCAGAGCGTTCTTCGGGCTGGCGGTCTCGGCGAAGCCCTCGTAGTCGCGCATGCGCTTGCCGGCCGCGTGGCCGGCGTCGGTCACCACGATCTCCGGCAGGCCCACCGCCTTCGCCAGCTCGCGGCCCTTGGGCAGCGGCCCGGCCATCATCATCGCCGGCTGCTTGCGCTGCATGGAGTGGATGTCGAGCAACTGGTCGACGGTGTCGATGTAGGGGCGCACCGTCCGCGCCCGGGCCAGCTCCACGGAGCGGCGCGTACCGTTCAGCACCTCGGCGGTCCAGAGGCGGTTGAAGTCCTCGTCGACGAAGCGCGAGGCGGTTGGTGCCTGCGGATCGAAGCTGAGGAAGGCGTCGACGTTCATGAAGCCGAGCGAGAGCGTCCCGCGGCGCGGCTTCACGTCGTGCTTGAAGAGCCAGTCCAGGGCGATGGCCCCGCAGAGCTCGTTACCGTGCACCACGGCGGTGATCATCACGTGCGGCCCGGGCTGGCCGCTGTCGAAGCGGGTGATGTAGTCGATGCCGGTGTTGCCGGCCTTGTAGGGCGCGATATCCGGCGCCGCCAGTTCTATGGGGTACTCGTTCTCTACGATCGGCGATGGCATCAGTCGTCTCCCTGCCCAGCACTTTGCTTCATGATTTCGGGTCGTTGCGCCGCGCCCGGCCAGGCCGCGTCGCGCGCCAGGGGGAAGATCCCCGCGGGCGCATGGTGGTAGGGCAGCCGCTTGAGGTCGGCGGTGCCCCAGTCCGGCGTGTCGACGATGACGATGGCCGCAGCCAGCGGCTCGTAGACCGCGCGGAAATGCGTCTTGGAGCGCAGCAGCACGATGTCCTGGGCGGCAATGTCGATGCCGAACTGTTCCAGGGCGTCCAGGTCGATGGCCGAGGTGCAGACGGAAATCACGCTGACCGTCACGCCGCCGAGGCGCAGCAGCGCCGAAGGGCCGAGGTCGATGCGCCGTCCCTTGCGCATGGGGCCGGTGCCGGTGAAGACCTTGTCGCCGGCCCATAGCACCTCGGCCTCGGCCTCGATGGGCCCGCCGGCGCGCTCGGAGGACTTGCCCGCCAGGGTCACGGAAAGCCGCGCGCCCGCCCCTGCCGCCACCGCCGCGGCGGCGGTTTCCGGGTCCCAGAGGTAGGGGCAGTGCACCGCAAGGCCTCCCTCTTGGCTGTCGGCATTCTCCGCGATGAGGCGGCGCAGCGCCCAGGTGGAATCGTTCATGCGGTCGGCGTGTTCCAGCAGCACCACGGGACGCGGGTCGCCCCGCGCGATCCGCTTCGCCTTGGCGAGGCCGCCGTCGAGGTCGTCGACCAGCTCCTCGTGCAGCAGCGCCTCGCGCGCGGCCCAGACACGTCCGGCCAGGCGTGCGGCTTCGCGCTGCGCCAGGGCGTCGTCGCCGTCGGCCACCACGGCGACGGAAAAGCCCAGGTCCGGCGTGTCGGCGTAGGCGAAGCCGCAGAACACCGAGGCATCGAGGATACCCGGCACCTTCTCCGTCAGCGCCAGGGACTCGGCGACGATGTCCTGCAGCGGCGCCAGGGCGGTGGCGGTGAAGATGGAGGGCAGCACCACCGGCGGCTTCACCAGGGCCAGCCGAGGGTCGGCGTCGCCGCCCAGTTTGGCCAGCAGGCAGCGCGCGGCACGGGCGCCGGTCTCCGCCATGTCGATGTGGGGCGAGAAGTGGAAGCCGAAGAGCGCGTCGCAGAGCCCGGCCGTGCGCGGCGACAGGTTGGCGTGCAGGTCGAAGGCCACCATGACCGGCAACTCGCCGCCGACCGCCGCGCGCAGCGCCTGCAGCAGGTCGCCCTCCGGGTCGGGGCGGCCGGGAGTGGTCATGGCGCCGTGCAGGAACAGCAGCACGCCGTCCAGCGGGCCCCGGTCACCGAGATGGGCTTGCGCGAGGCCGCTGACCAGTTCGTCGCGGAAATGATCGAAGGCCGCGTCGCTGGCGTGGCCCGCCGCCGAGCAGTCGGTGTAGACCAGCGGCAGCACCTCGGCCCCGGCGGCGGCGAGCACGTCGAGGAAGCCGCCGGCCACGGTCGCGGTGCCGGCCAGCCCTTCGGTCAGGTCGCGGCCGCGCCGCGCCTCGCGCTCGAAGTCGTCGAGCCCCGTCTCCAGCGGCAAAAAGGAGACCGATTCCAGGGCGAAGCCACCCACGGCGATGCGCAAGCCCTGCGTCTGCCCCGCGGTCATGGTGTCATCCCTCGCCCAGGTAGACGTTACCCATGGCCTGGGCCAGATGGGCGCGCAGCGCCGCGATGAGCTGCTGGGCCGGGCGCGAGAAGCCGCGGTCGGCCAGGTGCAGCACGCCGTAGCGGTTGACCAGGCGCGGCGTCAGCGGCCTTGCCTCCAGATCGCCGCGGCCGCTGCCGCCCCATGAGAGCGCATTCAGGATGGCGACGCCCTGGCCCATACGCACCAGGTCGCAGATGGTGCCGGAGAGATTGGTCTCGGCGCGCAGGCGCATGGGCACGCCGGCGCGGCGGAACATCTGCTCGATGCGGTGGCGCGAGGGATAGCGCCGGGTCATGGTGATGAGCGGCACCTCGGCCAGGTCCTCGACGCCGATGGCGCGCTTGGCGGTCAGCGGGTGGCCCGGCGGCATGAGGACCACCGAGTGGGTCTCGATCAGCGGAATGGCGTCGATGCCCGGATGGCTTTCCAGCAGCGAGGCGAAGGCCAGCTCCACCTGGTCGCGCAGCAGCCAGTCGATCATCATTTCGGTGAGGCCGGTCTCCATGGTCAGCACCAGGTGCGGATGCTCGCGCAGGAAACCGTCGAGCAGGCGGTGCAGCACCGCTTCGTAGAGCATCGGCGTGATGCCGATGCGCAGACGGCCGGTGCCGTGGCGCCGCACGTCCTCGGCGGAGCGGCGCACGCGGTCGATGCCGTCCAGGGCCTGCCCGACGTCGATGGCCAGGCGGTGCGCCTCCGGCGTCGGGGTGAGCTTGCCCTTGGCGCGGTGGAACAGCGAGAAGCCGAGCTCTTCCTCGAACTGCTTCAGCAGGCGGCTGACCGCCGGCTGCGACACGCCCAGGTAGCGCGCCGCCGCACTGACCGAGCCCGCCTCCATAACCGCCTGGAAAGCTTCCATCATTCTGGGCGTCGGCAGGCGCCGGCCGTCAGGATCGGCCTGGGAGTCGAGGGTATAGCTCATAACAATATGTTATAGTCTCTATGACCGTAATAGCAGGTTTTGCCTGAGTGAATACGATTAAGCCCCGAAAGGGCATTTCACTTTGACAGCCCCACTAGACACTCGCATTATACCCAGGAAGGTCCCGCCGTCGAGTGACGGGAAGGACCCAAAAGTAGATTCCGGGTGGGCGGCGGCCCGCCACGGAGCACAGGAACAGGCGCATCAACGTCTTACGGGGAACGAACTCATGCGAAAGAGCACTCTGCTTTGCGCGGCCTCGCTGGCCGCCGTCCTGGTGTCACCGGTACTGGCATCACCCGCCGCCGCGCAGGATCTGACCATCGCCGTCTCGGCCGAGCCCTCGGCCCTCGATCCGCACTATCACAACCTCGGCCCGAACAACGCCATGCGGCGTCACATCTTCGAATCGATGGTGCTGCAGGACGAGAAGCAGCGGCTGCAGCCGGGCCTGGCAACCTCCTGGAAGCCGCTCGACGACACCACCTGGGAATTCAAGCTGCGCGAAGGCGTGACCTTCCACGACGGCTCGCCTTTCACCGCGAAGGACGTGGTCTACACGGTCTGCCGCATTCCCAACGTGGAGAACAGCCCCTCCTCCTTCACGGTCTACACCAAGGCCATCGCGGACATGCAGACCCCGGATCCGCACACCTTGATCATCAAGACCGACACGCCTTACCCGCTGCTGCCGGTCGAGGTTTCCACCTGGGGCGTGCTCTCGGCCACCGCCAACGGGGTGACCGGCGACATCGGCTTCAGCCGCGAGGGCTGCAGCGGCACCGGCGACTATCCGAAGACCGACGACTTCAACACCGGCAAGGCCGCCATCGGCACCGGCATGTACAAGTTCAAGGAGTACACCCGCGGCGACAGGATCGTCTTCGAGCGTAACGGCAACTACTGGGGTGACAAGGCCGACTGGGCCACGGTGACCTTCCGGCCGATCACGGCCGATGGCCCGCGCGTGGCCGCCCTGCTGGCCGGCGACGTCGACATGATCGACAAGCCGCCGCTGCAGGACCTGGAGCGCATCAAGAGCGAAGGCTTCCAGGTCGCCCAGGGCCTCTCCAACCGCGTCATCTACCTGCACCTGGATCACGAGCAGGAGCCGACCCCGGGCGTCACCGGCACCGACAAGAATCCCTTCAAGGACGTGCGGGTGCGCAAGGCCGTCTCCATGGCCATCAACCGCGATGCCATCGTCGCGCGCATCATGGGCGGGGTGGCTGTGCCGGCCGGCGAACTGCTGCCGCCGGGCATGTTCGGCTCGACGCCGGGCGCTTCGGCGGAGGAGTACAATGCCGATGCCGCCAAGAAGCTGCTCGCCGAGGCGGGCTACCCCAACGGCTTCGGCCTGACCATCGGCTCGCCGAACGACCGCTACATCAACGACGCCCAGGTCGCCCAGGCGGTCGCCCAGATGCTGACCCGCATCGGCATCGAGACCAAGGTCGACGCGGTCACCGCCAGCACCTTCTTCAAGCGCCGGAACCAGTACGAATTCTCCATGTACCTGGCCGGCTGGGGCTCGGGCACCGGCGAGATGTCCTCGCCGCTGCGCGCGCTGGTCGCGACGCAGGACAAGGAGAAGGGCTACGGCGGCACCAACCGCGGCCGCTATTCCAACCCTGACCTCGACGCCCTCATCGACCAGGCCCTGGCCACGGTCGACGACGACAAGCGGGAAAAAATCCTGCAGCAGGCCAGCGGGTTGGTAATGGCCGACTACGGCATCCTGCCGCTGCACTTCGAGGTGACGCCCTGGGCCTTCCGCAAGGGCATCAGCTACGCGCCGCGCACGGACCAGTACACGCTGGCCCTCGGCGTGAAGCCGACCAACTGACGGCTTGGTGTTCCCACGCGGGGCGGAGAGTATTCTCCGCCCCGCTGTGGTATCTTTCTAAGGGTTCGACGAACCGCCAACGACAAACTGCCAACTGGGGCAGGGCTTAGCCGATGCTCGTCTACCTTCTGCGCCGCCTGGGCCAGAGCCTCTTCGTGGTCGCCGCCATGGCGGTGCTGGTCTTCATCGGCGTCTACGCGATCGGCAGCCCGATCGACATCATGATCAGCCCGGATGCCGACCAGGCGGAGATGGAGGCGGCCATTGCCCGCCTGGGCCTCGACAAGCCGCTGTGGGAGCAGTTCTTCATCTTCGTCGGCAACGCCCTGCAGGGCGATCTCGGCAAGAGCTTCGTCTACTCCACCGACGCCGTCTCCATCATCCTCGCCAAGCTGCCGGCCACCATGGAGCTGGCCATGCTGGCGCTGGTCTTCGCCGTCTTCATCGGCGTGCCGCTGGGCATGATCGCGGGCCTCAGGCCCAACTCCCTCGCCGGCAAGTCCATCATGACCGGCTCCATCCTCGGCTTCAGCCTACCGAACTTCTGGCAGGGCATGATGCTGATCCTGCTCTTCGCGGTCATCCTGAAGTGGCTGCCCTCGGGCGGCCGCGGCGATACGGTCGAGGTCTTCGGCGTCGGCTTCTCCTTCCTCACCCTCGACGGCCTGTCGCACATGCTGCTGCCGGCGATCAACCTGGCGCTCTTCAAGACCTCGCTGGTAATCCGCCTGGCGCGCGCCGGCACCCGCGAGGCGGCCCTGCAGGACTACGTGAAGTTCGCCCGCGCCAAGGGTCTCTCGCCCAACCGCATCGTGCTGGTCCACATCGCCAAGAACATCATGATCCCGGTGGTCACCATCCTGGGCCTGGAGCTGGGCAGCATGATCGCCTTCGCCGTGGTCACCGAATCGGTCTTCGCCTGGCCCGGCATGGGCAAGCTGCTGATCGACTCGATCAACCTGCTCGACCGTCCCGTGGTCGTCGCCTACCTGATGCTGACCGTCTTCATGTTCATCATCATCAATTTCATCGTCGACATGCTCTACTGCGTGCTCGATCCGCGGGTGCGCCTTTCGGAGGCCAAGGCATGACCGACGCGCTGAAAGACACGGAAACCCGGTCCACGACGGCGCGGCCGCATTGGCGCTCCTCGCCCCTGCTGCGTTTCGGCGCCGAATTCGCCGAGAGCCCCGTCGCTGTGGCGGCGCTGCTGGTGACGCTGCTGCTGGCGCTGCTGGCGCTCTTCGCCGACTGGATCACGCCGCAGAACCCCTACGACCTGATGCAGCTCGACATCATGAACAACATGCTGGCGCCGGGTGAGACCACTTTCGACGGTGAGATGACCTTTCACCTCGGCACCGACGACCAGGGCCGTGACATGCTCTCGGCCATCATCTTCGGCCTGCGCCTCAGCCTCGGGGTCGGCGCCATGAGCACCCTCATCGCCCTCTCCCTCGGCATGTGCATCGGTGTGCTTGCCGCCTACTTCGGCGGTAAGGTCGACTCCGTTATCATGCGCATCGTCGACCTGCAGCTTTCCTTCCCGGCGATCCTCATCGCCCTGATCCTGCTGGCGGTCCTCGGCAAGGGCGTCGACAAGGTGATCATCGCGCTGATCACCGTGCAGTGGGCCTACTATGCGCGCACCGTGCGCGGCACCGCCCTGGTGGAGCGCCGCAAGGAATACATCGAGGCGGCGACCTGCCTCGCCCTGTCCCACCGGCGCATCGTTTTCCGCCACCTGCTGCCCAACTGCCTGCCGCCCCTGATCGTGGTGGCCACCGTGCAGGTCGCCAACGCCATCGCCCTGGAGGCGACGCTCTCCTTCCTCGGTGTCGGCGTGCCGATCACCGAGCCCTCGCTAGGCCTGCTGATCGCCAACGGCTACGACTACATGCTCTCCGGCAAGTACTGGGTGGCCTTCTTCCCCGGCGTCGCCCTGGTGGCCACCATCGTCGCCATCAACCTGGTCGGCGACCAGCTGCGCGATGTCCTCAATCCCCGGCTGAAGCGATGAAGGGGCACAAGCGATGAGCGCGCCGACGCTGAAGCCTCCCACCTTGGAAGTCAGGGACCTCAAGACCCACTTCTTCACCCGCGAAGGCGTGGTCAAGGCGGTCGATGGGGTGAGCTTCCAGGTCGCGCCCGGCGAGGTGCTGGGCCTGGTCGGCGAGTCCGGCAGCGGCAAGTCGATCACCGGCTTCTCCATCCTGGGCCTGGTCGACGCCCCCGGGCGCATCGCCGGCGGGCAGATCCTCTTCCAGGGCCGCGACCTGGTGCCGCTGCCGGAGAGCAAGCGCCGCAAGCTGCGCGGCTCCAAGATCGCCATGATCTTTCAGGACCCCATGATGACCCTGAACCCGGTGCTGCGCATCGACACCCAGATGACCGAGGCGGTGCTGGCCCACCGCGACGTGTCGAAGGAGCGCGCCCTGGAGATCTGCCGCGAGGCCCTGGTGAAGGTCGGCATCGCCTCGCCGGATGAGCGCCTCACCGCCTACCCGCACCAGTTTTCCGGCGGCATGCGCCAGCGCGTCGCCATCGCCATCGCCTTCCTCAACGAACCCGAGCTGATCATCGCCGACGAGCCGACCACCGCCCTGGACGTCACCATCCAGGGCCAGATCCTGCACGAGGCCCAGGCGCTGTGCCGCGAGACCGGCACGGCGATGATCTGGATCACCCACGACCTGGCGGTGGTCGCGGGCCTGGCCGACCACATCTGCGTCATGTACGCGGGCCGCGTGGTCGAGCAGGGCCCCATCGATGCGGTGCTGGACCAGCCGGCGCACCCCTATACCGTCGGCCTCATCGGCTCGGTGCCCAGCCGCAACCGGCGCGGCGGGCGCCTGTTCCAGATCCCCGGCATGACGCCCTCGCTGCTGAACCTGCCGGAGGGCTGCGCCTTCCGCAGCCGCTGCCCGCGCGCCGATATCCACTGCCTGGAGGAGCCGCCGGTGCACGCGGCCACGGAGGGCCGCCAGGTGCGCTGCGCGCATCCCCATGACGAACCCCTGGAAGAGGTGCTGTCGTGAGCGCGCCCCACGCGAGAGAGACGGCGGAGCCCCCTGTGACCCGGCGCCGGATCCTGGAGGCCCGGGACGTCAGCAAGCGCTTCGTGAAGCGTCTCGACCTGGCCGGCAAGATCGCCCAGCGGCTCGGCTCCTCGATTCGCGAGGAAACCGTGCACGCGGTCGACGGCGTCAGCCTCTCGGTCGGCGCCGGCGAGGTGCTGGGCCTGGTGGGCGAGTCCGGTTGCGGCAAGTCGACCTTCGGGCGCATGGTGGCCGGCATCCTGCCGCCCAGCGCGGGCTCCTTGAGCTTCGACGGTAAGCCGATCTGGAACGACGGCAAGGTGACGGCGCGGGACACCGCCCTGGCGGTCCAGATGATCTTCCAGGATCCCTTCGCCTCCCTGGACCCGCGCATGCGCGTCGAGGACATCGTCGGCGAGGCGCCCGCCGTGCACGGCCTGGTGCCGCGCAAGGAGGTCGGCGACTACGTGGCCGAGGTCATGCTGCGCGTCGGCCTGGACCCGGACTTCCGCCGCCGCTACCCGCACCAGTTTTCCGGCGGCCAGCGCCAGCGCATCGGCATCGCCCGCGCCCTGGCGGTGAAGCCGCGCTTCCTGGTCTGCGACGAGGCCATCGCCGCCCTCGACGTCTCGATCCAGGCGCAGGTGATCAACCTCTTCATGGACCTGCGCCAGGACCTGGACCTCACCTACCTCTTTATCAGCCACGACCTCTCGGTGGTCGAGCATATCGCCGACCGCGTGGTCATCATGTACCTGGGCCGGGTGGTGGAGATCGCCGCCACCGAGGACATCTTCGACGATCCCAACCACCCCTACACACAGGCGCTGCTGTCAGAGGTGCCGCGCATCGAGCTGCGCCGGCGCGATTACCAGCCGGTCAAGGGCGAGATCCCCTCGCCCCTGGCCCCGCCGCCGGGCTGCCATTTCCATCCCCGCTGCCCGCATGCGAGCGAGCGCTGCCGCGCCGAGCGCCCGGCGCTGCGCGAGATCGCCCCCGGACGCTGGTCCGCCTGCCACCTGAACGACTGACCATGACCCCCAAGGACCAACCCGCCGAAGCCCCGCCCTTCGACCTCAGGGCCTACGACCTCTTCGAGCCCCAGGGCATCGAAGCGCCGCTGCTCATCGACTCGCCCCATTCGGGCCGCGTCTACCCCGCCGACTTCCAGACCCGCGTGACGGAGCTGGTGCTGCGCGGCGCCGAGGACTGGATGGTCGACGACCTGCTCGGCGAGGCGCCGCTGGAAGGCGCCACCTTGCTGGCCGCCCGCTTCCCGCGGGCCTACATCGACCCCAACCGAAGGCTCGACGACATCGACCCGGCGCTGATCGACGGCACCTGGCGGGAGCCCCTCAATCCCGGCCCCAAGACGGCCCTGGGCATCGGCCTGTTCCGCGCCAAGACCAACGACGGCAAGCCGCTGCTCGCCGGACCGCTGTCGGTGGCAGGCCTGCAGGCGCGCATCGAGCGCTGCTGGTGGCCCTACCGCCGGACGCTGAACGACAGCCTCGACCGCCTGCATGCGCGCCACGGTGCGGTCTGGCACATCGACATGCATTCCATGAAATCGGTGGGCACCGCGATCACGCCGGACGGCCCGGGGGTGCGCCGCCCCGACATGGTGATCGGCGACCTGGAGGGGACAAGCTGCGCGCCGGAGTTCACCGCCTTCGTGTCGGAGAGTCTGCGCGCCAAGGGCTACAGCGTCGCCGTCAACGATCCCTACAAGGGCGCGGAGATCATCCGCACCCACGGCCGCCCGGCGGAAAACCGCCACTCCCTGCAGATCGAGATGAGCCGCGCGCTCTACATGGACGAAGCGACCATCGCCGCCAACGGGGGCTACGCCAGGCTGAAGGCCGACCTGCGCCGCCTCGTCGCCGAGGTCGCCGCCTGGACGCGCGAAGTGAAAGCGGCTTAAGCAGCCCCTCTCGATCGTCACCCTCGGACTTGTTCCGAGGGTCCAGGACCCGCGACGGGAAGGCCGCTCTGGATGCTCGGGACAAGCCCGAGCATGACAAATGAGGTTACTCCGCCGCCAGGGAGGAACTACGCCCAGGCAGCGCGCCGCGGATGACGTAGGCCAAGGTCTGCACCACCTGCTGCGGCGTCTCGCAGACCGCCAGCGCCGCGCCGTCGACCTCCTTCAGCGCATGGGTCAGCGCCGGGTCGTGCAGGGTGATGAGCGACTTGCCGAGCGCGGCCGCCGTGCCGGCGTCGAAGGCCGCGTTCCACTGCTTGTACTTGTCGCCGAAGCGCACCACCACGATGTCGGCCTCGCCGATCAGGGTGCGAGTGCGGATGGCGTTCATGCGCGAGCCCTTCTGGTCGCGCCAGAAGGGGTTCTCCTCCTCGCCCAGGATGACCGCGCCGCAGTCGTCGCTGTCCTCGTGCACGGTGATCGGCGCGTCGAGGCGCACCGGCAGGCCGGCCTCGGCCACACCCTCGGCGATCTGCTCGCGCCAGTCGGAATGGATTTCGCCGGAAAGATAGACCTTCCAGAGCTTTTCGCTCATCTCGCTGATCCTCAGGGTTTCGCTGTTGGGGAATGTGTTGCCAGGTGTTCTAGCATATCGCCCCGCCCTCGGCAGCCCCGGCGTCACGGGTGGTATGACCAGCGGACCAAAAGAAAGGCGGCCTCCTTTCGGAGGCCGCCCTTGAGGGGAGGGAAGCAGGGTGACGGCGGGCCCAATCCGTGGATCGGGGGCCGCCCCTTGCGCTACCCGGCGCCGCCCTGTCTGACGAAGCGGCGCCGAATTCTTTACGCCGCCGCCTGCTTGGTGTCGGCCGTGGCGTCGAGGGCCTGACCGATGTCGGCCAGGATGTCCTCGATGTTCTCAATGCCGACGGAAAGACGCAGGTAGCCCGGCGTCACGCCGGTGGCGAGCTGGTCCTCGGCGCTGAGCTGCTGGTGCGTCGAGCTGGCGGGATGGATCGCCAGGGTGCGCGTGTCGCCGATGTTGGCCACGTGGTAGATCATCTGCAGCGCGTCGATGAAGCGGGCGCCGGCCTCGGGGTCGTCGTTCTTCAGCTCGAAGCCGACCAGGCCGCCGCGGCCACCCGAGAGGTAGCGCTCGACGCGCTCCTGGGAGTCGGAAACACTCATGCCCGGATAGATCACCTTCTTCACCAACGGATGGCCGGCCAGGTAGTCGGCCACCGCCTGGGCGTTCCTGCAGTGCTCGCGCATGCGCAGGGGCAGCGTCTCCAGGCCCTGGATGAAGTTGAAGGTGTTGAAGGGGCTGAGCGCCGTGCCGAGGTCGCGCAGCAGGGTGCAGCGGGCTTTCACGATGTAGGCCACGGGACCCATGGGCTTCGTCGCCTCGGTCCAGACCGCGCCGTGATAGCTCGGGTCCGGCTGGTTCAGCATGGGGAAGCGCTCGGCGTGCTTCTCCCAGTCGAAGCGGCCGCCGTCGACGATGACGCCGCCGATGGAGTTGCCGTGGCCGCCGATGTACTTGGTGCAGGAGTAGACGACGATGTGGGCGCCATGGTCGAAAGGCCGGCAGATCACGGGCGCGGCGGTGTTGTCGAGGATCAGGGGCACGCCCAGCTCCTCGCCGATGGCCGCGACCTCGCTGATCGGGAAGACCTTCAGCATCGGGTTGGGCAGGGTCTCGGCGTAGTAGGCGCGGGTGCGTTCGTCGGTGGCGCGGCGGAAGTTCTCCGGGTCGGAGGCGTCGACGAAGCGGACCTCGATGCCCATGGTCTTGAGGGTGTTGGCGAAGAGGTTCCAGGTGCCGCCGTAGAGGCCGGTGGCGCTGACGACGTTGTCGCCGCTGCCGGCGATGTTGAGGATCGAAAGCGTCGTCGCCGCCTGGCCGGAGCTGACCGCGAGCGCCGCCGCGCCGCCTTCCAGCGCCGCCATGCGCTGCTCGAAGGCGTCGTTGGTCGGGTTCATCACGCGGGTGTAGATGTTGCCCATCTCCTCCAGCGCGAAGAGTCGGCGGGCGTGGCCCGTGTCCTCGAACTGGTAGGACGTGGTCTGGTAGATCGGCACCGCCACCGAATTGGTGGTCGGGTCGGCGCGGTAGCCGGTGTGCAGAACGGCGGTCTCGGGGTTCTTGGTGAAATCCATTGGGTCTATCCTTGGGAAAATGGGGGTTAACAATCAGGCGGCCGAAGCGCGGCGTGGCGCGGCGGCCGGCATTTCGGCGAGGCGGACGTGCCGCTCGATCAGGGTGTTGACCGCCGCCGCGTGGGTCAGCGGGGCCATGTGGCCGGCGCCGAAGATCCGGGCCGCGGTCACCTCGGGCGCCGTGTCGACAAGCTTGTCGGTCACCTGCCGCGCGACCTCCGGCGAGGCCTCTCCGGTGATGGCCAGCAGCGGCATGGCAAGACGGCTGAGATCCGACAGCGGCCAGGTTTCGCCCAGCACGCTGGCGAAGTTGCGCATCACCGCCCGCGCCTGGGCCGCGAGGTGCTGGCGCTGGGCGGCCTCGGCCCTGTCCCAGGTGCCGGCGCCATTCCAGAAGTCGACGAAGGCGGCCATGCCGTAGGCCGGCCAGCCGGCCGCCACCGCCCCGCGCAGCCGGTCCCGCACCCCCAGGATGCCGCGGTAGAGACGCTTGTCCGCGTCACCGCCGCTCTGGACCAGCAGGTGGAAGACCACCGGCTCGATGAGGGTCAGGCTGCGCACCCGCCAGGGATAGGCGAGCGCAATCTTCAAGGCCACGGCGCCGCCGTAGGAGTGCCCGACCAGGTGAAAGGCCGGGGCCGAGGGGCCGACGGCCCGCAGCACCGCCGCCGCCTCGGCAGCGAGGCTGTCGGCGCGGTCGTGGTCTTCCGGCGCCGCGGCGAAGCCGTAGCCCGGCAGGTCCGGCGTCACCACCCGGCGCCTGCCGGCGAGGAGCGCCGCCAGGGAACGCCACTGGCCGCCGGTGGAAGCGGAGGAGTGCAACGCCACCACCGGCAGGTCGTTCCCGGCACGGCGGGCAGGGGCCTGCCTGGCGGGGAACAGATGGGTCTGGGTCCCGATCCTGGTTATCGACATGGTCATGAAGCCCTCTCTGTCGCCGCGCCCTCTAGGCCGCCTCGGCCGTCGTGCAGGCGTGGCAGATCGCCTCGATGTGGCGATGATCGGTGCCGCAGCAGCCGCCCATCACGACGAGGTGGCCGAGCAGGCGGTGCAGGTCGCTGTGCTGCTCCCCGAACTCCTGGGGATTGCCGTCGTCCAGCTCCTCGGCCTCGTCGAGCTCGGCGTGGCTGAGGCGCGAAGCGTTGGCGCGCAGGCCCCGGATCCGCTGCACCCAGCTCTCGCCGGCGGCCAGCGCCTCGCCGAAGTGGTCAAGATGGGCGCAGTTGATCATGAAGTAGACCGGGCCGTTGTTCGTCGCCGCGTCCACCGTCTCGACGGCTTCCTTCAGCGTCTCGCCGGACGGCAGGCGCCCATCGGTCTCCACGGTGAAAGAGATCACAACCGGCAGGCCGGCGGCCTGGGCGGCGCGGGTGATGCCGATGGCCTCGGGCACGTTGGTCGTGGTGATCGCGGTGATCATGTCCGCCTCGGTCTCGGCGAAGGCGTTGATCTGGTCCGCGTGATAGGTCTGGGCCTCCTCGGCGGTCATCACCTCGCCCGGGCTGTAGCCGTCGCCGCGCGGACCGACGCAGCCGCTGATCACCATCGGTGACTGTTCCGTCTCGAAGGTCCGGCGCAGCTCCACCAGCAGGGCGATGGACTGCTTGTTGACCTCCGCCATGTCGGCCTTGGTGTAGCCCAGCTTGGCGCCCCAGTCGGAGGAGGCACGCCAGGTCGGGCTCTCCAGGATGAAGCCGCGGCCGTTGTCGCGGGCGATGGAGGCGTGCGTACTGAAGTAGCGCCGCAGCGCCGCCTGGCCGGACCGATTCTTCATCAGGTCGAAGGCGGCGAAATAGGGCAGGTCGATGCCATCGTGGAAAATCAGGGTGGTTTCGATCCCACCGTCGGTCAGGAAAAGCCCGCCGGAAAGCTGCGGCAGGTTGTCTCGATACTTGGCCATTGAGAGTCTCCTCACTCGATTGCAGCCGTTTTGGTCTGCAATGGCGGAGGACCCTACGCCTTCACTATTTCTGCATGATGTCCCGGCGTCGAAACAAAGGGCCGCGGTGGCGCAACAGAATTGAAACACCGCCCAGCCGTGGCAGCCGCGGCACAAAGCAATCGGAAGTGGTAGGCCCGGCCCAAAGGCTTCTCGAACCCGGTCCCGCGAAACCGGCAGGGCAGCCCTCCCGCAAATGCCACCTCTCCCTGGGTTTCAGGGCGTGCCGGAAGGGCCGCCGCCGCGGGCCCGCCGGCAACCAACGGTCTGCTGCGGCATGGCAAAACCGGGGCCATTGCCTATATTGGTTTACAGGTCTTCACGATGGGCAAAGAAACAGGACCTTGCCTCTTGGATGCAATCAGACAGGCCGCCCCGCGACGCCGGGCAGTGCCACCGCCATGGCGCTAGGGGCAGGAGTCGGTCTTTGAAAACCAAGGCCATCTTACTGGAGGCCGGTCCCGCGCGCTCCCGGCAAGGCCTTGCCCTGTTCGCACTCTGCCTCCTGAGCGCCGGTCAGCTCTGCCTGGGCCAACCGGCGCTGGCCGGACAGGCCCCTGAATTCGTCGGCCCCGCAGAGCCGGAATCCGCCGCTGCCGAAGAGGAGGTCGTGCCCTACCAGACGGTCCTGGAGGGCGTGGAAGACGGCGACCTGCGCGCGGTCCTCGAAGGCTCCTCGCAGTTGATCGCCCTCGGCGACAAGCCGCCGGCCTCCGTCATCGGGCTGCGCCGGCGGGCGGAGGGCGACATCGAACGGCTGGACACGGCCTTGCGCTCAGAAGGCTACTATCAGTCGAAAATCGATCTGGAGGTCGACAGCGAGACCGTTCCGGCTGAGGTGACGCTGCGCATTACCACCGGGCCGCGCTACAAGCTCCAGACCTACGACATCACCTTCGACGGCAATCCGCCGCCTACCGAGGCCGAGCAGCCCAGCCTGGCCGAGATCGGCATCGAGCTCGGCATGCCGGCGCGCGCCCCCGCCGTGGTGAACGCGGAGCAGAGCCTGGTGAACCTGCTGCAGGAACGCGGCTATCCCTTCGCCCGGGTGCGCGAGCGCAAGACCTTCGTCAATCACGAGAAGACCGAGATGACGGTGCGGCTGGCCATCGACGCCGGACCGGCCGCAGTCTTCGGCCCCCTCACTTTCAAGGGTCAGGAGCGGGTCGACCCGGACTACCTGCACCGCATCGCCGACTGGCCGGAGGGCGAGCCCTACGACCGGCGGGTGATCCGCGACCTGCAGCGTCGCCTGGCGGCCACCAGCCTGTTCTCCACCGCCAATGCGGAACCCGCGCCCGAGCCCGAGCCGGACGGGACATTGCCGGTCACCGTCATCCTGGTGGAGCGCGAGCAGCGCTCCATCGGCGGCGCGGTCAGCTACTCCAGCGATATCGGCGCGGGCATCGAGCTGTTCTGGGAGCACCGCAATCTTCTGGGGCAGAACGAGAAGCTGCGGCTCAGCGCCACCGGCTCCCTGATCGAGCAGACCGGGGATATCAACTTCCGCAAGCCGGCCTTCCTGCGGCCCGACCAGGACCTGCTGGCCGACCTCTCCGGCGGCTTCGAGGACACCGACGCCTACGAGCGCCAGGCCGTCGACGGCCTGATCGCCTTGGAGCGGCCCCTGTTCGAGAACTGGCGGGCCTCGGCCGGTGTATCTCTCGGGTATGAAATCGTCGACGAGGGGGCCGATAGCGGCGAAGGGGAGCGCCAGTTCACGCTCCTGGGCCTGCCCCTGACGGCGAGCCGCGACACCAGGGACGATCCGCTCGACCCGGCCTCCGGCACCCGCCTGCAGCTTTCGCTCACGCCCTACACCGGCGCCGGCGACGACTCCCTGCTGTTCCTGACCGCCGTGGCCGGCGGCTCGGCCTACTATGCCCTCGACAGCGACAAGCGCATCATTCTCGCCGGCCGCGCGCGGGTGGGCACCATTCTCGGTGAGAAAAACGATGTGCTGCCCGCTTCCAGCCGCTTTTATGCCGGCGGCGGCGGCTCGATCCGCGGCTACGAGTATCAACTCGTCGGCCCCCTGGATGGGGACGAGGACCCCTTCGGCGGCACCTCGCTGCTGGAATTGGGCGGCGAAGTGCGCGTGCGCGTCTCCGAGGAAATTGGTATCGTACCCTTCATCGACGGCGGCACGGTCTACGACGAGCCCTACTTCAACAGCGGCGAAACCCTGCGCTGGGCCGCCGGTTTGGGTTTGAGATACTTCACGGGCTTCGGCCCGCTGCGGCTGGACGTCGCCTTTCCGCTGAACCCGCGCGACGGCGTCGACGAAACCTTCCAGTTCTACGTCAGCTTCGGACAGGCATTCTAAATGCGCCGGGCGAAAACCATTGCGAAGTGGGGGCTGATCACCCTCGGCAGCCTGCTGCTGCTTGGCGCCGGCGCCTTCGCGCTCGGCTATGCCTGGCTCAACAGCGACGGCGGCCGCGACTGGCTGGCGCGCCAGATCGAGGACGCCGTACGCAGCCCCGGCGAGATGGAATTGAGCATCGGCCGCCTGGACGGCGCCCTGCCCGCGCAATTGCAGGCGCGCGACATGGTGCTGCGCGATGCCGAGGGCAGCTGGCTGACCATCGCGGGGCTGGACCTCACGTGGCGGCCCTGGGCTCTGTTGGGCGGCACCCTGGAGATCGACTCCCTGGTCCTGTCCCGGGTCGCCCTGGCGCGCCTGCCCGCCGCGCCGGCGGAAGCCCCCGAGGCGGCCGCGGAGAGCGGCAGCGCCGGCCTGCCGCAGCTTCCCGTGAAAGTCCGTGTGGGCCGCCTCGCCGCCGACGAGATCGCCCTTGGCGAAGCGGTGCTGGGCCAGGCTGCCCGCTTCACCCTGGCCGGCGTGGCCGGCAGCCGCGAGGACGGCAGTTTCTCGGTCGGCTTCGACCTGGTGCGCCTGGACGGCGCGGAGGCGAAGCTGCGCGCGGCGCTGGACTACGACCCGGCCGCCGACTCCCTGACCGCCGAGATCGATGCCGCCGAAGCGCCCGGCGGACTCCTCGCCACGCTGCTGGAAATTCCGGACCTGCCGCGCGCCGAGATGACGCTCGGCGGCAGCGGCCCCTTGCGTGATTGGAAGAGCAACTTCGCATTGTCGCTCGGTGAGATCGCGCAGGCCGAGGCGGCGATCAGCCTGCAGCGCGAGGTGGGCGGCGACCTCGGCTTCAGCCTCCAGGGCCGGACCACCATAACGCCGGCCGCCGGGAGCGGCCCCTGGGCCCTGGCGGCGGGGGAGACGGCGCTGTCCCTCGAAGGCGTCTGGCAGGACGCGCGCCGCCTTGACCTGGCGGCGCTGACGGTCGCCAACGACAGGCTGCGTCTCGGCGCCCGCGGCACCCTGGAGCCGGAGAGCGGCGCACTGGATGTGACACTGAACCTGGCCGTGGAGAAGGGGGACGTCCTGGCCGGCCTGATCGACTTCGACAGCCTGGACAAGGCCTCCGCCGAGGTGGCGCTGAGCGGCAGCTTCGATGAACCCCGGGCCGAGATCGCCCTGCGCGGCGAGGGCCTGGCCGGTCCCGACGTGACGGCAGCGGCCCTCGACATCACGGGCAGCATCGCCGCGACCGGCAGCCTTTCCGGCGCATCGCCCGTCCTGGCCCTCGACCTGGCCGGGCGCATAGACGGGCCGCGCCTGCCGGGCGCAGACGAGGTGAACCGGGTGCTGGGCGCCGCCCTGCCCTTCGCCCTGCAGGCGGAGCTGAACCTCGACAGCCTGGTGCTCGACATCGCCGCGCTGGAGGCCAGCATCGATGCCGCGCAGCTGTCAGGCAGCGGCCCCTTCAATCTGGACGACGGCACGGCGGACCTCCAGGCCTCCCTGGCGGTCAACGACCTGGCCAGGCTGCAGCCGCTGACCGACATCACGCTCGGCGGGCAGGTCCACATGGCCGGCCCCCTCACCCTGCAGGACTACGGCAGCAACCTGCAGGCCGACCTCGCCGGGCGCTGGGACAGCCCTTCCAGCAACATCGGGCTTATCACCGCCGCCGCCGGACGGGGCCTCGACATCGCCACCCGTCTTACCATCGTTGGCAACGAAGTGCGCATCGAGCGGGTGACGGGCCGTTCGCCCACCACCGACCTCAGCGCCGCGCTCACCGTCGCCGGCACCGAACTGCGCGACGGCCGCTACAGCCTGACCCTGCAGGACGCGGCGGTCCTGGCGGCGGAGCTGGGTGCGGATTTCGCCGGCCCCGCGAAGGTCCAGGGCACACTCACCGGCTCCATCGATTCTCTCGCCGTGACCGGCGAGGTGCAGGCCGCGGGCCTCACCCTCGCCGGGCAGAAGCTGAGCGATCTCAGCGGCCGCTATGACCTGCGCCTCAAGGGCGCCGAGGTCGACGGCCCGGTGAGCCTGGCCCTCGCCAGCCCCTTCGGCCGCGCCGAGGCCGAGGCCGGGCTGCGGGTCCGCGAAGACGCCGTGACCCTGGCGGCGCTCAACGCCCGACTGCCCGAGACCAGGGTCGCGGGCGAGGTCGTGGTGCCGCTGGACGGCGGCGATCCGCAGGTTGAGCTGGACGGTGAGATCACCGACCTGGGCGTCTGGCTGGCCGCCGCCGGGCAGGACGGCGGCGGCAAGGGGAAGGTGAAGCTGCAATGGAACCGGCCCGGCACCACGGCGCCGCTGCTGGCGACGGCCGATCTCGCCGCGCTGACGCTGCGCCCGGAACCCGGCGCCGAAGCCGTGCAGATCGACCGGCTGAGCCTGGAACTGCAGGCCCAGGGCCCGGACCCGGCGCAGCCGGCGACCATCGCCGCCAAGGCCGAAAC
>JBNKHC010000276.1:0-2337 GCA_050290145.1 Kiloniellaceae bacterium | reverse complement strand
AGGCTAGCGCGGCCGGCTGACGGCAACCTTGCGGTGGATCAAGCAGGCAGCAGCCGCTCAGCCGCCGGCGCAGCGCAGGCGGGCAGCGCCGTAGTGGGCGACCACGGGTTCCTGCGTGTGGTAGTTCCCGGTGACCAGGGCGAGAGCGAGGACGTTGCTCTTCGGCTGCCCGCCGAAGGCCGCCTGGTAGTCGGCGGCCAGGTCGCGCTTCTCGCTCTCCCAGGCCAGGGGGCTGACGATGCCGCCCTGCACGACGATTGAGCGGATCAGACCGGGCTGCGAGGGCGAGTCGATGATGGTCTCCTCCTGGATCTTGTCCGTGGTCCAGACGTAACGCAGGGTCGGCACCGGCTTGGGCGCGGTGATGGCCCCCCAGGGGCCCGGCTCGGGATCGCCGAACATCACCCAGAGCGAGGCGGCGACGTCCTCCAGGTCGGCCTCGTAGAGGCTCGCGCCCTCCTGCAGCTTCTCGACCCGCCAGTCCCATTCCAGGTAGGGGCAGCCCTCGACGTCGATGTTGACCGGCAGCACCAGGCCGGAGTCGCTGCTCCGGCCCTCGGCGCGGATCGACAGGCGGCCCTGGGTGCTGTCGAGGCGGAAGTCGGTGAGCCGCCCGTTGGGCGACAGCGACATGGCCAGCCAGCCCTGCTCGATGGCCAGCGCCGGATCGTAGAGCACATCCTGGCGCTCGAAGCTGCCCTCGCGGGCCAGTTCCGGCTGTGACGCGCAGGCGGTGAGAAGGGAAAGAGAGAGCGCGGCGAGGAAGCCGCGAAGAGCGCAAGGAGTCATGCGCGCACTATAGCGGAGGCCGCAGGACGGTCCAACGCGGGGTCACTCCAGCATCAGACGGCAGTTGTCGCGGATGCAGGCCCGGAGCGCATCCCTTGTCCCCGCGTCCATGACGCCGTCGAAGCCGCCGGGGTTGTAGCCTTTTGCCGCAAGCTGCTGCTGATAGCGGACCACCCGGAGCGGGCCACCGACCGCCATGGCCCGGTTGAAGGCTTCCTCCGCCGCTTCGAGGCGGCCCAGCCCCATCAGCGCATGGGCCCGGGTATCGTGGAAAACGTCCACATCGGCCCTCATGGCCACCGCCTTGTCGATCCATTCCAGGCCCGCGGCGTAGTCGCCCTGCTCGACCCGGATCCGGGCAATATTGTTTATGGCACCGGCGTTGGCAGGGTCGAGGTCGAGGGCCTTCCGATAATCCAACTCGGCATGTCTGGAGTCGCCGAGCTGGTCACGGAACGCACCGCGGTTCAGATAGAGCTCGGACCGGCCCGGCGCCGCCGCAACCGCGGCGTCGAGATCCGCCGAAGCCTTTTCGATTCGCCCCGTGGCCCAATAAAGCATCCCACGGTTGGCATAGGCATGCGCCATCTCATCCTTCGTTCCGCCGCGTGCGAGAATGGAGGAACAGGCGTCGATCTTGGCCTGAGAAACGTCGTTCCGTCCGTGCACTTGGCAGAGCATCACCTCTGCTGCCGAGGCTGCTGATTGGCCCGATCGACGCTCAGGCTGTCCGGCATCGGGGGATGTTGTTTGGCAGGCCGCAAGACCGGCCGCCAGCAACAGCCCAATCGCAAGTCTCCGCACCACTGCTCTCCTTGGCCCAATCTCTGCGCGATTGTGCACACAAAGATAGCAACCGATGGAAGTGGATGCAGCCGGAAAAGTCAGCGCAGGATCTGTTCGAAGCCGGGGACCGACCAGGGCACGGCGCTGTGCTGCAGGGCCTCGACCAGCCTGCGGCGGCGCGGGATGTCCTTGATGTTGGCGAGGATCATGGCGTCGAGGTCGTCTTCCGGGTGGTGGCGGGCGCGCAGCACCGAAAGGGCCGCCTCCTGGTCCACGTGGCGGTGGACCCGCTGCTCGGCCGGCACGGCGGCCAGCGCCAGCGGCGCCTCGGGCTGCTCCGGATCCGCCAGGCAGCCGTGCACCGAGAGGTAGGCGAAGGCCTCGCTCAGCTCCGGCCCCGCCTCGACGGCGAGCTTCACGTTGCCCATGCGCCCGTAGGCGTAGTTGCCGGCGCCGATCTCGGTCTCGTGCATGCGCGGCAGCTGGGCCTCGGTCAGCCAGGTGACGTAAACCTGGACGCGGGTGCCCGGGGCCTCGTGCAGGGTGGCGGAGATGGAGCCGTAGCGCGTCATGTGGGCCGAGTAGACCACGTCGTGGTCGGTGAGCCAGGCGCGGGTCACGGGGATCTCGGAGGCCGTCCCCTGCAGGTGGCCGAACTTGCGGTGAATCTGCTCAGGCGCGCGGTTGGAGCCGTGCGCGATGACCGGCACCCGCCCGGCGGTCAGGGCCGGGTCGAGGGGGCCGCCCAGCGCCGCGCTGTCG
>JBNKHC010000275.1:0-7739 GCA_050290145.1 Kiloniellaceae bacterium | reverse complement strand
AACCCTACCGCTGATTGCGCCCGCGATTCTGGCCGGATTTCTTTTGAGCTTCACTTTCAGTTTCGACGATTTCATCATTGCTTTCTTCGTCGCCGGCTCTGAGACGACGCTTCCGATCTACGTGTTTTCCTCGATCCGGCGAGGCGTCACCCCCGAAATAAACGTGATCGGCACATTGGTCATGCTCGTGTCGCTGATACTGCTGATTATCGCGCAAGTCATCCTGCGTCGCGGCGCCAAGCGTTGACGCGACAGCAGACAGGAGGAGGTTTTATGATACTTGATGGCAGGATTGCATTTGTTACCGGGGCGGGGTCGGGCATCGGCGCGGCCGGGTCGCGTCAGATGGCCCGCGAAGGGGCGCATGTCGTGGTGACCGACCGCGATGGGACCAGCGCCGAGGCGGTGGCCGAGAGTATCCGTAACGAGGGCCATAAGGCGGAAGCAATGGAGCTCGACGTGACGGACGATGCCGCGCTCCGCGGTGCGGTCGAGAGGACGAGTGCGCGCCATGGCCGCCTGGATGTCTTGCATTCGCACGCGGGCGTCCAGATCGAGGGCAAACTCGAACAGGTGGATGTGAAGGACATGGACGCTTCGTGGGCCCTCAACGTGCGATCCCATTTTGTCGCAGCGCAGGCCGCGATCGGCCCGATGCGGCGCCAAGGCGGCGGCAGCATCATCATCACCTCCTCAAATTCAGGCGTGCAGTATGATCGCGAGATGATCGCCTACGCCACCACTAAGCACGCGGTGTTGGCGATGACCCGGCAGATGGCGGCGGATTACGCCCGCGAGAACATCCGATTCAACGCTCTCTGCCCCGGTTTCATCGACACACCCTTCAACCGTGGTTTCGAGATCCAGATGGGCGGGCGAGACAAGCTAGAAGAGTACATCGCATCCGCTATCCCGATGGGCCGCTGGGGCACGGTCGCGGAGATCGCTGACGGTATCGTTTTTCTCGCCTCAGACCGGTCCTCCTTCATGACCGGGCAGGCGTTGGTCATTGATGGCGGAGAGTGCATATGAACGACCGCCGTAGCGACTCGCCTGTTCAGGCGCGAAATAGCGATCACACGGTCAAAGGGAGGTGCAGCACATGATCCAGGAATCCAACGGTCGGCTCGCCGGCAAGACCGCCGTCATCACCGGTGGCGCGGCCGGCATGGGCCGCGCCACTGCGCTTTCCTTCAGTCGCGAAGGCGCGCGCGTCGCGATCATCGATATTCAGGAGACAGCAGGCGTAGAGACCGTCGAGATGATCCGTAGCGCTGGGGGTCGCGCCGATTTCTACCAGGCGGACGTCTCGAAATCCGAGCAGGTCGACCGAGCTTTCGACCAGATCGCGGCCGGCGTCGGCCCCTATGACGTGCTGTTCAACCATGCGGGGACTATTATCGTTAAGCCGCTGCACGAAACGACAGAGGCCGATTACGACCGGCTGATGGACATCAATGTCCGCTCGGCCTTCCTGGTTTGCCGCCGGGCCCTGCCCGAGATGACGGCTAACGGCGGCGGATCGGTAGTTATCACGGCCTCGATTGCTTCGGAACTGGGCTACGCACTGGAATCGCTCTACTGCATGAGCAAGGGCGCGGTGCTGCAGCTGGCCCGGACGATCTCCGTTGAGTATCGCGACCAGGGTATCCGCTGCAACGCGGTTTGCCCTGGATTCGTGAAGACGGCTCACGGACTGCGCGAGATCGAAGAACTGGATGCGGCCGGCCAGAAATGGGAGGCTGGGGCACTGGCGGAAACCCAGGGCCGGATCTGCGAACCGGAGGAGGTAGCGGCGGCCGTGGTTTTTTTGGCCTCCGATGAGGCTAGCTTCGTCAACGGGGTGGCGCTCTATGTCGACAACGGATGGTACTCTAAGGGTTAGTTAGGCTTCGATTGGCCTCTAGTGTCTGGGTTTGCGCTTACAGAATAGCCCAGACAACGGACCCGCGCTTCATTACTTACAAAAGGACCGCTCCTGGTGCGAAGCGGACTCCGGCCGGTCGGGTTTTGGATGTCTGCTTTTGGCCCGAAGCGGTCGTTCAGGACCCACCGGACCGCCCCGGAAAGTGACCGGTGAAATTGACTTCGGCCAGCAACTCAAATGGCTGCTTGTCACGTCTCGGCGATCACGAAAGCCAAGAGAAGAACTGCATAAATCACCGCGAAGACCCAAGGAACGGCAGACTCCAGGCGGGCGATGGAGAAGTACCCCCCATATGCGGGATCGGCCTTGATTAGCTGCCATTCTTCCGTATAGGGAGCGGCAGGCAACGATTGTTCCATCTCCTTTATCACCTTGAAGCGAGCACCCGTGAGCACCCGGTAGGAACGGACAAGCTGCGCCCAGATCATACAGACCACGATGCCGGCTAGCGGTAACGCTGCAAGCCAGGCGGACCGGCCAAGTGGCTCGTGCTGAAAGGCGAGGCCGAGGATGGTGATGAAGGCGGTGTTCACCGTCAGAAAATAGCGGCTATTGGCGGCGCGGCGCTCGACCAGCCTTTCGGTCTGGTCCGCATAATAGAGAAAGAGGCCGAGGTGGCCTTCGCTGTCTTTGTCTGCAATTGTCTGATCTGCCATGGACCACCCACCGATGTCACCTGCTATTGCCAGACATACACCTGCTCATTGCGCGCTACCGACCTGGCAACCTTCTCGTCTCAGGTAGTAGGCACATTTCTCCTGCTCGCTCAGCGGCTGCAGCTGTTCCACGATTTGGTGAGCGTGCTCGTAGAGCTCGTCCATTGTCTGATAGTGAGGCCACAGTCGCGCCGTATCATCATCAGAAGCGGTGACGATCCGCGTGCCGCCGGGCGAGAAGGAGGCGGAGTTGACGGAACCCGCGTGACCGCGCAGGACGATAATCTCAGCGCCGCTCTCGACATCCCATATCCGCGCGGTGTTGTCCCAAGAGGCGGTGACGATCCTCGCGCCGTCGGGCGAAAAGGCAGCGGATCTGACATCGTGCCCATGACCGCGCAGGACGGCGACTTCAGCGCCGCTTTCGCTACCCCATATCCGCGCCGATCTGTCCGCGGAGGCGGTGACGATGCGGCTACCGTCGGGCGAAAAGGCGGCGGACCAGACAGGACCCGCATGACCGCGCAGGACGGCGATCTCGGCGCCGCTATCGGCATCCCAGATCCGCGCCGTCTTGTCCTCGGACGCGGTGACGATCCGCGTGCCGTCGGGCGAAAAGGCTGCGGACCAGACAGGACCCGCATGACCGCGCAGGATCGTGATCTCGGCGCCGCTCTCGACATCCCAGATCCGCGCCGATCTGTCCGTGGAGGCAGTGACGATGCGGGTGTCGTCGGGCGAAAAGACAGCGGAATTGACGTCGTCCTCATGGCCGCGCAGCACAGCGACCGCCGCGCCGCTTGCGGCGTCCCAGGTCCGCGCCGTGTCGTCGTCGGAGGCGGTGACGACATGCGTGCCGTCGGGTGAGAAGGCGACGGAATTTACACCGCCGCCATGGCCGCGCAGGACGGTGACTTCGGCGCCGCTTGCGGCGTCCCATATCCGCGCCGTGTTGTCGATAGCGGCGGTGGCCACTTGCGCGCTGCCCGGCGAGAAGGCGGCGGCATTGACATCGTGCTTGTGAACGCGCAGCACCATGACCTCGGCGCCGCTGCCTGCGGCCCAGATCCGCGCAGTGCCGTCATCGGAGGCGGTGACGATCCGTGTGCCGTCGGGTGAGAAGACCGCGCAATTGACTTCGTCTTCGTGACTGCGCAGGGGGGCCATTTCGGCGCCGTTCTTGGCGTTCCAGATCTGCGCCGTGTTGTCCTGAGAGGCGATGACGACCCGCGTGCCGTCGGGCGAAAAGACGGCAGAATTGACAGAGCCCTCGTAGCCGCTCAATACGGCGACTTCGGCGCCGCTGTCTGCGTTCCAGATCCGTGCCGTGTCGTCATCAGACGCGGTGACGACCCTGGTGCCGTCGGGCGAGAAGGAGGCAGACCAGACATCGTCCTCGTGGCCGCGCAGGACGGCGATTTCGGCGCCGCTTTCGGTATCCCAGATCCGCGCCGTTTCATCATCCGAGGCGGTGACGACCCTGGTGCCGTCAGGCGAGAAGGCGGCGGAGTAGATATCATCCTTGTGGCCGCGCAGGACGGCGACCTCCGCGCCGCTATCGGCAACCCAGATCCGCGCCGTCTTGTCCTCGGACGCGGTGACGACCCGCGTGCCGTCGGGCGAAAAGGAGGCGGACCAGACAGGCCCCCCATGACCGCGATAGACGGCGATCTCGGTACCGCTTACGACGTTCCAGATCCGTGCCGTGTTGTCCGCGGAGGCGGTCACGACCCTTGTGCCGTCGGGCGAGAAGGTGGCGGAATAGATATCGTCCTTGTGGCCGCGCAGGACGGCGAGCTCGGCGCCGTTCTCGGCGTTCCAGATCCGCGCCGTGCTGTCCTTGGAGGCGGTTACGATCCGCGCGCCGCCGGGCGAGAAGGCGGCGGAATTGACACCGCCTTCATGACCGCGCAGGACGGCCATCTTGCTGCCGTTCTCGGCGTTCCAGATCCAAGCCGTCTTATCCTCGGATGCGGTGACGATTCGCGCGCCGCCGGGCGAGAAGGCGGCGCAGTTGACGCCGCCCCCGTGACCGCGCAGGACGGCGAGCTCTCTTCTGTTGAAGAGGGCATCGGCAAGCGCGATCGGTACCTCGCGGATATGATCCAGGCTCGGCCAGCCGCTGGGATTGGCATAAGGCATCCCTGAGAGTGCGATCCCGATCGCCGCTCCGGCGTCTCCCATTGCGGTGAGTTCCTGCGCCTTGATCGCACGGAAGCGTGCCTGCTCGATCTGAGCCCGGCGCAGCCCCTTCTCGGCGCGCTGTCGCTCGTTGTTGGCGCGCTCGGTTTCCCGCGTTGCGTGATTGAGGGCCGCCTCAGCGCTGGAACGCTGTAAATCCGCCTCGTCCCATTGCCATGTGGCAAGGCCGCCAAAAACGGCAAACACGATCGCGGCCGTCGCGGCAAGGCGCGCGATCCATTTCCGCTGCTGAGCGACACGCTCGCGCGTCTCCTTCCTGCGTCGCGCCGCATCTTCGGATGTGGAAATGCTTGCATCTATGAAGGTCCGGTCTGCCTCCGAGAGGTCGTCGCCGCGTTCCCCACGCCAGAAGCGCGCGCCGTCCAGCCGCAGGCCGGTGAGAAGTGCCCGCGGCTTGTCGGAAGCCGCGGCCAGCTCCCACGCGCGTCGGTCCGCCTCCAGGTGGCCCTTCCAGATCAGGAACTCCCGTGCCGCGTCCAACCAGAGCTCCAGGCGCGGCCAGTTGCGCAGCAGCGCCTCATGGGAGACCTCCAGCGTGGGCTCCTCACCCTCTTCGCCTGTTGACAGCAGACGCCACTCCGGCCCGGCCAGGGCATCCGCCAACTCCCACTCCTCTTCGGAGCACTCGCTGCGCCGAGCGCGCCGGCGCACCGCCTCGCCCTCCTTCGGCACATGGGCCAGCTTCAACGTGAATAGCCGGCGCAGAATTGCCTTGCTGTGCGGATGCTCCGCCAGAAACCGCTCGGCCCGCTCGACCAGGGGACGGCTTACATCGACGATCTCGTAGGGGAAACGCAGGGTGCCATCAGCGCGATCGTCCTGGCGCATCGTCTCCCAGACATCGGACATCAGGTAGGAGAGCATCGGCAGGGCGCCCTTCTCCCGTGCCGTAGCCTCTGCTATCGGCGGGACCATTTCCGGGTTCTCGAACCTGACGCCCAGGCGCGCCGCAGGCTCCCGGATCATGCATTCGATCTGCTCGCGATCCATGGGCGGAACGTCGATACGCTCGCAGGCCTCGAAGAGCGGCGCATCTTCCTGCAGGTGGCCGTAGTGGTCCGAGCGGATCGACAGCATGATCGCGATCTCCGGCCGCACGACGGCCTCGGCGAGGAGCCGCGAGCAGATCTCCGCCTCCTCGGCCTCGGCGCGGGCATAGAGTTCCTCGCCCTGGTCAACATAGATCAGCGTACGCGGCGGCGGTTCGGCGTTGCTCTGCCGGGCGACTTGGTTCCGGGCGGCCTCGGTCAGGGCAGAGAGATCGTCGCCTTCCCTGAATAGCTTCACCCATCTCAGTGCCTGTTCCTCTACATCCGCGGGGTCATCGAGCCAGATCCGGGCAAAAGCCTGGGCCAGAGCCTTGAGCGGGAGCTCCCCCGGCGTCACTGAGATGTGCAGCCAGGCCGGGCTGGTTTCCAGGTCGCTTGGCCACTCTCGATCCAAGTCGCCGGGCCAGAGGCGGCTGCGCAGGGAAGCAAGCACGCCCGCCTGGGCGATCGAGGACTTGCCCACCCCGGAGTTGCCCACCAGGGCAATGACGCGGTTGGTGTCCTGGCGCAGCGCGTCCAGAATCTCGCTGGTGATCTTATCGCGCCCGAAGAAGTAGGCGGCATCCTCGCTGCGCATCGCCGGCAGGCCCCGATAGGGATTGGTCCGCCGCCACAGAGGTTCCTCGTCCTCAGTGGGCGCGCCGTCGAGTGCCGTGAGCACGCTTGTGACCAAATCTTCGAAGGGCTGGCGATCGAGCGAAAAACGTTGGAAGTGGTCGAGAAAGTGGAGACCGGGCAGAGTCTCGCCGAGCATGATCGGGGCGATCAGCGGGCGCTTTGTCTTGCGGCTGGCCTTCAGGGCCTCGTAGTACTCGAGCTCCTGCCAGGCGCCGACACTGTTACCGAGCAGCAGGAGAACCGCGTCGGTCGCCTCGAGCTCCTCGCCCAGCTCGGCGATCCAGTAGGCGCCGATGGTGTTTCTGACCGGCGCAAAGTAGATTTCCAGGTCCGGCCGGCGGCGCAAAAGTGCCTTCTGCAGCCGCTCGGCGACTTCTCGATCACGATTGTTGTAGCTGAGAAAGATACGCATGCCGCACCTCGGCCAAGCGCAAATCCGCTACTGCACACACAAGTATGTCACAAATCAAAAGAGGGAACTACCTGTGTGATACCTGATGGAGAGCAGCCAACTATTTTTGGCTGATCGCCAAAGTTCCGGAGATGGCACTTAGCGGATCTGTGCTGGTCTATTCAGTGAAGTCCGCTTATGACCCAAACCGGACATTCGCAAGCCGACAGGTTCACCCGTCCAGTCGGGCCTGCAGGTGGGCGATCGATGCGGCGATCAGGGCTTTGGGGTTGTCGGCATTCTGCGCCTGGGGAGACGTGCATTCGAAGGAAAAGGGGCGCCGCGCCGAGGGCCTGCACGCGCTTATCGTTGGCGGTGCCGGTCCGGTAGATGTAGCGCGCGATAGGCGTCGAGCCGACGAAGGAAATTGCCTTCACCTTGGGGTGCTCCTGCAGCGCATCGACCGCTTCCTTGTCGCCCTGGATCACGTTGAAGACGCCGGCGGTACCCCGGGCACGGAATTCCCTGTAGGTCTCGATGGTATGGGGCTCGGCAGTCTCGTCGATGATCTCCCGCCGGCTACCGTTGGGGAACTGCGTGAAGTCGTCGCCGAGCAGCTCACGCTGGCGGTCGCCTTCGCGGAGGATGCTGTCGAAGAGTTCTTTCAAGACGAGATTGAGTTGCCCGGGGGTGGGCAGGCGGGCGGATGGCATTCCTTGCAGCGCCTCGGCGAGTTGATCCAGTGCGACCGAGATCTTGCGGGCGCGCCGTACCGTCGGGAGGCGTCTCAGGGGCGGGTCTTGTGATACACCTCTGTGATACACCCTTGTGATACAGAGCGTCTCCACACCCTATAACGGACTGATTTTTCGGGATTTTCCTGGGTGACTGGCTGG
>JBNKHC010000274.1:0-24481 GCA_050290145.1 Kiloniellaceae bacterium | reverse complement strand
TGCGGCGCGCGCCCCGAACGAATCAATCCCGAAGAAGGTATCTGTCCAGGCGACTATAGGTCCAAGCGACTGATGCCTCAAGCGGGCTCATGAGGCCCTTAGGGGGCGGAAATCCACCCCTTTCGGGGGCTTTCCGGCGGCCGGGGCGGAAAAACGAAAGCGCCGCCGGCCGTGAGGCGGGCGGCGCTTCAGCCGTGAAGCCGGCAGGTACCGTCAGGCGCGGGCCGCGACCGCCCGGTCCGGCTGGGTCTGGCCGCCGGTGGCGGCGTAGCTGGTGGTCAGCTCGGTCCACTCCCAGGCGCCTTCCTCGGCAAAGAGGGTCCGCAGCAGGCGCAGGGTCAGGGCATGGCCCGCCCGGTCGCCCTGGAAGTGCCCGAGGATCGGGGTGCCGGCCATGTAGAGGTCGCCGATCGAATCCAGCACCTTGTGGCGCACAAACTCGTTGGGGAAGCGCAGGCCCTCCTCGTTCACGATCTCATGGCCGTTGACCACGATGGCGTTCTCCAGGGAGCCGCCGCGGGCCAGGCCCATGGCGCGCATTGTCTCGATATCCTGGGCCAGGCCAAAGGTCCGCGCCCGGGCCACGTCACGCTTGAAGGCGCTCTCGTTGACCTCGGTGAACCATTCCTGGTGGCCGATCAGGGTATCGGGGAACTCGATCTCGAAGCCCACGGTGAAGCCGCTACCCGGCGCCAGGGAGGCGGCGCGGTGCGGCTCGGCGACGGAAACCTCTTCGAGGATGCGCAAAGCCCGGCGCGGGCTGTTCTGGACGGAGACCCCGGCGCATTCGATCAGGAAGACGAAGGGCGCGGCGCTGCCGTCCATGATCGGCACTTCCGGGCCGTTCAGCTCGATGACCGCGTTGTCGATGCCGCAGCCGCTGAGCGCCGACATCAGGTGCTCGATGGTGGCGATCTGGTTGCCCTTGGGGTCCACCAGGGTGGTGCAGAGCGGCGTCTCGATGGCGTTGCGCCAAGTCGCCTGAATCTCCGTGCCGCCGGCCGCGTCGGTGCGCCGGAACACGATGCCGGTATCCGCCTCAGCCGGATGCAGCACCATGCTCACCTTGGCGCCGCTGTGAAGCGCAACACCGGAGCAATTTATGGAATTCTTCAGCGTTTGCTGGCGAACGACATGACCTGCCGAAGCGCTATCTGCTGCCATGGTATCTGTCTCAATCCTGAGGTTGACCGACCGAACTAAGCCTCGAAACCGATTCACGAATATTGCCAAGCCATCGCATCTTTTTCGCTTCGAAACCGCAGGATTCCTGGGCTTTCGGCGCCGGCGACGGTCTTGCTGGGATCCCCCGATCTAAAAACCTACTAACAAGTAGGGGGACTATAGAAAGCCCCCCTCAAGCACTCAAATCACTCTTTGTTGCAATATGTTACCGCGATGCAATGAACGCGGAACGCTAATGCGCTGCAAGTCAGGGTTATCCCCTTCCTTGCAGCGCTTTAGGTCAATTCGCCTGGCGGCGCAGGAAGGCGGGGATGTCCAGAAGGTCTTCCTCCGCCTGGCTGTGGCCGATCCGCTCGGCCGGGTCCAGCCCGGACAACCGCGGCTGGGCCGTGTTGGACCCTGCGGGGGCCGTCGGCTGAGCGGCGGCGGGCTGCGCGGGGGCCGGCTGGCTGGAGGCCGGCTGGCCCGAGGTTGCCTGCTGGGGCGCCGCCGAGGGACGCTCCGGCTGGGCCGGGGAGGCGCTGCGCGCCGCCATCGGCCGCGGCGCGGCCGGTTGCTGGGGCCGGGCGGCGGCGTCGCTGCCCTGGGTGGCGGCCAGGGCGCGGGCGGCTCCGGTCACCTTGGCGAAGAGGCTCTGACGCGGGGCCGGGGTGGCGGCCCGCGGCGCCTCGCGGCGCTCCTCACGGCTTTCCCTGCGCGGCTCCGGGCGGGCCTCGGCGGCCGCTTCGCGGCGTGGGACGCTGGGCTGCGGGGCCGCTTCGGCTCTGGGCTCCGGACGGGCCGCATTGGCCAGCGCCGCCTCGGCGAAGGGATCCGGCTCGGCATGCAGGGTATCGGCCTCGTCCTCCGCTTCCGGCTGGGCCGGGGCGGGGGCGATGAAGCTGTCCTCCTCCGCCCTGGCCTGCGGCGCCGGGGTCACCTCCAGCTCCGGCTCCGGCATGGCCATGGCGGTGGCCGTGGCGCCCGGGCCGGTAGCCGGGGCGTAGGGCTCGGCGCTCATGGTCGTGCCGCCGGACAGCGGATACTTGCTGGCCGGGAAGCCGGAGGCGGGCTGACTGGCAGAGGGCTGGCCGAAGAGGCCGCCTTCGGCAGCCACTGCGGCGGAAGCCGTCGCCGCACCGGCGCCGCTGCCGGCGCTGGGGGCGTTCTCGACGTGGCGGGCCTTCTGGCCGCCGACGACGCTGAGGGTGATCGGCTTCGGCCGGGTCTCGGCGTCGACGTCGATACCGGTGGCGACCACGGAGACCCGCATCATGCCCTCCATCGACTGGTCGAAGGTGGAGCCGAAGATGATGTTGGCTTCCGGGTCGACCTCGTCGCGGATGCGGTTGGCGGCCTCGTCGACCTCGAAGAGGGTGAGGTCCATGCCGCCGGTGATGTTGATGAGCACGCCGCGGGCGCCCTTCATCGAGACATCGTCGAGCAGCGGGTTGGAGATCGCGGCCTCGGCGGCGGCGATGGCGCGGCCTTCGCCCTCGGCCTCGCCGGTGCCCATCATGGCCTTGCCCATTTCGGACATGACCGCGCGGATATCGGCGAAGTCCAGGTTGATCATGCCCGGGTTCACCATCAGGTCGGTGACCCCGCGCACGCCGGAGTTCAGAACGTCGTCGGCCATCTTGAAGGCGTCGGCGAAGGTCGTCTTCTCGTTGGCGACGCGGAACAGGTTCTGGTTCGGAATGATGATCAGGGTGTCGACGTACTGGGTCAGCTCGTTGATGCCCGATTCCGCGAGGCGCATGCGGTGCACGCCCTCGAAATGGAAGGGCTTGGTCACCACGCCGACGGTCAGGATGCCCGCCTCGCGCGCCGCCCGGGCGATGACCGGCGCCGCCCCCGTGCCGGTGCCGCCGCCCATGCCGGCGGTGATGAAGACCATGTGCTGGCCCTCGATGTCGGTGAGGATCTCGTCCAGCGCCTCTTCCGCCGCCGCGCGGCCGATGTCCGGACGCGAGCCGGCGCCCAGCCCCTGGGTGATGTTGCGGCCCAGCTGGATCCGCCGATCGCAGAGCGACTGAGTCAGCGCCTGCGCGTCGGTGTTGGTGATCAGGAATTCAACACCATCCAGGTTGCTCTGGATCATGTTATTGACGGCATTGCCGCCGGCTCCGCCTACGCCGATCACCGTGATCCGCGGAGACAGGTCCGGGGCGGTCGTGGGTACATTCAAATTGAGAGTCATGTCTGCCTCCAGTTGCCTTAGACCCTAACTTCACTTCCCGGCTGCGCCGGTATCTCGTGTTCCGATCCGGCCGGAACGTCCGTTATCAGCCCTCTAAAAGTGTTCACGGAGCCAATGGCCCAGGCGGCCCATCAGGCCGCCCAGCTCCCTGGGTTCCGGGGATGCCTCGCCGGGCATCGCCACATCCGCCGTGGCGGCGTAGTTCAACAGGCCCGCGCAGGTCGCGTAGGCCGGTCCTGCCGTGGCTTCGGCCAGACCGCCCACATGCGTCGGGCGGCCGAGACGTACCTGCTTGTCCAGCACGGTCGAAGCCAGCTCGCGCGTTCCCGGCAGCTGGCAGGCACCGCCCGTCAGCACCACCCGGCGCCCGGCGATCTTGTCGAAGCCGCTGAGCTCGAGGCGCGAGCGCACCAGCTCCAGCGTTTCCTCCACCCGCGGCTGGATGATGCCGACCAGGAGGGAGCGCGGGATCTGCTGCGATTCGGAGTTCTCGTCTTCGCCCACCTGGGGCACGTCGATCAGTTCGCGCTCGTCGGTCGGGGCGGCGATGACGTGACCGTAGAGGGTCTTCATGCGCTCCGAGTGGGCGAGCGGCGTCGACAGGCCGCGGGCGATATCGCTGGTGACATGGTTGCCGCCGACCGGAATCACGTCGGTGAAGATGACGTTGTTCTCGTAGAACACGGCGATGGTGGTGGTGCCGCCGCCCATGTCGATGACGGTGACGCCCAGCTCCATCTCGTCCTCGACCAGGCTGGCCAGGCCGGAGGCGTAGGGCGAGACCACGAAGGCCGCCGGCTCCAGGTGACAGCGCTGGATGCAGGTGCTGACGTTGCGCACGGCGCCCGAGGAGGCGGTGATGATGTGCATGTGCACGCCCAGCTGCTCGCCGAACATGCCGCGCGGGTCGCGGATGCCGCGGTTGCCGTCGATGGAATAGCCGGTCGGGATCGAATGGATCATCTGCCGGCCCTGGTCGTCGTGCTGGCGCTGCAGCTGCGTCTGGTGGCCATAGGCCACGGCGCGGCGCAGGTCCGCCTCCCCGACCTCGTGACCGTTCAGCGACACCTCGACGCCGACGGTGGAGGAGGCCGGATAGCCGCCGGAGAGGTTCACCACCACGCGGTCGATGGTGGTGCCCGCCATCTGCTCGGCCGCGTGCACGGCGTTGAGGACCGAGGTCTCGGCAAGGTCCATGTCGACGATCGCGCCGCCCTTGATGCCGCGGCTGGCTTGCTGGCCGATGCCGATGACCTGCGGCCGCCCGTCGTCGTCCACGCGCGCGATGAAGCAGCAGACCTTGCTGCTGCCGATATCAAGTGCCGCGGCGATGCCGCCTCTGACCAAACCCTTCCTCATGCGGCGCTTCTGGTTCCTCCGTGGATCTCAAGCGCGCGTTTGCGGCTCATGTGCTTTCCCCTTTGACTTCCTTGTGGGCCAGCGGGCCCTTTTCCGGGTCGGTGCGCACCACCAGGCGGTCCGGCAGGCGCAGGTCGATGACGATGACGTCGCGCGACAGCAGGCCCTGCTGGCGCTCGATGCGGGCGAGCTGCGCCCAGGCCGCGGCCGCATCGGCCTCCGGCAGGCGCACGTCGATGCGGCCCTCGATCTGCACGTTCCAGCGGCGTCCGCCGACACGCACGGCGGCGGTGACGCGCTCGCGCAGCTCCGGTTCGCTGTTCATCAGGGCGATCAGCTTGGCGGCGTGCGCCGGCGCGTCGGCGCCGACCACCAGCGGCAGGTGGGCGAAGCGCCGCGGCTCGATATCGGGGATGATCTCGCCGTTGCGGTCGAGCACGCGGATCACGCCCTTTTCCTGCCAGAGGGCCAGGGGCTCGCGCTCGCTGAGGCGGATGTAGATGGTGCCGGGCAGCTGGCGCTCGACGCTGGCGCTGCGCACCCAGGGCAGGGCCTCCAGCTCGGCGCGCGCGGCCTCGGGGTCGATGTCCAGGATCGGCCGGCCCAGCGCCAGCCCCAGGCGTGTCAGGATCAGCTCGCCCTCAGTGCGGTGGCGGCCTTCGACCAGCACTTCCTCGATCTTGAGGCCCATGTCGGCGGAACCCTGCAGGGCGGCCAGGCGCAGAGCCTCGGCCTGACGGCCGAACCAGCCGTCCTGCCACAGCCAGGCCAGCCCGCCGAGCGCACCCAGTGCGAGGCAGACCGGCACCGCGCGCATCACCATCCGCCAGTTGACCCCGGCCCGGTTGCGGCGCCGGGAGGTCTTCTTGACCTTGCGCTTGCTGCCGCCGCGCCCCGTGGTCTTGGCCGGGCCGCGCTTGTTCGTCGCGCGCGTGTTGGTCGACCGGTTGAAGGGGTTCAGGAATCGCATGCGGCGTTCTCCACCATCCAGGCACAGAGATCAGGAAAGGACATGCCCAGATAACGGGCCTGCTCGGGAACCAGGCTCGTCGAGGTCATGCCTGGCTGGGTGTTGGTCTCCAGGTAATAGAGGCTGCCCGGCGCGGCGCCGGTGTCGTCGTAGCGGAAGTCGGAGCGGCTGACGCCGCGGCAGCCCAGCGCCTGGTGGGCTGCCAGGGAGGCCGCCATGGCGCCCTCGTAGATCTCTTCCGGCACCTCGGCGGGCAGCACGTGCACCGCGGCGACCTGGCTGTCCTCGGAATACTTGGCGTCGTAGTCGTAGAAGCCCTCGCCCAGGGGGCGGATCTCGGTGACGGCCAGGGCCCGGTCGCCCATGACGCTGACGGTCAGCTCGCGCCCGGCGATGAAGGGCTCGACCAGCAGTTCGGTCTCCGGCTCCCAGCCGTGCACGTCGATCGGCGGCTGGTTGTCGCCTTCGCGCACGATGCGCACGCCGACGCTGGAGCCCTCGCGCACCGGCTTGACCACATAGGGGCGCGGCATGGGATCCGTGTCGCCCAGGTCCCTGGCCTTGATCACCAGGCCCTCGGGGCTGGTGACGCCGGCGGTGGCGACCACGGTCTTGGCCATCTGCTTGTCCATGGCCAGGGCCGAGGCCAGCACGCCGGAGTGGGTGTAGGGAATTTGCAGCAGCTCCAGCAGGCCCTGGATGCAGCCGTCCTCGCCCCAGCGCCCGTGCAGCGCGTTGAACACCGCGTCCGGCTTGGGGCTCAGGGCCTTCACCAGGGCGGCCATGTCGCGGCTGACGTCGATCTCGCTGACCTCGTAACCCTTGTCGCGCAGGGCGGCGGCACAGGCCTTGCCGGAGTTCAGCGAGACCTCGCGCTCGGCGGACATCCCGCCCATGAGAACGGCGATGCGTGCGCTCATGCGCCACCTCCCGCCGCTTTGGCGTGCCCGGCCGGCACGCCCAGGCGCTTGATTTCCCATTCCAGGTCGACGCCGGAGGTCTCCTTCACCCGGCGGCGCACTTCCTCGCCCAGGTTCTCCAGGTCGGCCGCCGTGGCCTCGCCGGTGTTGATCAGGAAGTTGCAGTGCTTCTCCGAGACCATGGCGCCGCCCAGCGTGAGGCCGCGGCAGCCGGCCGCATCGATCAGCTGCCAGGCCTTGTGGCCCGGCGGGTTCTTGAAGGTGCTGCCGCCGGTGCGGCTGCGGATCGGCTGGCTGTCGGCGCGCTGGCCCTGGATCTCCTTCATGCGCGCCTCGATCTCGGCGCGGTCGCCGGGCGCGCCGGCCAGGCGCGCGCCCAGGCAGATCCAGTCGGCAGGCAGGGCCGAGCGGCGGTACTCGAACTTCAGCTCGGCATTGGTCAGGCGGTGGACCTGGCCGTAGGCGTCGGCCGCCTCGGCCCAGACCAGCACGTCCTTGATCTCCTTGCCGTAGGCGCCGGCGTTCATGCGCACGGCGCCGCCGATAGTGCCCGGCACGCCGGAGAGGAACTCCAGCCCGGCGATGCCGGCCAGCTTGGCGCCCGTCGCCACGTTGAGGTCCAGTGCGGCGGCGCCGCAGAGGATGTCGCTGCCCTCCGCCGTGATGTCGGCGAAGCCGCGGCCCAGGCGCAGGACGACGCCCGGCAGGCCGCCGTCGCGGATCAGCACGTTGGAGGCGACGCCCAGCACCGTCACCGGCACGTCGGCGGGCTTGGCCGCCAGGAAGGCCAGCAGGTCGTCGCGGTCGGCCGGGCGGAACATGACCTCGGCCGGACCGCCGACGCGGAACCAGGTGATGCCGTTCAGCGGCGCGTCCGCAGTCAGCCGTCCGCGCACTTCGGGCAGGCGCTCGATCAGGGGCGTATGACGTTCAGCCGTCATGGCGCTCATCGCTCCCCTCCGGCGGCCTGCAGCTTTTCCAGCTCGGCGGGCAGGGCGTTGGCCCAGGCGGTGATGTTGCCGGCGCCGAGGCAGACCACCAGGTCGCCCGGGGCCGCCAGCTCGTGGATCACGCCGGGCAGCTCCTCGGGCGACGGCAGGGGCAGGGCCTGGCGGTGGCCGCGGGCGCGCAGGCCCTCGACCAGGTGGTCGCGGTCGGCGCCCTCGATGGGCTGCTCGCCGGCGGCATAGACGTCGGCCACCACGACGGCGTCGGCGTCGTTGAAGCAGGTGCAGAACTGCTCGAAGAGGTCGTGCAGGCGGCTGTATCGGTGCGGCTGCACCACGGCGACGACCTTGCCCTTGGCGGCCTGGCGCGCGGCGGCCAGCACGGCGGCGATCTCCACCGGATGGTGGCCGTAGTCGTCGATCACCGTGATGCCGCCGGCCTCGCCGGTGCGGGTGAAGCGGCGCTTCACGCCGCCGAAGCCGGCGAGCGCCTTGCGGATGTTGTCTTCCTCCAGGCCCATCTCGCGCGCCACGGTGACCGCCGCCAGGGCGTTCATGGCGTTGTGGTGGCCCAGCATGGGCAGGCGCAGCTCCTGGACGCGCGCCTCGATCTCGCCGCTGCGGTCGGTGACCTCCACGTCGAAGGCCAGGCCGCCGTCGACGACGCGGATGTCCTCGGCGCGGTAGTCGGCCTGCGGGCTGACGCCGTAGGTGATGATGCGGCGGTCCTCGATGCGGCCGATCAGGTTCTGCACTGCCGGGTGGTCGATGCAGAGCACCGCGAAGCCGTAGAAGGGGATGTTCTCGACGAAGGTCTCGAAGGCGCGGTGCAGCGCTTCCTCGGTGCCGTAGAACTCCATGTGCTCCGGGTCGATGTTGGTGACCACGGCGATGGTGGCGGGCAGCTTCAGGAAGCTGCCGTCGCTCTCGTCGGCCTCGACCACCATCCAGTCGCCTTCGCCCAGGCGCGCATTGGTGCCGTAGGCGTTGATGATGCCGCCGTTGATCACCGTCGGGTCCAGCCCGGCGCCGTCCAGCAGGGTGGCGACCATCGAGGTGGTGGTGGTCTTGCCGTGGGTGCCGCCGACGGCGATGGACCATTTGAGGCGCATCAGCTCGCCCAGCATCTCGGCGCGGCGCACGATGGGGATGAAGCGCTGGCGCGCGGCGTCGACCTCGGGATTGCCGGTCTTGATGGCCGAGGAGACGACCACCACCTTGGCCTCGCCCAGGTTCTCGGCCTTGTGGCCGATGGCGACCTCGATGCCCATCTTGCGCAGGCGCTGCACATTGGCGTTGTCGGACATGTCGCTGCCCTGGACCTGGTAGCCCAGGTTGGCCAGCACCTCGGCGATGCCGCTCATGCCGATGCCGCCGATGCCGACGAAGTGGATGATGCCGAGATCAAGAGGCAGACCCCTCATGCCGCTGCCTCCTTGCCGTTGTTCTTGTTCTCGTCCTGCAGGGTCTCGCCGTTGCCGTGGGAGGTGCCGCAGACCAGGTCGGCCAGGTCGCGGGCCGCGTTCATATGCGCCGCGGCATGGGCGCAGCCGGCGGCGCGCGCCAGCAGCGCCGGGCTGGTCAGCAGGGAGCGCAGACGTTCGGCCAGGCTGTCGGCGTCGAGCCCCGACTGCGGCATCAGCCAGCCGCCGCCGGCCTCGACCAGGGCCTGGGCATTGCTGGTCTGGTGGTCGTCGGTGGCCGAGGGGAAGGGCACCATGACGGCGGGCCGCCCGGCGGCTGCCAGCTCGGCGACCGTGGAGGCGCCGGCGCGGCTGATCACCAGGTGGGCGCCGGCCAGGCGCTCCGGCACGTCGTCGAAGAAGGCGGCCAGATCGTGCTTAACGCCGCAGTCGTCATAGACCCGCGCCACGGCCTCTATGGCCTGGCCCGGCACCTGCTGGTGCACGGTCAGGCGCCGGCGCAGGTTGTCCGGCAGCAGGGCCACGGCGGTGGGCACCACTTCGTTGAACACCACGGCGCCCTGGCTGCCGCCAACCACCAGCAGGCGCAGCGGGTCGTTGTCGCCGGGCACGGCATAGGGGCGCGCGCCGACCGCGGCAATCGCCTCGCGCACCGGATTGCCGGTGACCCGAAGCTTGCCGCGGTCGGTGTCGGTCACGCCATCGACCTTGTCGAAGCAGGTTGCGATGATCTCGGCGCGCGGAGCCAGCAGCCGGTTGGCGCGCCCCAGGACCGAGTTCTGTTCGTGCAGCACCACGCGCAGGCCGCAGTGGGCGGCCGCCAGGATGGTGGGCACGGAGGGATAGCCGCCGAAGCCGACCGCCACCTCGGCGCCGCAGCGCTTCAGGTGGCCGCGCGCCTGCAGGTAGCCGAGGCCGAGCTGCGCCACGGAGCGCAGCTTCTTCATCAACCCGGCGCCGGCCATGGCCCCGGCCGGGATGCGGTGGGTTTCGACCTGCGGCAGGTCGGGGCCGAAGCCGCCGCCGCGCGCGTCGGTGATCAGCACCACGCCGATACCGCGCGACAGCAGCTCGCGCGCCAGGGCCTGGGCCGGGAACATGTGGCCGCCGGTGCCGCCGGCGGCGAGCACGACCTTGGTGGGCTTCTTCGTGGAGGTCATTGCCTTGGGGGCCATCTAGAGCGCCTCCCCGCCGACGCGCCGCCGCGTCAGCGCCAGCAGCATGCCCATGCCGATGGCCAGCGCCATGAGCGAGGAGCCGCCGTAGCTGAGGAAGGGCAGGGTCATGCCCTTGGTCGGCATGAGGTGCAGGGTGGAGGCCATGTTGATGAAGGCCTGCAGGCCGAACTGCACCAGCAGGCCGCTGGCCGCCAGCAGCACGAAGAAGGAGTTCTCGCCCATCAGCCGCGCGAAGCCGCGCAGCACCACGAAGGCGAAGAGGCCGAGGATGATGAGGCAGGCGATGAGGCCCATTTCCTCGCCGGCCACGGCGAAGATGAAGTCGGAGTGGGCGTCGGGGAGCTGCGCCTTCACCGTGCCCTCGCCGGGTCCGCGGCCCAGGAGGCCGCCGTTCACGAAGGCTTCCAGCGAGCGGTTGATCTGGTAGCGGTCGCCGGCGGCGGGATCGAGGAAGGAATTGATGCGCTCGGTGACGTGCGGCAGGGCGAAGTAGGCGGCGACGATGCCCCCGGCGCCCAGCACCGCCAGGCCGGCGATCCAGGCCAGCGGCAGGCCGGCCAGGAACAGCTGGGCGCCCCAGATGGCGCTGACCAGCACCGTCTGGCCCAGGTCCGGCTGCATCAGCAGCAGGGAGACCATCACCAGCCACAGGCCGACGGCGATCTTGGCGCCGGGCACGCCGCTTTCCTCGCGCTCCAGCGAAAACAGCCAGGCGGAGACCACCGCGAAGCAGGGCTTTGCGAACTCCGAGGGCTGCAGCGAGAAGCCGCCGAGGCTGATCCAGCGGGTGGCGCCCTTGATCTCGGCGCCAACCACCAGGGTCAGGCACAGCAGCGCGATGGAGATCAGGAGGCCGAAGCAGGCGATGCGCCGCACCCAGCGCGGCGTGGCCAGCGACATGCCGATCAGCAGCGCCGCAGCGACGGGCAGCAGCACGATCTGGCGGCTGGCGAGCTGGAACGATTGCAGGCCGATGCGCTCGGCCGCGGCGGGGGAGGCGGCCAGCATCAGCACGGCGCCGAAGCCCATGAGGGCGATGAGCGACAGCAGGGTCCAGCGGTCGACGGTCCACCACCAGCGCCCCAGAAGGGAGGTATCGGTGCGCGCGAAGCTGCTCATGCCGCCCCCTCGGTCGAGGGTGTGGGCTTCAGGGCGGGCACGGCGATCTCGCCGCGCTCGCCGGGCAGGGCCTCGACGGCCGCGACGAAGGCGTCGCCGCGCAGCTCGAAGTTCGCGAACTGGTCGAAAGAGGCGCAGGCCGGCGACAGCAGGACGACGCTGCCCGGGAGGCGGGAGGCGGCGTCGGCGGCCTCTGTCACGGCCTGCGCAATGGTGCCGGACAGGGAAACCGGCACTGTTCCTTCGAGTACCTTGGCGAAATCTTCGGCGGCCTCGCCGATCAGGAAGGCCTTGGCGATACGCGGGAAATAGGGCTCCAGGCCTTCAAGGCCGGTCTCCTTGGCGCGCCCGCCGGCGATCCACAGGATCTTGTCGTAGCAGGCCAGCGCCTTGGCGGCGGCGTCGGCGTTGGTGGCCTTGGAGTCGTTGATGTAGGGCACGCCGTCGATCACCGCGACGATCTGCTGGCGGTGCTTCAGGCCGGGGAAGCTGCGCAGGCAGGCGGCGATGACCGGCGCCTCGACGCCGATCGCCCTGCAGGCGGCGTAGGCCGCCGCGGCATTCTGGCCGTTGTGGCTGCCCGGCAGGCTGGGGACCTCGCTCAGGTCCATGATCGGGGAGCGGGCGCCCTCGGTGTCGTCGATCAGCACGCCGTTTTGCGTGTAGACGCCGCCGGGGACCAGGCGCTCGCCGGAGATGCCGATGACGTTCTGCTCGTCGGCGGCCTTAAGCTCGCCGTAGATCTTCGAGCAGGTCTCGTCGTCGACGCCGACGATGGCGGTGCGCGGCTTGGTCTGGCGGTGGAAGATCTGGCGCTTGGCCTTCACGTAGCCCTCGAAGCCGCCGTGGCGGTCCAGGTGGTCGGGCGTGATGTTCAGCAGCACCGCCACGTCGAAGGTGATGGAGAGGGTCAGCTCCAGCTGATAGGAGGACATCTCCAGCACGTAGATGCCGTCCTGATAGAGCGCCTCCAGGGTCAGCACCGGGGTGCCCAGGTTGCCGCCCACGGCGCTCTGGCGGCCGGCCAGCGCCAGGATGTGGCCGATCAGTGCCGTGGTGGTTGACTTGCCGTTGGTGCCGGTGATGCCGATGTAGCGCGCGTCGCGCTGGGCGCGGGCCAGCAGCTCGATGTCGCCGATAATTTCCACGTTGCTCTGCCTGGCGGCCGCCACGACGGGGTGCGGCTGCGGGAAGCTGTGCGGGATGCCCGGCGAAAGGATCAGGCTGGTGACCTCCATCCAGTTCGCCTGGTTGAGGTCGACCAGCGGCACTCCGGCCTCGCGCGCCTTGGCGCGGGCGTCCTCGTTGTCGTCCCAGGCCCAGACCTCCGCCCCGGCGGCCTGCAGCGCCCGGGCTGCGGCCAGCCCGGACTTGCCGAGGCCGAGGACGGCCACGGGCAAACCGGCGAAGAAGCTGAGATCAATCACGGGACGACGGATTCCTTATCTGAGTTTGAGCGTTGCAAGGCCGGCGAGGGCCAGGATGGAGGCGATGATCCAGAAGCGGATCACGATGGTCGGCTCGGCCCAGCCCTTCTTCTCGAAGTGGTGGTGCAGCGGCGCCATGCGGAAGACGCGCTTGCCGGTCATCTTGAAGGAGGCGACCTGGACGATGACCGAGACCGTCTCCAGCACGAAGAGGCCGCCGATGATGCCGAGCACCAGCTCGTGCTTGGTGACCACGGCGATGGAGCCCAGCGCGCCGCCGCAGGACAGCGAGCCGGTGTCGCCCATGAAGACCATGGCCGGCGGCGCGTTGAACCACAGGAAACCGAGACTCGCGCCCACCAGGGCGCCGCAGAAGACCGCCAGCTCGCCGGTGCCGGGCACGTAGTGCACCTGCAGGTATTCGGCGAAGAAGGAGTTGCCGACCAGGTAGGCGATCAGCGCGAAACAGCTGGAGGCGATCATCACCGGCACGATGGCCAGGCCGTCCAGGCCGTCGGTCAGGTTCACCGCGTTGGAGGCGCCGACCATGACGAAGACCGCGAAGGGCACGAACATGAAGCCGAGGTTGACCAGCAGGCTCTTGAAGAAGGGCACGGCCAGGTGGGTGTCCATTTCCGGCGGCGCGATGTTGGAGATCCACAGCGCGACCAGGGTGGAGATGATCACCTGGATCAGCAGCTTCAGGCGGCCGGGCAGGCCGTCGCTGGAGCGCTTGGTGAGCTTCAGGTAGTCGTCGACGAAGCCGACCGCGCCGAAGCCGGTGGTGACGAAGAGCACGCACCAGACATAGCGGTTGGTCAGGTCCGCCCACAGCAGGGTGGAGATGGTCAGGGCGATGAGAATGAGGAAGCCGCCCATGGTCGGCGTCCCCTTCTTGGTCAGCAGGTGGCCCTCCGGCCCATCCTCGCGGATCGGCTGGCCTTCACCCTGCTTGGAGCGCAGCCAGGCGATGACGCGCGGCCCCAGCAGGAAGCAGATGGTCAGCGCCGTGATCACCGCGCCGCCGCTGCGGAACGTCAGGTAGCGGAACAGGTTGAAGATCTGGACGTCTTCGGAGAGGGGGACGAGCAGGTTATAGAGCATACTTTGTCGTGTCCTACCGTCCGTTGGCTACTTGCGGGGAGTCGTCGCCCAGCGCGATGAGCGCCTCGACGATCACGGCCATGCGGCTGCCGAGCGAGCCCTTCACCAGCAGGGAGTCGCCGGGCCGGACCGCCTCGACCACGGCTCCGGCCAGGTCCTTGGAGGTCTCGGCATGGGCGCCGCGCAGCTTTACCGGCAGCGCCTTGTGCAGCGCGGCCATGGAGGCGCCGCAGGTGAAGATCAGGTCGATGCCGGCGGCCTCCAGCGGGCCGGCGAGTCCGGCGTGCATCTCGTCGGAGCGTTCGCCGAGCTCCAGCATGTCACCCAGCACGGCGATGCGCCGGCCGCCGTCGCCCAGGCTGGCGCGGCCCAGCACTTCGAAGGCCGCGCGCATGGAGGTCGGGTTGGCGTTGTAGCTGTCATCGATCAGTTTGAAGGTGCCGGCGGTGGTCTCGATGCTGTGACGCTCGCCGCGGCCCTTCAGCGGTTTCAGGTTGGCCAGCTCGCCGGCGGCCTTGACCACGTCGGCGCCGGCGGCGCTGACCGCGGCCAGCACGGCCAGGGAGTTCATCACCCAGTGCGAGCCCGGCATGGCCAGGCAGTAGTCGATTTCCTGCCCGCGGATGCTGGCGCTGACGGCGCTGCTGGTGGCGTGCAGCGAGCAGTCGAGCAGGCGCGCGTCGGCCTCCTTGTGGCGGCCGAAGGAGACAATGCGCGTGACCCCGGCGTCTTCCGCCTTGGTGCAGAGGTGATGGAACAGGGCATTGTCGCGGTTCAGCACGGCGGTGCCGTTGGAATCCATGCCCTCGAAGATCTCCGCCTTGGCGTCGGCGATCTCGGTGATCGAGGTGAAGTTGCCGATGTGCGCCGGCTCGATGTTGGTGATGATGGAGACATGCGGACGCACCAGCGCGGTCAGTTCGCGGATCTCGCCGGGATGGTTCATGCCCAGTTCGAAGACGCCGTAGACGGCGTCGCGCTGCATGCGCGCCAGGCTCAGCGGCACGCCCCAGTGGTTGTTGAAGCTGCCGACGCTGGCGGCGGTCACGCCCTGGGGCGTGAGGCAGAGGCGCAGGGCCTCCTTGGTGCCGGTCTTGCCGACCGAGCCGGTGACGGCGATGAGCCGCGCGGTGCTGCGCTCGCGCGCCGCGGTGCCCAGGCGCCACAGGGCGGCGAAGGTGTCGTCGACGATCAGCAGCGGCATCGACTCGTCCACGCCGTCGGCGCGGCGATGCACCATGGAGGCGGCGGCGCCGCCCTTGATCGCCTTGCCGGCGTAGTCGTGACCGTCGAAGGTCGGGCCCTTGAGCGCGACGAAGAGGTCGCCGGGCTCGACGCTGCGCGAGTCGATGGACACGCCCGTCGCCTGCCAGTCCAGGGTGTTGCGCCCGCCGGTCGCCTGGGCGGCTTCCTCGGCGGTCCACAGCACCTCTTTGGCGCCAGCTTGGTGGGACGCAGCGGCCATCACGCGCCTCCCGCCAGCTTGGAAATTGCGGTCCGGGCGATTTCCCGATCATCGAACGGCAAGACTTGTCCCCCAACAATCTGGCCTGTCTCATGGCCCTTGCCGGCTATGACCAGTACGTCGCCCGGACCCAAAGCGGCCACCGCGGTGGCGATGGCCGCCCCCCGATCGCCGATCTCCTGCGCGCCCGCGGCCTCGGCCAGCATCTCCTGGCGGATGCTGGCGGGGTCCTCGCTGCGCGGGTTGTCGTCGGTAATGATGGCTTCGTCGGCCAGCGTCACGGCGATGCGGCCCATCATGGGGCGCTTGCCGGGATCGCGGTCGCCGCCGCAGCCGATGATGACGAAGAGCCTGTTCTGCGTGTGCGGGCGCAGCGCCTTCAGCACCGTCTCCAGGGCGTCGGGCGTGTGCGCGTAGTCGACATAGACGTGGCCGCCGGCCGGCGTGGCGCCGACCAGCTCGACCCGGCCCGGAACGCCGGAGACCTGCTCCAGCGCCTTGACGGCCTTGCCGCCATCGCCGCCCCCATTGACGTTGGCGGCCAGGACAAGGCCGAGCGCGGCCAGGGCGTTGTCGGCCTGGAAGGCGCCGGCGACGGGCAGGGCCACGTCGTAGTCCTTGCCGAAGACCGAGATCTTCAGGTTCTGGCCGGTGGCCGTCGGCTGCTGGGCGAGGAGGCGCAGGTCGGCGCCCTCGCTCCTGCCGTAGGTGATCAGCCTCACCCCGCGCGCGCGGCAGGCGGCGACCACGTCGCTGCCTGCCGGATCGTCGATGTTGACCACCGCGGCGCCGTCGTCCTGCAGCAGCCCGGTGAAGAGCCGCAGCTTGGCGGCCAGATAGGCCTCCATGGTGCCGTGGTAGTCGAGGTGATCGCGCGTCAGGTTGGTGAAAGCTGCGGCACTGACCCGGACCCCATCAAGCCGAGACTGGTCTAGGCCGTGGCTCGAGGCTTCCAGCACAACGTGATCAATGTGGTCACGGGCCAGCGTCGCAAGGCAGCGGTGCAGTTCCACCGAGTCAGGCGTGGTCAGGGAGGCCGGAGCGTCGGCGCGCGGCGGCTGCAGGCCGAGCGTGCCGAGACTGGCGGCGTCATGACCCAGCGCCTGCCAGATCTGCCGGGTGAAACTTGCGACCGAGGTTTTGCCGTTCGTGCCGGTGACGGCGGCGACCGTCTCCGGCTGGCATCCATAGAAGCGGGCGGCGAGCAGGGCAAGCCGGCGCCGCGGATTGGGATCGGTGATGAGGGCGACCGGCCTTGCCTCGTCTTGGGCGGTCCCGGGCAGCAGGGTGCCCTCCGGCGCCAGCACGGCGGCGGCGCCCTTTTCCAGCGCCTGGGGAATGAAGTCGCGGCCGTCGGCGCGGCTGCCGGGCAGGGCGGCAAAAAGGTAGCCTGCGCCCACCTGCCGGCTGTCCGCCGTCAGGCCGCTGATCTCTACCTCCGCCTGTGCCGTTGCCGGCTGCATTACCACTTCCTCACCCTGCAGAAGGTCAGTTAGACGCAAGTTGGCGACCTTCCGCGTTGCTCTCGATGTCGACGAGTATCTGCTCGATGATTTCGTCGCCGTTCTCGCGCGGCGCCACGCCGAGCAGCGGGCCGATGCGCTCGATCAGGCGGCCTGCGACCGGCGCCGCGACCCAGCCGCCGGTGGCGTAGCCGAAGGTCGCCTTGGTCGGCTTCGGTTCGTCGACCATGGCGAAGACCACGTAGCGCGGGTCGTCCATGGGAAAGGCGCCGACGAAGGAGGCGATGCGCGAGTTGCGCGCGTAGCCGCCGCCGGAGGGCTTGTCCGCCGTGCCGGTCTTGCCGCCCACCACGTAGCCCGCGGTGTTGGCCTTGCGGCCGGTGCCCTTGACCACGACCAGGCGCATGAGCCGGCGCATCTTCTCCGAGGTGGCCGCGGAGATGACCCGCCGTCCCTTGTCGGCGTGCGAGGGATCCTGCTTCAGCAAGGTGGCGCGCGCCTCGGTGCCGCCGTTGATCATGGCGGCGACGGCGCTGGTGAGCTGCAGCGGCGAGACTGCCAGGCCGTGGCCGTAGGAGATCGTCATGGTGTTGATCTCGCGCCAGGGCGAGGGCACCAGCGGCTGGCCGACCTCGCTCAGCTCGACGCCGGCCGGCTGCAGCAGGCCGAGGCGCCCGAGGAACTCCTTCTGGCGCGGCGTGCCGGCATCCATGGCCATGTGAACGGTGCCGATGTTGCTGGAATACATGAGAATTTCCGGGATCGACAGCCACCGGTTCTTGGGGTGGTAGTCGCGGATCGTGAAACGCGCCACGCGGATCGGCTGGCGCACGTCGTAGCCGTCGTTCAGGTCGACGATGCCCTCGTCCAGCGCCATGGCGGTGGTGAAGAGCTTGAAGACCGAGCCCATCTCGTAGATGCCCAGGCTGGCGCGGTTGAAGCGCGCGTCGGCGGGGGCGGCGGCGGGCTTTTCCGGGTCGTAGGTCGGCAGCGACACCATCGCCAGCACCTCGCCGGTGCGCGCGTCCATGACCACGCCCGCAGCGCCGATGGCGCGGAACTCCGCCATGGCGCCGGCCAGTTCCTGGGCGAGCACGTGCTGGACGCGCAGGTCGATGCTGAGCCGCAGCGGCCTGGCCGAGGACCGCAGCACGTCGTCGAAGGACTGCTCGATGCCGGCCAGGCCCTGATTGTCGACGTCGGTAAAGCCGACCACGTGGGGCAGCAGCGCGCCGTGCGGGTAGAAGCGCCGCTGCTCGCGCTGGAAGTAGAGGCCGGGGATGCCCAGGCGGTTGACCTGGTACTGCTGGCGCGGCGTCAGATTGCGCTGCAGCCACACGAAGCTGCGCCCGCTGGCCAGCTTGGCGCGCAGGTGGGCGGGGCTGAGGTCGGGCAGCACCTCGGCCAGGCGCTCGGCGGCGCTTTCCGGGTTCCGGATGTGCTGCGGGTTGGCATAGAGCGAGGCCGTCGGCATGGTCGTCGCCAGCACGATGCCGTTGCGGTCGACGATGTCGGCGCGGCCGGTCTCCAGCGCGTCGGAGGAGAGGCTGCGCGCCAGCGAGGGCTCGTGCTGGTCGGCCATGAGGCCCAGGTCGACCAGGCGCCAGCCGATCAGCGCGAAGGCCAGGGTGAAGCTGACAGCCGCGACCAGCAGGCGGGTACGGCCGGTCTCCAGCGCCTGCTTGGTGGCGCCGTCGACCCGCACCACGGCGGGGCGGCCCCCCAGAAGCTGCCTGGCGCTGAGGTCGCCCTTCGGCAGGGAATGGGCATAGAAGTCGCCCTCCGGCCTGGCGGGCGGCAGCGGCTGGCGCAGTTGCCTGGCGATGAAACGGCGGATCATTGGCGCAGCGCTCCTGCCAGACCGGCGGGCGTCTCGATGCCGGCTTTCACCCCAGCTTTCACGAGGGTCGCCGCGGAGGGTCGTTTCGAACCGTCGTCCTCGGGCGTGACGCCGTCTTCGTCGTCCGGCGCGCCGGGCAGCGGCAGGTCCTCGAAGCCGATGATGCGCTCGGCCGGGATCGGCGCCATGCCCAGGTGGCGTTCGGCCAGCGCCCCGATGCGGGTCGGGCTGTTGAGGAAGCTCCACTCCGCTTCCAGCACGTGCACGGCTTCCTGGTCGCTGACGATCTGGCGCTGGGTCTGGGCGATTTCCTGCTCCAGGCTGCGCACTTCCTGCTTGATCTGGAACAGGATCAGGGCAGTGACCGAGCCGGCGACGAGCCAGCAGAAGATGACGAAGCGCTTCATGCGACGCGGGCCTCCCCATGTTCGCGGGGCCAGGCCGGGGCGGCGGTGCGCTCGGCGGCGCGCAGCTGGGCGGAGCGGGCGCGCGGGTTCGCGCGGCACTCCTCCTCGCCGGCGCGGCGGGTGCCGCGGAACAGCGGGGTGAAGGTCGGCGCCTTGACGTCCTCGGCCGGGCTCGGCGGGGCGTGGCGCGAGCCGCCGGCCTGCTGGCCGCTGCGGGCGCGCAGGAACTGCTTCACGATGCGGTCTTCCAGGGAGTGGAAGGAGACCACGGCCAGGCGTCCGCCGGGGCCGAGCAGCGCCTCGGCGGCTTCCAAGCCGCGGTGCAGCTCGCCCAGTTCGTCGTTCACGTAGATGCGCAGCGCCTGAAAGGTGCGGGTCGCCGGGTCGATGGCCTTGGCGCCCTTGGCGCCTTTGGGCGCCTTGACCACGCCGCGCACCAGTTCGGCCAGCTCCGCGGTGCGGCTCAGCGGCTTCTCGGCGCGGGCGGCGACGATGGCGCGGGCGACCTGGCGGGCGCGGCGCTCCTCGCCGTAGGTATAGATAATGTCGGCCAGCTCGGCCTCGGGCAGGGAATTGACCGCGTCGGCGGCGGTCGCCCGCTCGCCGGCGCCTTCCATGCGCATGTCCAGCGGCCCGTCGGCGCGGAAGGAGAAGCCGCGCTCGGGCTGGTCGAGCTGCATGGAGGAGACGCCCAGGTCGAGGGCGACGCCGTCCAGCGGCTCGCTCACCTTGTCGGCCAGCAGCTCGGCCATGTCGCCGAAGCGGCCTTCGATCACCTGCAGGCGCCCGGCATAGCCTGCGGCCAGCTCGCGGCCGCGGGCGACGGCGCTCTTGTCGCGGTCGATGCCCCAGACGGTGCAGTCGGCGGCCGCCAGGATGGCGCGGCTGTAGCCGCCGGCGCCGAAGGTGCCGTCAACGTAAATGGCGCCGTCGCGCGGCGCCAAGGCTTCCAACACTTCCTGCAGCAGAACCGGGCGGTGCCCGCCGGTGCCGGGGCCGGTGGAGGGAGGCGTGGCGCTCATCGTCCGCCTCCGCCGCCGGAGCCGCCACCCCCGGAGCCACCCTGGGGCGCGGGAATGGTCAGGCGCTGCTCGCGGGCGCGCTCGCGCGCCGCCGCCTTGTGGGCCTCCAGCTTGCCGGGCTCCCAGATCTGGAACAGCTGGCCCATGCCGACGAAGGCGGCCTTGCCGGTGATGCCGGCATGCTGGCGGAAGTTCTCCGGCAACTGGATGCGGCCGGTGCTGTCGAAGGGCAGCTGCTGGGAGTCGGAGAAGATGGTCGTCGCCAGATCGTCGGAGTTGGCGGAGAAAAGGTCCAGTTCGCCGACGCGGGCGATCATCTGCTCCATGAAGTCCATGCCGCAGCCCTCGATCGCATCGGCGCGATGCGAGCGGAACGCGGCGATGCCCTGGAAGGACAGGCCGGCGAGTGCCTGGCGGAACGGCGCCGGGACGGATACTCTGCCCTTGGCGTCCACCTTGTTCTCGAAGGTGCCAATAAAGATCGCCACCTGGTTCCCCCGCGGCTCCTTCCCCGCTCGTCTGTCCCGGCCACCCTGGCGTCATCTGCGCCCCCAACGGTGACTTGGCAAAAATCGCCGTACCTTACCCCTAAAATGGGATCATTTGGGATATCATGGGATTTCATGGGTGTCAATGCCGCTACAAGTAATTATTGCGGGTTAACAAGAGCTTAAAGTGTTCTTTTCGGGGCCTCGGCATGTAGTTGTGGCACCCCTTGTGGGTCTTTCGAGAAAAACCACAATCAAAGCCCAATCGAATCTGGCCTCGAGATCTGTTCTTTCTTTGTTCCGGAGAGGGCAAAAAAGTGGCCGAATTCGGCGCTCCGCAAGGTGGAGCGGCGGTTTGGCGCGGCGCCGGAGCGGCAGCGGGGATGGGATGAAATGGGGAAATAAAACGCCAGACGGCCTGTAAGCCGGGTTCTGTCCCCACCGGCGCCCGAAGGCGGCGGCGGTAGATGGCCATTCATCTGGGACGCCGGTTGCCCGGCGCCTCGCGCGATCGACCCGGACGGCGGCGCGGAAACCCGCGTGGCGCGGCCCGAAGGCCCGCCGGCCGTCCCTACTTGATCTTGCTCCGGGTGGGGTTTGCCGTGCCGTCCCCGTCGCCGGGGCCGCGGTGCGCTCTTACCGCACCCTTTCACCCTTGCCTGCCTCCCGCGCCTTGCGGCGCCGGGGCCGGCGGTTTGCTTTCTGTGGCACTTTCCCTGGGGTCGCCCCCGCCGGGCGTTACCCGGCACCCTGTTTCCGTGGAGCCCGGACTTTCCTCCCCCGGGGCCCTAGAGCCCCGAAGGCGGCCATCCGGCCGTCTGGCGACCTTTTATGTAGGAATTCTAAGGGTTTTCGTCAATCGCGGCCTGCGCCGCGGGGCACTTCAGTCAATCACGGCGAGCAGGGCGGCCATCCGGCGGCGGGTCTCTGCGTCGGCGCTGCCGGTGATGCCGCTCTGGCGGTAGTGGCGCTGGAAGGCGCGGATCACGGCGGGCAGGTCTTCGTCGGTATAGCCGTAGCCGATGCGCTCCAAGGCCTGGCCGACGGCGCTTTCCAGCACCGCCGCCGAGCCTTCTTCCGGCCAGACCCCGATGCCGCTGCCCGCCAGGCCGCGCCAGTCGAAGAGCTCGCCCGGGTCGTCCTTGCGCAGCGGCGCCACGTCGGCATGGCCCAGCACCCGCGCCGCCGGAATGGGGTGGCGCGCCAGGATATCGAGGGCCAGGGCCTTCAGGGCCGACATCTGCAAAGCGGGAAAGGGACGGTAGCCGAACTCGTGGCCGGGATTGACCAGCTCGATGCCGATCGAGCGGGCGTTGATGTCGCTCGCCCCCTGCCACAGGGCGACGCCGGCGTGCCAGGCGCGGCGGTCCTCCCCCACCAGGGCGAAGATGCGCCCGTCTTCCTCGATGCAGTAGTGGGCGCTGACTTTGGCGTCCGGGTCGCACATGCGCTCCAGCGCCGCCTCGCCGCTCTGCATGCCGGTGTAATGCAGCACCAGCATGTCGACCTCCTGGCCGTCGGGGCGGGCGTCGTGGTTGGGGGAGGGGCGATCGATGATTTCCGAATCCGTCATGGCCGCACTATAGCCTGATACATGCCGTTCTGCTTATAGCCGCTCGGCTTCGGGCGCGGTGATCTTCGGGCGGCGCAGGATAATGATCCCCACCCCGGCGACGGTCATGACGCCGCCTGAGATCAGGTTCACGGTCAGATCCTCGCCCAGGAAGACGACGCCGGAGAGCACGCCGAACAGCGGCACCAGCAGGGTCGCCGACATGACCTGGTTCATCTGGTAGCGCTGCAGCAGCCAGTACCAGCAGCCGTAGCCGATCACCACCACCGCCACGGCCTGATAGACCACGGCGAAGTAGGCCCAGAAATCGGCCTGGCGCACGGCCTCGATCTGGCCGTCCTCCAGGACCGCCGAGGCGGCGAAGAGCATCGGCGTGGCGAAGACCGCCAGCCAGGCGTTGAGGGTGATGCCGTCCACCTTGTCCAGCCGCTTGATCATCACGTTGGCGATGGACCAGATGAAGGAGGCGGTGATGACAAAGCCGAGCGCCAGGTACTGGCCGCTCAGGCGCGGCTCGCCGGCGATCACCGCAACGCCGAGGAAGGCGATGGACATGCCCAGTGCGCGGCGCCAGCCGAGCCGGTCCTTGAAGAAGAAGGCCGCGAGCAGCGCGGCGAAGGGCACCTGCAGCTGGATGGCGATGGCCGCCGTCGCGGCATCGATGATCTTCAGCCCGTTGAACATGATGGAGAAGTGCAGCAGACCCAGCACCACCGAGATGGCGAAGATCGCACGCCATTGACCGTGGGAGCGCTTGGCGAAGGGCAGCAGCAGGATGGCGACCAGCAGAAAGCGGCTGGCCACCAGGAAGATCGGCGGTATCTGCTGCAGGCCGATCTTTGCGACGGCGAAGTTGAGGCCCCACAGCAGCATGATGCCGAGGACCAGCAGCAGATGCAGCGGTGTCAGAGGAGTCTCGGCGGTCGGCGCCGCGCGGGGAGGCTTGGCGTCGCTCAAGAGGTGAGCTCTCCCTTGCCGGATTCCAGCATCTCGCGTTCGGCCTCCAGCTCCAGCCAGCGCTCCTCGGCGGTGGCCAGTTCCTCGCGCTTGCCGCCCAGCGTTTCCGTGGTCCGGGCGAAGTCGGCCGGATCCTTACTGTAGAGTTCCGGGTCGGCGAGCTTCTGTTCCAAAGCGGTGACTTCCGAGGTGAGGCGGTCGATGCGCGCCGGCAGCTGGTCCAGCTCGCGCTGGTCCTTGTAGCTCAGCTTGGCGGCCTTCTTCGGCCGGGCGGCCTCCGGCTTGGCGGCCGCCGCCTTGGCCCCTCCTGACTTGGCTTGGGCCCTGGCCCCGCTGCGCGCCGTTTCGCCGCGCTGCGTCCTGTAGTGCAGGTAGTCGCTGTAGCCGCCGGCGACCTCTACCGTGCGGCCGCCGCCCTCCATGGCGATCACCGAGGTCACCAGGCGGTCCAGGAAGTCGCGGTCGTGGCTGACCAGGATCAGCGTGCCCTCGTAGTCGCTCAGCACCTCTTCCAGCAGGTCGAGGGTTTCCATGTCCAGGTCGTTGGTCGGCTCGTCGAGCACCAGCAGGTTGCTGGGCTTGGCGAAGAGGCGGGCCAGCAGCAGGCGCGCCTTCTCGCCGCCGGAGAGCGCCTTGACCGGCTGGCGCGCCTGGCTCTCGTCGAAGAGGAAGTCCTTCAGGTAGGAGACCACGTGGCGCTGGCGGCCGCGGGCGATGATGGTGTCGCCGCCGTCCGGGGCCAGCACCTGCCACAGCGTCGCCTCGGGGTCGAGGCTCTCGCGGCGCTGGTCGAAGTAGAGCGGCTCCACGTTGGCGCCGAGGCGCAGCTTGCCGCTGTCCGGGGCCAGGGCGCCCATGAGGATCTTCACCAGGGTCGACTTGCCGGCGCCGTTGGGCCCGATGATGCCCAGGCGGTCGCCGCGGCGGATACGGGTGGAGAAGTCCTTGAGGATGACCACCTCGCCGTCATCGCCGGCGAAGCTTTTCGACAGGTTCTCGGCCTCGATCACCATGTCGCCGCTGCGCCCGCTGCTGGCGGTCTCCAGCTTGGCGGTGCCGACCTGCTTCAGCCACTCGGCGCGTTCCTTGCGCAGGCCCTGCAGGCGGGCGAGGCGGCCTTGGTTGCGCTTGCGCCGCGCGGTGACGCCGCGCTGCAGCCAGCGTTCCTCGCGCACGATCTGGCGTTCCAGCTTGTGCTGCGTCTCGGCCTCCTGCTGGCGCAGTTCCTCGGCCCAGTCGTCGAAGAAGGCGAAGGACTTGTCGAGGCGCAGCAGCTTGCCGCGGTCGAGCCACAGCGTGGTGTTGGTGAGGTGGGCGAGGAAGGTGCGGTCGTGGCTGATCACCAGCAGGGCGCCGCGGAAGCGCTTCAGCTCGCCTTCCAGCCAGTCGATGGTCGGCAGGTCCAGATGGTTGGTCGGCTCGTCGAGCAGCAGCACCTCGGGGTCGGAGAC